>JAKJDW010000002.1 GCA_022705745.1 Patescibacteria group bacterium
GAGCACATTGATCCTTAGAATGACAATCTCCTTTTAATTTTACAAAAAATTTGTTACCGAATTAAGTAACTTGTACACTTCCCCCAAGGGAAGAACTTTTTTATCATAAGGTTTATAAAGTGTTAGCCCTTAGTAAGGGAGATAACCATTGACCTGCTATTTTTAACTTGTAACTTCAAAGGCTACCTATTTTGAATCATAATACAAGCATTTGCCACATACTCAATTCAGTTTCTAATACAAAATTCAATAGCTTCATCACTTTCAGCACCAGGTTGGAACCATATTTTTTTGATTCCTAATTCTTTTATTTCTTCCAAAACTGGTAAAGAGAATTTTGGAGATAAAACAAATATTGCTACATCTATTTTTCAATCATAATCTGATAGCTTGCTATAGCATATTTCTCCCAAGATTTCAGTTTCATTTGGATTGATAGCAATTGTATTAAATCATTTATCAATAAAATCTTTGAAAACCTTGTATCCATATTTTTCAATATTATTTGATGCTCATATCACAGCATAAGTTAATTTTGAATCAATCATTGTTGTTATTAAAAATAAAGTAGGTGCGATTGTTGTGTTATCTGAATAGTAGCGGTTAGTAGTTGTTTTTATCTATAATATTCATCATTCTCCCAAGCATATGGATTCAGTTCAATGTATTCAATTATTCTATTCATATCGTTTTCATTACGGATTATGTGATCATAAAATGATTTTTGTCGTTTGAATGATTTTAATCATAATTTATGAATTAATTTAGACGATGTTGTTTTAAATGCTCATACAACGGAAGATAATCATTTTTTTTGTAAGGAACGGTCGCGACCGTTCTCTACGAGGTTCTCTACGAGGTTCCCTACATTTTCAATTTCAATTATTCAATGAAAATGATTTGGCATAATCGCATAATGATATAATTTTATATTTTCATACTTATTTAACCATAATCGTTGTTTTTCTACAATTTCACCATATTTATTTAAAATCATTTTATCATCAACGACTTCTCCAAAAACTTTTTCATGATTTTGGACATTTACAGTTATAAAAAAGTATCAATCATTGTAATGAAAAGCGTCCAATCTATTTTTTTTGCGAGTTTTTAAGTTATTTTTCTCCATTTTTTATTATATTATCGTCAAAAATCTTATTTCCATCTTTCTTGTTCCTATTTTTGGATCCTTGAATCTCACTACAGCCAAATGATCCCGCACTTCCAAAACATAACCATTACCAAACAATTTGTGATTTACATTATCTCATTCATTTATATTGATTTCTTGTCTACTTGTATTGTAATAAGAAACAAAATTATCTTGACTGGAATAAGAGTCGGCTCTTGAATTTCTATTCCCTCCAGATCATAGATCATAATGTCTTGTAAGTTCTTCTGGGATTTCTCAAATGAATCTACTAGGAGGGTTGTTTCTGACTTGTCACCAAGTCATTCTACTATTTGTGTAAGATAAAAACAAATAATCTTTTGCTCTAGTAACTCCAACATACATTAATCTTCTTTCTTCTTCCAATAAATGTGCTTCCATAGTAGCATTTGTCAGGGGGAATACATTTTCTTCTACACCAGCTATAAATACATAAGGGAATTCTAATCCTTTACTACTATGGATGGTCATAAGTTTTATCACATCAGCATTTGCATTTTCATCATTTACTACATCAGTCATCAAAGTCACTTCTTCTACAAATTGTTTTATTGCTTCTTTTCATTTTTCTACATGACTCGATGCCATATTTATTAGTTGTCATACATTTTCAAATCTTTCTTCTGCTACTTCATTATTTCAATGAATTTTTTCTAAATGTTCTTTATATTTTATGGATTTTATTATTTTAGAAATAACATCAGCAGGTCAGTATTTGTCCCAATTATCAGTGATTTCGTGTATTATTTTTTTGAATTCCAAAACCCCATTTTTTGCATTACTGGTAATATTTACAGGCACACTATCTATATTTTCCAAAACATCGTGTAGTGTCAATCCATTGATAGTCGCATAATCTTCCAATTTTGATAAACTATCTTTTCCAATTCATCTTGTAGGTAGGTTGATAATTCTTTTTAAGGAAACAGAATCTCCACTATTTGCTAAATATTTAATGTATGCCAAAATATCTTTTACTTCTTCTCTTTCAAAAAATTTATATGCTCATCGTATTTTATAAGGAATTTTTTCTTGTACCAAGATTTGTTCAAAAGTAGAAGATTGGGCATTGGTCCTATATAATATCGAAACATCTCATAGTTTTTGAATTTTGCCCTTATCTTTCATTTTCATAATAAAATCTATTATGTTAGCAGCTTCATCTATATCAGAATTGTGGCAAAAAACAGTAATTTTCCCATCTTCTTTTCTATGAGAATGCACATCTTTATTGTATTGTTTCAAATTATTTTTTATAATATAGTTTCCAGCATTTACAATATGTGGGCGAGAACGATAATTGATTTGAAGTTTGAACATTTGGATATCTGGCCAATATTTTTTTACATTCAAAAAATTTTCCATCAAAGCTCATCTCCGGCCATAAATACTTTGGTAGTCGTCTCATATCAAGGTAATATTTCCATCCTTTCCGCTGAGCATCATCATCAGCTCAAATTGTATCCAGTTTGTGTCTTGAGCTTCATCTACCATAATATACAAAAACTTTTTTTTCCATTTTTCTAGTATATCAGCTCTTTTCCTAAAAAGCAAATAGGGTAGTAACAATAAATCATCAAAATCCAACATATTTGATCTTTCTAATTCTTTTTGGTATTCCACATAAACTTTCCCCATATTTTGCTCATAATCTGTAGTGATTTTTGATTGATACATTTTGGCATCATATCAATTGTTTTTTTGATTGCTGATAAATCATTTTACCTCATTTGGTTTGAATACTTCATCTAAATTAAGCTTTTTCAAAAGATCTTTTACTACTTTGTTGCTATCATTTGAGTCTATTATTGTAAAATTTTTATCATATTTCATCTCCAGTTTATCAATATCTTCTTTTAATATTTTCAAAAAAATACTATGAAATGTTCCAATCCATTTAAAGTCTTTTTCGGTATATTTCACATTATTCCCACCTGTACTTGGTTTAGTTTGTTCTATAAAATTCAAAAAATCATCAATACTGTCTTCTGGGGATTTCTGACGATTATCATCTGGGGACAATGTCTGACGATTATCATCAATATCAGACGATTTATCGTCTGATATCTTCTGATAGCAATCGTCAGAAATTGTCCCTATCTTTTGAGAAAAATCGTCAGAAATTGTCCCCCCCATCATCTGAGAAAAATCGTCAGAGATCTCCATCAGTCTTTCTTTCATTTCATTGGCCGCCTTATTTGTAAAAGTTACAGCCAAAATATTGTTTGGATTGATTTTTAGCCCAAACATCAAATATCATATTTTATATGTCAAAGTCCTTGTTTTACCAGATCCTGCTCCAGCTAAAATTAAACTAGAAGTGTCGGTATGTAAGGCTGCTTTCAACTGCTCTTCGTTCAACTTTCAAGCCAAATATTCTTTTACTTTCTGCATTCATTTTTCAAAATTAATTAAATTATTTACCAACTTATAGATACCCAATTATTTTTCAATCACAAAAATTTTTTTTACTTGCTTTTTTGTCAAAACTATATTTGACAAAATTATTCTGTTAGACAAAAACTATAAAAAAACAATATAATCTATATTTTTATAACATTTTTTTCTTCTCAATATCCTTCTTGTAAAACATATTTTCCTCTTCAAAAAATTAGTTTGAAATCAGCTTGTTTTTTACTTTTCCATAGAGTTCTAAAATATGTGGTGGAGTAGAGTAGTTTGGGAATAAAGTTTGTCCCATAGGAATTTCTATTTTTATAGTTTTAGCTATTTCATTGTTATTGTTTATCCAATTTTTGGCTTGTTCTTCACTATATCAATTGTCTATCATCATGGCAAAAACTTCTTGTCCAGACATCAAGTGATATTTTTCTTTTGGTTTTCTTCTGTGATCATCATACATTTTATTCCCATCTTTTATCGCTAGGGCCATTTCCCAAGCTTCTTTGTCGCTTTCATTGATATACTGATAAATATTGTTTACAATACATTTGATTCCCAACTTTTCTGATAGTTCAATTATCTTACTATTTATTTTTTTCAAGTTTTGGTTTTTCAATTCATCTTGTGCTATTATTTCCAAAAACACATTTTCTTTTCAGATTTTATCTTGTATCATATTTATTATTTCAATAATTTTTTCATCAGCTTCAGACCTAAAAATCATTTTTCCAATCCAAGACTCTTCTCCTCACATAAATGCAATCAATCATTGATTGTTTTCTTCCAATGTTTTTATATCAAACTTAGCTTTCCCAGAAATTCATTCTTGATTTGCGTGGGAAACTATTTTCATTAGACTGCTATATCATTCTCCATTTTTTGCAAGTAAGCACATATTTCAAACATCTTCAATTCTATTGTAGCCATTGATATCTAAAACAAATCCCAATTCTGTCCCAATAATAGGATTTATTCAATTTTCTCTAGCACTGTCATAAAAAGCAATAGCTCCATACATTCCACCAAGATCAGTCAAAGCTATATTTTCAAAACCTAATTCTTTTGCTTTTTGGATTATTTTTTTTGGAGTTCATATAGCTTCCAAAAATGAAAATGTACTATGTCCATGTAAATGAGTAAATTCCATATTTTCAAAAAATTAACTAAAAACCATACTTATATAATAAGTATATAGTTTTTTCAAAAAAAGATTCAATGAAAAATAAATCATTTAATTTACTTATAATAATTCACTTATTGCAGGGCTACGGGCACACTTACATTTTATAATAAATATGTAATAAAGAACTCCGCATAATTCTGCGGTGGACCGTTCTCTACAGAATATCATTTCTTTTGATACTCAGGTTGTAAATAAAAAAGTTCTTCCCTCGGGGGAAGTTGGGCACCCGCCCCGCCCGCAGTATTGCGGGGCTACGGGGCGGGGTAGATGGGGGTTTGTAGTTGGGGGTTAGATTCCCCTTAGTCCCCCTTGATAAGGGGGATTTTACCTCCAACTAGCTATGCAAACCGCCTCAAGGGAGGAACTACCAACTTTACAAACTTGTAACTTTATAAACTTTTAAAGCTTCTTTTACTATTAGTTGAAAATAAAAACTTATTCAATATAAAAAAGAGGACAGATTTTTTACAAATATAAAAAATACCATTATTATGAAAAAACAATTTAAATTAATTTTTTTCTTGCTATCAATTTTTTCTGTATTTTGATTTTCATTTATTTACGCAGGAGCACGAAACTTACCATGAATCAAAATTATCACTCGTGATCAACGATGAGCAAACGAAGCTTTGAGATATTCTGATATGTCAAGGACTGAAAGAAGTAAAGTAAATGCCGAAAAAAATGAGCAAAAAATGAATGAACTCAGAGAAACAGATGCAGAAAAGTATTGGTCAATCAAAGAAAAAGAGTACCAAGAACAAATGGCAAATGATTATTTGAAATCAAATTATTATTCCGAAATAGATTTGGATTGGACCAAATACGAAAGCAATGGGAATTATCTTTTTTGGCCAGAATATATCAAAAACAATAAAACTAAAATTATTGTACACCATACAGCATCAGACAATACAATTCTAAAAAATAAAGCTGATGTTTTGGAATATCTTAGTGGAGTTTATCGATATCATACTGTTACTAATTGACGAGGGGATATCGGTTACAATTTTTTGATTGATCCATTTGGGAATATTTATGAGGGTAGAGCAGGATGAGAGTGAGTAGTTTGAGCACATGCAAAACGAAACAATACTCCTAGTATCGGAATTTCATTAATTTGAAATTTTGAAAATGTAAAACCAACAAAAGAGGCATTGGAGTCTCTTATTAGATTGTCAGCAGCTTTGGCAAAAAAGTACAATATAAACCCTTTTTCTAGAACAGATTATCATAAAGATTCCAAAGAAGTTCCGTACATAGTTTCAGCTGAAAATTATGTGATAGCATGACACAAAGATGCTGGGATTACATCTTGTCCTGGTAAATATTTATATCAATTACTTCCCTTTGTTAGAAACGGAGTAAAAGATCTTTTGGAATGAAAAACTCTAACAAGTGCTAGTGGTTTAAGATCAGCAAAAGAGACTAATACAAATCCAAGAGCTCAAAGAACTAGGCTTACTTACAGTTATTTTGAGTCTATGCAAAGCAAAATTGCACCTGCAGTTAAAACAATCAAAAACGACTATATCACAAAAAATAATATTACATTCTCAAATGAGAATATAAGTAGATTATCATGAAAAATAGACAAAATCCAGGCAAAAATTTATTTGAATCAAGATATTTCTGTTCTTCTTTATGAATTAACTCAAGATTATTCAGAATATAACTTATCTTGTGAACAATGATGTATTTTCTCCTTTAATCAAAATAAACTTGAAGCAAATAATGCTACTATAAAAGTTTCTGACAAACTACAGTTGAATTTGTGATGAAATACTTACAATGTAGATAGATTGTCTGTTGTACCAAAAAACAGCCTTATCAGTATAGATAATTACACTAGAAAATCTTATGCTGGTATAGCTTGGAATACTTTTCGTGGTTCTTTGATTTTCAAAAAAGATTATATGAAAGATCTAAATTGAGTAGAACAAAATAAATATGTAGTTATAAACAAGCTTCCTTTTTGAGATTATATGAAGTGAATAGCAGAAACCAATGATACAGAATCAGCTACAAAAAATGAAGTTATGTCGTTGATATCCAAATCTTATGCTTTATTTTATATGAATCCAAAAAATATTCATCCAAATATACCTTCACAAGCTACCTACAATGCTGTGGATGATTCTAGGATTTTCCAAAAATATGTGTGAGCATGATTAGAAAAAACTTTGACAAAATGGTATACAGCCCTAGAAAAAACAAAAGATAAAATTGTTCTTTACAACAATAATGTTCCATTGTTACCATACTTTTCATGTTCAGCTGGATTTACTTATTCAGCAAACGAAAAACGATGACGAAATGATACTCCTTATCTAAAATCAAAATTTGATTTGTGAATATGCCAAGATAAAAAATTCTCTGGACATTGAGTCGGACTAAGCTGACTTGGAGCTGAAAGATGGACTCAATTCGGATGGAGTTATACAGATATACTTCACTACTACTATCCTGGAATAGTGATTGAAACCCTTTAGTTGCCGTCTTCAACAATGTTTTTTACAAGAATATTTAAAATATAATCTTGTCAAAAATAAAAACATTTTATTACTAAATATAACACATGGAAGAAATTTTACAAAAAATATTTCCCAACAGTGCTGAAAAAGCTGTTGATAGTGTCTTGAATTTATACGAACAACAATGATTTGTAATATCAAATTTCATTTATTTTGCTATTATCAAAGAACAAAAACTTTTTGAATCCACAAAAAAAACTACTCTTCAAAAAGATTATTACAAAGCTATCACAAAATGAGATTTTCTTTTGCCAGATGGTATAGCTTTACAAACATTTTATCGTTTAGCAAACCGTAGATTTTCTCTACCAACGAAAAATCTTTCAAACTTAAATGGTACAGATTTTATCCCTTATTTTTTAGATGAAATCAAAAAAAGATACGGTAGTCAAAGAATTTCTATATCATTATATTGAGCAAAAAAAGAAATAGTTCAAGAAGTGAAAAACACTTTTTCTTACAAATGATTCGAGGTTTCTTATATTCAAGATTGATATTCAGAATTTGATCGAGAGAGTTTCAAAAAGTCTAAAAATAATAATGAAGAAGTTCTAAACATTTTGTTAGTAGCTAGATCTACTCCAACAAACCCAATTCAAGAATTGCGAACTATGAAAAATTATTATAAAATCAAAGAAAGTAATTTGATAGTTTTCACAGTATGATGACTATTCGATTTCTTAGCATGAGAAAGCCCAAATAGTTCAGTAAAAAAATGAACACAAAAAAGAGCTCCAAAATTTGTCAGAAAGATAAAATTAGAGTGGCTTTGGAGGTTTATTACAGATCCCAAGAGAAACTACAAAAAAGTAAAAAATAGTTTTTCATTATTTCCTTATATTTTTAGATATTTACTATTGAAAAAGGATTAAATTTTGATACCTTAAAAAAGTAAAACATTTTTGTGAATACAATTTTTTATATGATTTTTCCCCAAAGATATGCAAATTAAAGAAAAAAAACATAATTATTTAGCGGACAATCAGTCTTTTTCTTTCAAAGAAAAATTAGCAAATTGAGTAATCATAAATGCTTATGTTGTTTTTGATTCAGATAAATTTTTGGAATACCAAAAAGATCTATTACAAGATTTTTTGGCAGAATTTATAGACAAGTCAAATACTGATATTTATGATGAAACAGATCTCAAAAACAATTTAGAAGATGGCCTTCAATCCCTAAATACTAATCTTAGAAAGTTTTCTGATAAAGTTACAGATGTAGATCGTTTTACCATCAAATGATACATTCAAATTATAGCAGGCACCACTATTATGGCTTCTATGATATGAGATATCTCTTTCATTATGTTTAGAAACAAAAGATTAAATTATCAGCTACACAATTGATTCAATAAAAAATCTAAAATAGATATATTTTCAGATTTTATAGAATGAGACATCCAAACTTGAGATGAGTTATTGTACATTGGGACCAAATTATCAGATGTTTTGGATCAGTCAGATATCAATGAAATGGAAAATATCCTTTCAGCTCCAGAAACTTCATTTATAGAATTTATAGAAAAACTTGTTACTGCTAGAGTAGAAAAAGAGAATATAGCTCTGATGTCCAATTATCATATCTATGGAAATGTTATAGAAAAACAAAGCACCAGTAGGTTACCAAAAATCAAAAATCCTATAAAAATTAATACAGCTTGGACCAAAAGAATACTAGCAAATAAATATTATATTACGATTTTAGTTTTGAGTATCGTTATTTTGGTCATGCTATATAGTGTTTTATCTCAGCTATTAAATACTTCCAAAGATTCTGTATTTAAGACATCAGATTGAGTAATTGTGGATATTACAATAGATGATATCAAAAAAGATATTTTACTTTTCAAGCAAATGGATCCAAGTTCAGATCAAAAATGAGTAAAATATAGTCAAATAGTAGAGAAATTAAACTTATTAGAAAGTAAAGGAAGATGGCTCGAAGATGTTGAAAATTTGAAGGGAATTATAGAAGATGATTATTACAAATGATTCAATATTATTAGATTGGAAAGTTTATCAAAACTGGACGATCCAGCCACTGGTATAAAAACTAGAGTATTATCATTAAATAGTACAGAAAAAACTAAAGTCGGTGATGTTTTGTTCATTGATTTTCAAAGATGATTAAATATTTGAGGGACTAAATGAGCTATGATATGAGTGGTAAATGACGGTTCTAGATGATCTTTAGTAGAATTTAATATTGATTCTGATATCCAATGATGTTCAAGTAATTTATTGAGAGATGGTTTGTATTGTTATACAAAAGATGGTCGTATCTTTTCTGTAAATAAAGCTGGAGTGGAACCACTTATTACTTCAGATCCAGCGGGATTCCCAGACACAATTTGATGAGTAGGAGTATATTGAAAAGCAAACTTATATGTATTTCAATCCAACTTAAACAATTCCCGTGATTGAGCATTTGTTACTAGATATAGAAATATTGTATGATCCCAAGTTTCTTACCAATGATGAGAAAACTATTCTCTTATGGCTGGCTACGAAAGTTGAGTTAGTTTTTCTTGAGATTTTGGAGATGTCGCAATAGATTCTACTTTCCTTACTTGGAATGCTTGAAAATTATATCAGCTACGAAGACCTGGTTATGGAGTTTCTTTGGATGTTCGTGAAATTAAATTATTATGATGAGACACAATTACAAACAAATATTCCGATGACATCAAAGTTATTGCATACCTAAACTCCAAGTATGTCTATTTATTTGATAGGATAAATAAAACATTTACAATATACACATCCAATCCTCTAAAAACAAACGATCAGTACAATACTCAATTCAAGCTATATTACTTATTTAGTTTCAAGTTTGATTTATCTAATGAGAAGGTTCTGGATATATCAATATCTGAAAATTCTTGAAATAAGCCTGAAATGTATATTTTGACTAATGAATGAGTAAATAAAGTTAACTTATACGAATATATAGATAGTTTAGTAAACGATGATACTCTAAAAGCTATCTGATGATGAGAGGCCCCACTTTAGTTATAAGTTACAAGTTAAAAGCCTGCCCCGCCACGTAGCCCCGCAATACTGCGGGGCGGGGTTTGTAAAGTTACAAGTTGAAAATCCTTCCCTTGGGGGAAGCTGGGCCCCCGCAGTATTGCGGGGTAGATGGGGGTTGTAGTTTAGGGGTAATACCCCCACCTACCCCGCCCGTAGCCCCGCAGTACTGCGGGGCGGGGCGGGGATTGCAACCTCCCCCAGGGGAGGAATCTTATTTCCGAATTTTACCAAACCCTCCTTTTCATAAACTTTATTTATTTCAGCACTAAATCCTGATTTTATGGATTCCCAAACATTAAGAAAAAAACGAAGCGGATTTTGGACTTCAAAACAGCATGTTCATTTGCCAGAAGTTTCACTTATTGCAGATAAATCATCTTCTACTGCACTTTTTAATGTTGCCTGAATGCAACCACTTATCCCCTATCTTGCGGGGAAAAAACATGCACTTGGGCCTAGGCTTTTTAATATACAAAAATGTATAAGAACAGTTGATATTGATGAAGTGGGAAATGATTCTCATCTTACCTTTTTTGAAATGATGTGAAATTGGTCGCTTGGGGACTATTTCAAGGAAGAAGCAATTCAACGAAGTTATGAATTTCTTGTTCATGAACTTGGTTTTGATCCCCGTAAATTAGCAGTAACAGTTTTTGAATGAAATGAAGATGCTCCAAGAGATGAGGTTTCCTTTGAAGCTTGGAAGAGAACAGGAATTCCTGAGGAGAAAATTTCATTCCTTAACGCAAAAAACAATTGGCGAAGTCCTGGGCCAGTTTGACCTTGTGGTCCTGATACTGAAATATTTTATCGAGTAGGTGAGTCAGAATTCCCTCCTGTTGCTTCAAATGTAAAGGATGATGAAGAAAATTGGCTTGAAATCTGGAACAATGTTTTTATGGAGTTCTATCGTGATGAAACCTGAAAGATTTCTAAACTTCCTCACACGAATGTAGATACGGGTATGGGATTTGAAAGAATGTGTAAAGTTCTTCAAAACAAAGATAGTATTTATGAAACAGATCTTTTTGCTCCATTTTTAGAACTTCTAGAAAAAACAACAGGTTTGAAATATATAGAGCATAAAAGAAAGTTTAGAATTATTACTGATCATATCAGAACTGCTTTTATGCTAATCAATGATGGTCTAACACCTTCTAATGTTGCTGCAGGCTATGTTTTGAGAATGATTATTAGAAGGAGTTATTACAACCTCTTTTTACTCAAGAAGTTATCAAGTGAAGAATTAGCTCATTTTATTGATCAAGCTTTTATTGCTTTCAAAGGTTTGAGAGAGTTTAATGAGCCTGTTATTAAAAAAGTTTGGCTTAACGAGATTTCACAGTTTGAAAAAACAATCCATAATGGAGAAAAAATATTAAATGACTTTTTAGAAGAAATTCTTTCTCAAGGGAAGAAAGTTCTCGCTGGGGATAAAATTTTTATGCTTTATGATACTTATGGCTTTCCACTCGAAATTACCAAAGAAATTGCAACTGAGCGTGGAGTGGAATTGGATTTACCAGGTTATGAAAAAGCATTGGAAATAGCAAAAGAAAAGTCTCGCCAAGGAAGTAAGGCAATGTTCCAAAAAACAGCAGATTGGTCTAAATATTTGGAAGGACTTTCTGAAACTGAGTTTGTAGGTTACGATGATTTAAAAAATAGTGGTGCAAAGCTTTTGAAAGATGTTCAAACTGAAGATGGAATCAGATTCTTGATTTTTGATAAAACTCCGTTCTATCCTGAAATGGGAGGGCAGGTTTGTGATACAGGAGTGATTAAACTAGAGAGCGGTGAAATTGTGCAAATTGTTAATGTTCAAAAAGTCGCAGGAGTGATTTTGCATTTTGTAAGGTAGATTTTTATTTTAAATAAAATAGTAAATGTGGATAGCAGAAAATATAGCAAAACTTTTTTCTCTTAAACAAATTACTTCGGTACTTGATCTTGGTGCAGGGAATGGAAAGCGAAGTCTTTTTTCTGCAAGTTATGGAGCTAAAGTGATAGCAATTGATAACCAGTCTATGCCACTTTGGCAATTCCCAAAATATCTTAAAACTCATCCTTCAATAACTTTTTTACAAGCTGATATTAGAGACTTGAATTTAAATTTTAATCAGAGCTTTGACCTTATTTTGCTTTTTAATGTTATTGTTTTTTTGAAAAAAAAGTTCTTTTTAGAGCAAATACTTCCTTATTATTTAGAAAAATTAAATAAATGAGGAGTGCTTTGCTTAAGTTTTTTTTTCGATGATGACCCTACAATGAGCATAAATCAAAAACTTTCTTTTTATGTGTTTAAAGACTTTAAACTGCCAAAAGGATATATTATTCAAAAGCAAGAAGAAAAAACACTACAAGATAATCATATTCCTGATGGCGAACATGAGCATCATGTCTGATATATAGAAATAATAAAGGTGTAAAAAATAAGAGAGATTTATCTCATATTATTTATAGTTTATTTTGGGCTTTCTTCATCTTCAGCAAGTAATTTTTCAGGTTTTTCTTTAAAATTTTTTGCCGCTTCTTTTTGGGTCAGTGACACACCATATGGAGTTGAAATTAGAAATCCAGTCGATTTTTAATTTTTTTTATTGTTTTAGATGTCGGGAAAATCGCGACAGTGTAAAAACTAGATATATGTTTTAATAACTGATATGATTAATAAGTTTTTATGATACAAAAGTGATAATATTGCCACTTTTGACACTATGTATTGATTTTTATTTTTATTTATTTATTGTGTATTTGTTTATCTTTATTCTTTATTTTTCATGGTTGTTGATAATAAAATACAACTTATAAAAGAAAAGCTAGATTTGTACAATCATCCATTCGTTGAAATTAGTTTTCTTGACAAAATAATGGATAAGTTTTCTATAAATTATGAAATTAAAGAACTATCTAGAAAGTGAGTAATTACTCCAGTAATTAACTGAAAACTTTATATTAATAATTTATATCGTTGAATTATTTCAGATTATGCTATATTGTGACAATATATGAAATGAAAAACTTATATGATCTGATGATTATTCCTTTATAATCAATATTGATATTCTACGCAACTTGCCAACTGGATAACTGTTTATAATTTATCATATACTTGAGAAAAGAGGATTAACAATTCATATTTTATTTTTAAAAAAGTTTCTCCTAAGTTTTTTTGGTGAAAAGAAAGAAAAGAAAGCCAATGACAAAAATATTATTGTATGAGCAGAGAAAGAGCATTAATTGAGTTAATAATTGAAAAAAAATGAAAATTAGAATTTTGAGATAGAGTTGCATATGAACTTAACCATAATATAGATATCTGAAAACTGTTAAGTTTGGCTGAAAAACATTTAAATAAGAAAAATTTTTATATTGTAGAATCTTATATTAATGAATGTCGCAGGGATCAATAGCGTTTTAGGTATAAAATTACCTTTAATTGAAAAAGGTTTACCAAAATATTTTGAAAGATATGCTAAAAAATTTTGATTTAATAAATATAAGATAGAAAAAGATTTTCTTTTGACAGTTCTTCTTATCGATTTTTCAAAAAATTATCCTCAACTTGTTTTTAAATGATGAACTTGTTTAAATAAACTGTATTACGATTATTATAGACTTTCTGAAGATTTGGATTTTTTCATTATAAGTGATGCAGGACAGAGTGCTAGGTGAAATATTTTTAGTAGGCTCAAATCTGCATTTCAAGAAGATAAATACAAGAAAATCTGACTTGAATATACAGATTCTGAATACTGAACAACTCATAAGAAAAAACGTCAATGAGGATATCTTTTCAGATATAACTCAGTTTTTGACTGATCTGAACAATGGATACAAATAGATATTAGAATAGAAAAAGAATCATTATTTGAACCTATATCAAAAGAGATTTGATCCATTTATATGGATGATATTTTAGAAGAACCTCTATTTCCAAAAATACAGATTAAAGCTATGGATCTTAGAGAAATAGCGTCAGAAAAAGTTAGAGCAACTCTTACACGCCGACCAGATCTTGCAATAAGAGATTTCTTTGATATTCAATATATGATAACTAATTGAGTTAATTTTGATGATTTAAAAGATCAGATTTCTCGAAAAATAAAAGATTATAGAGATAATTGGCAAACTGAAGATAAATTATATACCGATATTTCAATAGATAAATTAGCTATGGATATAGATACCGATCTTATACCTGTACTTTGTACGTTAAAAAATAAAAAGATATCTTTTGATAAAACAAATCTTGAGAAAATATGTGAATTTATTGAGAAATTTAAGGTCTAAGAGTTTATTAACTGATCTCTCCATAAGCCAAATCCATCATTATTTACAAAGAACTCTAATCAAATATCTACAATAATTAAATTATTGCTTATATTCCTAATATAGCATAGTTTTTAAAAATCAAAAAAACCTGAACTTTTTATAGATCAGGTTTCTTCTATTAATAAAGGTGAAATATTTTCTCTTGAGTTCAATAATGAAATTATGATAGCATATCTTTTAGAAAAACTTCTGATATTTGACTAGGTTGCAAAGCGGTAATATCCTTAACTTCTGATGTAATGGTTTTGATGTCCTCTTCAGAATATTGTTTTTTATTTTCTTCAATAATTTCATTCATTTTTTTCCAAACTCAAATTGATTCGTCAGATCTTTTATGTTTGATTATTTTTTTGTTTTTTACTAAATTTAGCATTTCCTGCTCTTTTTTTCCAATTTCTTTATCATTTTTCAATGCAAGTTCAAAATTGTGTAAAAAATCTGAACTTGGATACATATCATCATCAATATAATCACCTAAAAGTTGTTCTAACAATAATTGTTGTTTTAGAGAAAGCTCAGAAAAAATTTCCATAAATTGTTTTTCATTTTGTTCATATTCTTTTTGCTCAGAACTCTTAAAAATTTTTACCATTTTTTCTTTCATTTTCTCTACCATACTAGTAGTAGGTCTTTCTTGGTTTGTTAATTTTCCTTTTTCAAGGGAAGTTTCATCAATCTTTATAATAGCCATTAGTATAATTGGTTAAAAAATAAAATGTTGACAACTTAATTATAACAAAAATTTTAAATTTTGCAAATTTCAGGGTGTGATTTTTTGATTGATTGTTGTTAAAGCATCCCAATGATACTCTTTTGCTTGTGTGACATCACCAATTTAATAAGGCTTTGGTTGCTGTAATCACAGGAAAAAAACCTAAAGATATTGAAGGAATGGAAAAACCCCATAATACTAGCATTACTATATTTGAAATTGATGCAAAGAAAAATTACAAAACACTTCTTTTCAATTGCAAAAAGCATTTGGATTAGTTGTATTGAATTATTATTTTCTTGTAAATTGTAAGATTTTATAGTTTGTGACTATGTTTTGTCTAATTGTTTCTATGGAATTCGGTTTTCCCTGGTGTTTTTATTTTTTTTAGAAATTATAATTTATCTCTTGAAATGTTGGTAAAAATACCTATAAATATACCCACAAAAATACTTAGATTTTATGTTTTTAAGATAATCAAAATGATTACTAAAACAAGTTTTGCTTCAATTTCTGAATTAAGAGATAAGACAGCAACTATTGTAAAGCAGGTCAATACCACAGGGAAAAAAATTATCCTTTCCCAAAATAAGCCTGTTGGGGTTTTATTGAGTATTGATGAATATAATGCACTTCTTAAGTTAAGTTTCCCTGCAGAAAAAGCAAGTCTTGAAGACATTAGAGCATATCAACAAAGCTCTCACTGAAAAGATGGAGTGGAGGCTTTTTCATTTTTAGATGGTTTAGAATAAGAAAATGTATCAAATCATCTTAGAAAAAAAAGTACAGAAATTTTTGCTTAAGCACAAAGGACAGCCTTTAGTGGCTCAATTTAGACAGGCATTAACTCAGCTTGCACTCAATCCTTATCAAAATAATTTAGATATTAAAATACTTGTTGGATTACCACATTCCTATAGATTAAGAATTGGGAAATGGAGGTTTTTGTACGAAATTATTGATGAAAAAATTATTATTAATTTTTTTGATGCCGGAGCTAGATGAGATGTGTACAAATGAGAATAGGTGTTTTGATTTTTTTAACAACAACAAAAAATCGTGAAATTTCACTGTTTTTGCTTTTTTTCACGATTTTATTATAGGATCTTTTTTAAAATTGCAATTTTTTATACTAAAAAACCTTATTGTCATCCCAATAATTTAACATGATTCTCCAAAAAAAATTACTCACTTTCTACTAAGTTTAGTCTAGGGAAATATGTGTATACAATATTGTAAAAAGATCATATTACTTTATCCAATCCCTTTTCTTGTTCTAGCATTTTTTCAGTTAAAATTCATTCATATTTAAATAACTCTGCTTCTATTTTTCTCCCTAATTCATGAAATTGTTTAGTTTGTGCAAAATTATCATCACAATTCATATCTCTAAATCTCCAAAAATCATCTTCATTTACTTCAAAAAATCTCCTAAACAACTCTCATCATTTTGTTTTGTATGAGTTTAATTTTTCTACAATACATTCATCTATGATTTTTTCGATATCTTCTTTTTGTTCTTTTTCAAGATTTTTAAATAATGGTCAAAACATAGGATGTGTTTCCAAATCTATTAGATATGGGAAAAATCCTTTTGCTTCCAAAAAGTTGTTGATTACACTACAAACTTGTTGTCTTTCCTGTTCGTTCATTCATAAAGTTTATTTTATAAAAGTTTTGATTGTTTCCTTGTTCACATTTAGAACCTAATTGGTAACACCACCACTTTTGCAGCCCCGCAATTCTGCGGGGCTACATCAATTTGTTACTTCAACATTTTATCATTTTATCAATTCATCATTTTATCGCGAACACCGTGAGCATTCATCATTTTATCACTTTATCGCGAACTACGGTGCGGGGTAGAGGGATTTAACATCCTCCCTAACATTGCAGGCGCGAATTCGAATTCGCGCCTACAGGTTCAAGTGTATTGTTTTATCATTTTATCATGAGCGAAGCGAATATTTATCGTGAGCAGAGCGAACTATTATTCAATTAGTTCCAATCAATTCACATAATATCCTCAATTAAAATCATCTTTTTTTATTTTTCATACAACATTAATTTTACTATTGGTATTTATATTTTTTATCATATCTCCCTTTCATCGGAATAAAAAGTTAATCTTTTTATCTCCAAATACTCAATGTATTTTCATATGTCCATTTCCATTTTTTCATACTTTTTCAATTTTTTCTATATTTACATTTTCAAACAAAAGTTGTGGTTCTTTATTTCATTCTCCAAATGGAGCAAGACCCTCTAATCCTTGTATCAATTCATAATCCCACTCATCATCATATATTTTTGTATCAATATACAATATTTTTTCCAAATCATCATCATTGATTATTTCATTGCAATAAGTTTCTACACTTTTTTTGAATTCATCTAATTTATCTAATGAAACTGTTAGTCCTCAAGCTTGTTTGTGCCCTCCGGATCTTTCTAACAAATCGGAGTGCTTTTGTAGCATTTCTATTATATTAAAATATTCTGGTCCTCTTAAGCTAGCTACAGCAACTCATTTGTCTCTATTAATTTTGAAAACAATACTCGGCTTATTATATTTTTCAGTAATTTTTCACGAAACTATACCAACTACTCATTCATGAAAGTCCTCATGTTCCGCAATTAAAATTTTTTGATCCAAATCCAACATCTCTTCAGCGATTTTAAAATCATCTTCTTGTAATTTTTTTCTGTCAGTATTTATTTCATCTATTTTTTGTAAAGCTTCCAACTGCTTGTCTCATGTAAATAAAAGTGTATTCAAACTGTTATAAGGAGAGTCAATCCTTCATCATGCATTGATTCTTGGTCAAATGATAAATCCTATATGAAAAGTATCCACTTCTTTTAAATTGAGATATTCTAGAAATCACTGTAGTGATTCTGGTATTTGGTCACGATGATTATTAATTAAATCTAGTCACTTTTTCACTAACAATCTATTTTCTCAAGTTAAGGAAACAATATCAGCAACTGTTCAAATTGCTACAATTGGTAAAAAATAATTAAAAATATTATTTTTCTTTTTTTCACTCCAAGTTTTTGTACTATCCAATAATGCACACAATAATTTAAATGCGACACCAACTCCTGCTAAATGTTTAAATTCATAATCCTTTGAGATCAATGGGTTTATTACAGCAATAGCATCAGGAAGTTTTTCTAAATTTTTGTGATGGTCTGTGATAATCATGTCCAATCAAATTTCTTTTGCATATTCTACTTCTTGGATGTTTGTAATTCAGTTATCTACAGTAATCACTAGGCTTACTCATTTTTCTTTCATCTCATCCAAATGAGAATTTTTGATTCCATATCATTCTTCTATTCTATCTGGGTACATAATACTAATATTTCTATATTTCAAAAATTTTGTAAAAAACTTAAATAATATAAAACTGGAAGTTATCCCATCTACATCATAATCCCCAAATATCATAATTTTTTCCTTATTTTTCAAGGCCTGTATTATTCTATTTACTGCTTTTGGCATATCATTTAGTTTCATGGGGTCCAACCGATAGTCCTTTATTTTTGGATTTAAAAAAATATCAGCATTTTCATCTATGCCTCTAATTTTCAATAATCTTTCGACTAAATTTAGATCTTTATTTTCATACAATATTTTATACTTCACCTTAATTTTCACTTAAGTTTGTAAAGCCTGCCTCGCCCCGCCCCGCCCCGCAGTATTGCGGGGCTGCGGGGCGGGGCGGGGTTCATAAAGTTTGTAAAGTATTAATAACTTTATAACTTGTAACTTTCAACTTTTAACTTTCTGCTAATTTTTATGTTTCATAAAAGTCACTATCCCTTTTTTCGTTTTCCAACTTATCAAATATTTCCCTATCTTTCTCATCTAAATCTTCATAATCTACAAATCATAAATTTATCAAATCATCTTTTAAATTCCCACTTATCTTTGATTCTTTTTTACTTTTTAATTCTATTAACTCTTTTTTATCTACTATCGTAAAATCAGTTTCACCGATTACTAATTCCTCATCATTCATTTATCAAAATTTTACTTTGTAAAATTTTTAGTCGTTAGTCTGTAGTCTTTAGTCTAAAGCAAAATAGTTTATAATTTGTTAATGACTAAAGACTAACGACTAGTGACTCTAGAGCAACGACTCTAAACCAACGATCGCCTCTATTTTATTATTTTATCAATTATTCAATATTTCAAAGCATCTTCTGGAGTCATCCAATTGTTTCTTTCCATATCTTGTTCTACTTTTTTAACATCTTGTCCAGTATGTTCAGACATTAATTTAATAAACATCTTTTTTACTTTCATCATTTCTGCTGCTTCAATCTGGATGTCTGTAGCTTGTCCTGTAATTCATCATCCACTAATTAAGGGCTGGTGAATCATTATTTTACTATGAGGTAAAGCATATCTTTTTCATTTTGTCCCTCCAGCTAAAAAGATAGATCCCATAGATGCAGCTAATCAAGTAGCGATAGTTACAACATCGCATTTGATATGTTGCATAGTATCATAAATAGCCATACCACTATAAACCTCTCATCCAGGAGAATTTATATACATGACAATATCTTTGTCTGGATCTTTTTTTTCTAAATACAACAATTGAGCTACCACAGTATTTACTAAAGGAGTAGTAATGGTGTCTCATACAAAAATAATTCTATCTTCCAACAGTCTAGAATAAATGTCGTAAGCTCTTTCGCCAGCTTTGCTTTTTTCTATAACACTAGGTACTAAGGTCATTTATCTTTTACTCAAAAAATAAAAACAGAATAAACAAACTTTATCATTAAACCTTTTATATTTATCATAAACAAAATCAACTTGAAATTTTTGGATATAATAATAAATAGTAGTTAGAAAAAATACAATCAATAATCCTTTAAAACAAGCATCTTTATCACGCAAACATAGTTTTAAAATATTAGTAATTTAATATCAAATAGTTGGGATAATACATGTTTTAAAGCTTGATCAGTATCATATATTGTAATACTATTTGAATTTTAAAATTGTGTTTAGATAGCAAAGAATTAGTACCGTAGCCTTTTTAGGAGAAAATATTTTTATCCAATGTTACCACCATTCTATTTATTTTTTTTCTTAATATAATTTGTTGTTAGATTTTAATGATGAATTGATGGGATTTGTGACTCTACAAACTTAGGTTAAAATACAGACAAAGTTACTAGTAAAAAAAATCTCTATTTAACTATTTAATTAGGCAGAATATTTGTTGAATCTCAAATCAAATTTAAGAGCGAATATTTATTGATATAGTTCAAGGGTTAGATTACAAATACAAACATGCTTCACAAATCCTAGTTCTGACTAAAAAAATTTAAATATACTAGCTTTTTATCTTCAAATATTTAAAGTATTCATTAGTTGGCGACTATAAATTAAAATTTAATTTCTAATATAATATTAATGAACCAAAACAATCAATTATCCGAGAGAGATGTTAGAATCCAAAAAACCAAAACAATGTCTAAAATGTGAGTAGTGCCATATGCACAAAGTTTCGAAAAAACTCACCTTATTTCTCAAGTAATTTCAGAATTTTGAGATAAAAAACATAGAGACATAAATGACATTATTCCCAATCCTAATATCCAGATAAAGACAGCAGGTAGAGTTATGCTCCATCGTAGTCATTGAAAATTAGCATTTTTGAGATTACTTGATTCTACATGACAAATACAACTTATGTTCCATAGAAACAATTGTAAAATAGATGTTTCAATATCAGATGATCAACCAAAATTATTAGAAACATTGGATACAGAGGGTGAAGAAATGTCAGCATACAAATTTATGGAGAAAATGATAGATGTTTGAGATTTTATTTGAGTTAGAGGAGAGGTCTTTACTACTCATAAATGAGAACTGACCATTTTCGTTTCTGAATTTAAGTTTTTGGCAAAGGCAATTAGACCATTGCCAGAAAAATTCCATGGACTAACAGATCAAGAAGAGCTATATAGAAAAAGATATTTGGATATGACTATGAATCCAGAATCTTATGAAAGATTTTTATTCAAATCCAAATTCTATCATACTTTGAGAGAGTTTTACTATAAAGAATGATTTACTGAAATCCAAACATCAATTCTTTGTAACGCAGCTTCTGGAGCCGCAGCAAAACCATTTATCACACACCACAACGATTTTGATACTGAATTTTACCTTAGAATAGCGTTTGAAACCGCTCTTAAAAAAGCAACAGTTTGAAGATTTGAAAAAGTTTTTGAAATATGACAGGACTTTAGAAATGAATGATCAGATCCTTCTCATTTACAAGAATTTACTCAAGTAGAACACTATGCAGCATACCGAAATTATGAAGACAATATGAAGTTTACTGAAAAAATGTTTGATTATATATTTGATAATATGTGATTAAATAGAGTAATCCCTGTGAAAGATAAAGATTGAAACATAAAAGAAGTGGATTTTAAAACACCTTGGGAAAGAATAGACTATACAAAAGGTATTTTAGAAGCTAGCTGAATAGATATCACTCAATATTGACAAGGAGATGCTGACAAACTTAGAGCAGATATCAAAGCAAAAGGAATAGAGTTTGAAAGAATGGATACAATGGGAACAACAACATTGATAGACTATTTATATAAAAAAGTTCTTAGACCAAAAATACTTTGACCTGCCTTTATCTACAATTATCCAGTAATTATGCAACCTTTAGCTAGGATTTCAGATAAAGATAAATGAATTGTTGAGCAATTTCAGCTTTTGGTAAATGGACGAGAAATTTGTAAAGCTTATTCAGAATTAGTAGATCCAGTATTACAACAAGCAAATTTTGATGCTCAAAAAGAAGCTGCTGCTCAGTGAGATGAGGAAGCAACAGCAGAAGATAAGGATTTTGTAACTGCTATGGAATATTGAATGCCTCCTCAATCTTGATTTGGTATGTGATTGGAAAGGATTTTAGCAATATTAACTCAACAAGATAATTTAAGAGATGTTGTTATGTTCCCAATTATGAAGCCAGAAACCGATGAAGAACTTTAATAGTTTTTATGGTTTATAAATATTGTAGATATGTGGGGAAATGTCTCCTAGCTGTCCAGTTTCGTACTATTGGGGCAGGTAAATCGGGCTACAATAATAGTCCTACACATTTTTGTTACTATTAAAATTTCTCTATATATATAATAAAAAATTTTACTAAGGTGTGTTTTTTTTAAATTAATAATTTATTTGCATTTTAATAAAAAATAACTAAACTTTAACTAGTTTAATTATTTTAACTAGTTTAACTAAAATAACATGAATGCAGAAGCTATATTAAAACCAATAGGTAAATGACAAATTACTATTCCTCTATCTCGAAGACTTCATTTATGAATAGACCAAAAAGAAGTTAGAGCATTTTTGAGATGAAATCAAATTGTTATAGAACCACTTAATCAAGAGAAAATAGATCGAGATGTAAAGCAAATTTCAATTGGTGAATTAAATGATGAAACACAAAAAGCAATAGAGCAGTCTCGTAAAGATTATAAAGAATGAAAAAAAGAAAAATTTATGTCGTCAAAACAAGTGCGAAATGACATCTTATAAAATAATTTTTGATGTAAATCCATTATTAAAAAGAGATTTAAGTATTTTGAAAAAAAATAAAAAACAAATTTTTCATATAAAAGATAAGATAGAAAAATATGCACAAGATCCAAATAAATTTATTTCTCAAACACAAAAACTAGCACCAAAACAAGAGTGATTATATAGGATGAGAGTTGGGAAATATAGAATAATTTTTTCAAAAGATGATTGAAATAAAATACTTATTATTCACAGAATTGGAACAAGATGAGATATTTATAAAAAGTTATAAAGTAAGAAATAGTATTATTCATGATTATTAATTAAAAACCCTTTTTATAACAAAATTATTGTTGATTATAGTTATGTTTTCCATATACATAACTCTATAGGATAGGGGACTTATTACGGCGACTGCCTCTATAAGCACAATCACAAATATATAAAGCTTATATGCCATTTTACTTATTACTTTCAAAATTATGCTTTCAACACAACCAGCAAAATGAACACAGGATCGATATCCACAGGAATTTCAAATCCGTAAATACATTTTTGATTCTTGGAGAAAAGTTTGTCTGAAATTTTGATATCAAGAATACTTATGACCTTTGGTAGAAAATGCTGAAATTCGAAAAGCAAAATCTGGCGAAGATGTTTGATGATCTGAGCTTACGATGATTACAAATAGGGAATGAAAAATATCAGAACTTGCTCTTAGACCAGAAATGACACCTACAGTGACTCGTATGGTGGCTAAAAATTATGCACAATTGGCAAAACCTATTAGATATTTCAGTATAGCCAATTTTTATCGTAATGAAAGACCTCAGAGAGGTAGAAATAGAGAATTTCGACAATTAAATGTTGATATGTTTGGATCAGACAGTATTTATGCTGATGTTGAAATTCTTACTTTAGCTATATCTTTGATGTTGGAATTTAATCCACCAAAATGATCTTGGAAACTAAATATAAACAATCGTTTCATCATAGATTCAATACTATCAGAAATTTGATTATCTGGAGATATAAAACAAGAAACGGTTAGGTTAATGGATAAGCGAGAAAAGTTGCCACAAGAAGCAATAAGTGAAATATTATTGGAAAAATGATTAAACCAAAATCAAGTAAATATGTTAGTGGAATATATGAATTCAAGCACAATCCAAGACCTAATAAAAAAATTCCCATCCATTCAAGACTCTAAATGAATTCAACAAACAAACTTTATTATTCAATCATTAAATAATTTATGATATTCTGAATATTTAGAGTTTAAACCAAGCCTAATAAGGTGATTTGACTATTATGATGGAGTTGTTTTTGAAATATTTGATACCCATCCAGATAACAAAAGAGCTTTGTTTGGAGGATGAAGATACAATTGATTATCAAAAATATTTATAAAAGACGATATTCCAGCTGTTTGATTTGCACCTGGAGATGAAACTACAAAATTATTTTTAGAATCTCGATGACTAATTGATTCTATTTTAAATAAAACACAAATCGAAAAAATATATATCCCTGTGTTGGAGGACTCCTTGCAAGATGAGGTTTTCAAGCTAGTAATGAATTTTAGGAATTATTGAAAAAATGTTATTACAGGATTAGAAACACAAAAGATGATCAAAGCTATTCAATATGCAGATAAGCAAGATTATAAATTTATTGTAATTTTTGGAGAGGAAGAAAAAGAAAAATGAATTTACAAAGTAAAAAATCTAAAAAGTTGAAAAGAAAAAGAGTTTAAATTAAACGAAGATTTTTCGGTTGAAGAGTTAAATTAGTAAAATTTCTTAATAAAAGATATATAAAAGATATTCAAAACACCTATTCTAAAGTAATTTAAGACTTAAGACTTGAAATTGGTCTCCAAGTAGTTATATTTTCCTCACCTATTTTTTTATCTGTTAATTTTTGTTATGGAAGAGCAGAGTAGATCGATACTCATTACTTGATGATTGGGATATATTTGATCTCATACATCTACGGTATTTTTGGAAGAAGCTTATGATATTATTATCGTAGACAATCTATCTAATTCAGACATTTCTGTTTTAGACAAAATTCAGACAATCACATGAAAAAAACCTAAATTTTATAATATAGATATTAGAAATTTAGAAGAACTTGAGAAAGTTTTCAAAAATCATCCAAATATAGATTGAGTAATACATTTTGCTGCCAAAAAAGCAGTAGGGGAGAGTTGTCAGGATCCATTTTTATACTATGATAACAATGTAATTTGAACAAACAATTTGCTAAAACTTATGCAAAAGTACGATAAAAAAAATATTGTTTTCTCTAGTAGTGCTACCGTTTATGATTCCCCTAAATTATTACCTCCTTTTAGTGAAAATGACCGTGTAGGTACTTACAATCCTTATGGAACCACAAAACTTATTATGGAATATATGTTAAAAGATTTAGCTACTTTCAAGTGATTTAATGTTGTAAATTTGAGATATTTCAATCCAATATGAGCGCATCATTCTTGATTAATATGAGAAGATCCTAAATGAATTCCAAGTAATTTAATCCCTTATATTCTAAAGGTAGCAAACTGAGAGATAGAATATGTACAAATATTTGGAGATGATTACGATACTCCTGATGGTACAGGAGTTAGAGACTATATTCATGTAATGGATGTAGCAGAAGCTCATTTGAGCGCATTCAACCAAATTTTAAAATATCATGAATATTTATTAGAAAATAAAATTGATCCAGATAAATGATATTTTGATGTATTCAACATTTGAACTGGTGATGGAAAATCTGTAAAAGAGATGATCGAATTAGTAGAAAAAGTTACTGAAAAAAAAATTCCTTACAAAATAGTTTCTAGAAGATCTGGAGACATAGATACATCTATTGCAAATGTTCAAAAAGCAAAACAGGTTTTGGGACGAGAGTATAGTAGATCCATGTATCAAGCGATAGAAGATGCTTGGAGATTTACACAAAAAGGTAATTCTAATTCTTAACATATTATAATAAATACAAAAAATATAGGCAATTTGAGTCTACATTTTTTAACTGGATTTTGTATTTTTAATTAGTATATTGACTTTATAAAGTTCATAAAGTTCTTGAGTACCCCTTAATAAGGGGGAACAGCTTATAAACTTGCAACTTTACAAACTTTTTAACTTTTCAAACCATATCTCATGTCTTTGTTACAATTTTTCATCATTATAGTTGCAATTATATTCCTATTTTTTGGAATAGACTTGTACAAACGCAAAAGAATGAATATTCTACATTTCTTTGTATTTTTATTATGATCCTTAGCAATAATTGTTTTTGCAATAAACAACGAATTATTAAATAAATTTGGAACATTTTTTGGATTAGCAAGATGAGCAGACTTAATAGTATATGCTTCTTTAGTAGCATTGGCATATTTTTATGTTACATTATTTAATAAATATACTAAAGATAAGCACGAACTTACAAGATTGATTACACATCTTTCAATAGATAAAACATATGAATTGGAAAAAGAAAATATAAAAAATTTCAAAAATAAAACAGAAAAAGATGATTTTGTTTTTAATATTAGAGTCTATAATGAGTGAAAGGTGGTTGGCTCTGTAATTGACGAAATTATAGAAGCGTGATTCAAAAAAATGGTTTTTATAAATGATTGATCCAAGGATAACAGTTTAGAAATTTTAAATGAAAAAAAGAAACAATATCCTGACTGTTTGTTTATTATTTTATCTCATACAATAAATAGAGGAGGGTGAGCAGCAAATCAAACTTGATATAAATTTATTCAAAAATATTCTGATGAGCTCAAAATAAAACGATTTGTTTGATTTGATTCAGATGGTCAAATGGACATAAAAGACATGGAAACTTTTATTTCTGAAATTCAAAAGGATAGGTGAAAGTACGAAGCATATTTGGGTTCCAGATTTATACAATGATGAAAAGCAGAAAATATTCCATTTTTCAGAAAAATGATATTAGTTATTTCTAGGTTGGTGACCATGATTTTTTATAATGCAAAAGTATCCGATCCCCATAATTGATATAGGGTAATACATATAGATTCTTTCAAAAAGATTAAAATTATGGCCGATGGGATGCACTATGCCAATGAATTAAACGAACAGATCAAAAAACATAAAATTAAATACAAAGAAATACCCGTACATATTCGTTATACAGAACATAGCCTAAGAAAATGACAAAAAAATTCTAATAGTATAAAGTTAGCTGTAGAAATGATTCATAAAAAAATATTTTTTAGATAGGAACTTAAGTTAAAAGGTTCGTAAAGTTTATAAAGTTCATCAAGTTCATCAAGTTCATCAAGTTCATAAAGTATTAATAACTTTATAACTTGTAACTTTACAAACTTGTTACTTTACAAACCTGTCTGCCCGTAGTACTGCGGAGCAGGCTTTCAACTTTATAAATTCATTTTTTTACCGCTTTTTCATTTCTCTATCCATATCTCTTTTGATATCTTTTTCCTTTAGTATTTGCTTTTTTTCTATTTTTCTCATAAGTTTCCCAATACCAATTTCTAACTTAATTAGTCATTTATCGTTTATATAGATTTTTAAAGGAATTATTACATTTCATGCTTGGTCAGTTAATGCTGAGATTTTAGCTAATTCTCTTTTATTTATCAATAACTTTCTATCTCTTTTTGCTTGATATCCAGGTGCCAAAATTGGAGAAGTTTTTTTGTATAAAGGAATATCCATGTTTTTGATCCATAGTTCTTTATTTTGTATTCTTACTATCGCATCTTTGATATTTATCTGTCATATTTTCACTGACTTTACTTCATGTCACAACAAAACTATTCCGACTTCATATTTTTTTTCGAAACTATAGTCATGATATGCTATTCTATTTTTTGAAATTATTTTCATTTTCACAAAAAAATTAAATTACAATAAATATATAATTATTCTAAATAATAATAACAGAGAAAATAAAAATTACAACATTATTTCAATCAAATTCAGTCGTATAAGGACTTTTCTCATTCAATTAAATCGTTTAATTCAAGTTCTAAAATTTCTTGAGTAATGACTTTTCAATTTAAGATATTGTTTTTCAAAACTCTATTTATTAATTTATCCAAAAATTTAACATTCCTATACTGTCTATCTAAACCATTCAATGAAATATTTCAGATATTATGTTTTATATTTAGTTTTTTTAATTTTTTTTGTAACATTTCCTCAAATAGTCTTTGATAGTTTTCTTCGATTCAATTAAACTGGAACACCCTATCAATTCATAATTTAAAATCACCATGATTGATTCCCAAACCGTTTCCAGCCAAAACAAGTATTACATCATAATTCTCGCTCTTAATATCATTTATTATCATTTTAACGGGTCACAATAATTCTCATTTTTCATATTTTGATGACTGTATTATACGATCTAGATCGTCTACATAAAGTACACAAGAATCTTCAATAGAATCTATAGTATGTTTTATATTATCGACAAAACCTTTTAATTTTAACAAACATCATGATTTTCACTTTTTTGTCCCTATATCAAAAGTATAACTATTTCATTCTCAATCTTCAATTTTATAGATATTGACTTTTGCAAGTGTTCAATATTTTTTTTTTAAATTTGCCTTAATAACTTATTATACTGTTTAATTTGTTCGTTTTTTTCTTCTCTCTGTTGTCTAAGATAAGAGGTGATCAATCAAAAAATAACATACAGTCATTCTTCATCAAAGTAGTCATCATATTTTATTCTAAATATAGGGCGATTTAGTTCATTAGCAATCGCTTTAACTACTGAATGTTTCCCTGTATTTTTATCTCCCTTTAAAAAAATAACTTTATCCAAAAGGTCTTTTGGAAAATCTTCATTAAGATATGAATTTACAAACTCCCTAAGTCATTCTGGTTTTATTGTTAAATCATCGATAGTGATATCAGTAGAAACCTCTCTAAAATTAACTAATTGACTCATGTATAAATAAAATATTTTATCTTTTATCTCTTGATTAATTTCATTTTCTATACCATCTATTTCTTTAGATATAGCATCTAATCTCTGAGATAATATCTTATGCTTGTCTCCATTAATCAGTATTTCATTTTCTTTTTGTTTAATCAAATCTTTTTTTTTCTGTAAATCTATTTTTAAATCAAGGTTTGTGTTTAATAATATTGTGCAAATTTCATTTTTAATTGAATTTATTTCCACAGTTAGGCGATCATTTGCTACCTCGAGATTAAAAATTTGTTTTTTAATTCTATCAAAAATATCTTTATTTGTTTTGTTTAGGCTAGTTAAATAACTAATATTTTTACTAATTACATTCAAATTTTGTTTGATATTGTATATTTGTTGAGATTTTTCACTTGTACTAGTATTTATTTTGCCCCTTTCTCAACCATAATTTAAGTTAATTGAATTATTATTCATAAAAAAAATTAAAATCTAAAAGATTGGTCTTAAATATACATTTAAGACAAGAAATGTCAATATTAATTTTCAATAAAGTTTTCAATAAAGTTGTTTTTTGTGGGAATTACTATTTTTGTCAGTATGGGAATTACTATTTTTGTCAGTATTTTTTAATTTTTTTAAAGTGTGAAAGTAATAAGTAGATAAACCAGTATATGGCTCATATTATAATGTACAAAAATCCTGTATTTATCAAAGCTGTTTGCCATGGTGCAGAACATCAATTGCAATTGAGCATCGCTTGAATGTTTATAATTGTATTAATTGTTCATACAATTAAAATTGTTCCTAATCCAATAAAAAGTAACTTTTTGTTCATTTTTTTGAGAAATTATAAATGTCTCCTATTAATTTTCTTTTTCAAATCTTTCTCTCAGTATTTCTATTTTTTGTTTGAGAATTTTATCCATATCTATATTGAGCAATCTTGCCAATCTTACAGTAGTTAAAATCACATCAGCTAATTCATCTCCCAACTTTTCATCAGAAAATTTATCTACTTTGTCCAATCTTTGTCATCAAAACTTTCAAGATATTTGTTCACTTAATTCTCATACTTCTTCACTTATTTTTAGAGTTTGAGCAAAAACTCTTTCTCTAATTGAGTAATTTAGAGCTGGATATCTTCCTTTTGTTAAAGTTCGATCAATAAAATCTGATAGTTCTTTTACTTCCATTTTAAGATATTATTTCTTATAAAATTACCATTTACACTCCTTTTTATACTAAATACCAATTGTATTAAATGTGCTTTCCCATTTCTTCATCGATTTTCTGGTTTAATTCTTCAACATCAATTCCAGTTAAATCTTCTACAACATAGTTTTCATACTCTTGTATGTCATTCCAAATATTATCCTCATATTCTTCAGTAAAGACATTTTTCCCATCCCAAATATCCTTTACTTTAGGATCATCACAACATTTTAAGACTTGATGGATTACCTCATCAGAATCATGCGCATCTTTTTTATAAAAATCATTTACAATATCAGCCATAATTCAATAAATAAAGTTTCCTATTGCTAAACTCTTTAATAGTGCTTTGTAATTTTCTTCACTGAGTTTAATTTCTTTCATGATTGCATATTAGAATTAAATATTTTTATAATTTATTTTTTCACTTATAGTCATTTATAAATATTTCATCTGTTTCAAACTCTAATTACTTGTATTTTATTTCATAGTATAGAAAAAATAATTTTATATTTTCAATATCTACATCTATACAAATTTTGTTTTCACTGTATTTTTTTTATATCAAGACTTACAGTTCTTCAATCTCTAATAAGACATGCTATTTTTAAAATTTCATCTCTTCAAGCCTTTGATCTTTTTTCCAGATCCTTTTTTCGTTGTTCAACCATTTTAATCTATAGATTTTAAATATTCTATAACATCATCAATAGGTGCTCATTTTTCTCAAAAATCGATTTCAAATTCTTCATCATCTATTAAGCGTAATTCCTTATTATTAACAAATTCTCTCAATTTTACATTAATAACAGAACTTAAACTAAGTCAGTTAAGCTTAGCTATTTTTTTTACAGCTTCTAAAACATTTGAATCAACTCTAACTGAAATTGTTTGTGTAGTCATTTGTAATACAATTTATATATAAATACATACATTGTAATAAATATTAAATCATTTTCAATAGATTTAAACTTACATTATTTCTTGATTCAAATGTCGTAGATACCAGTCTACAAGCGAATATTTAGCAAGTTGATTATCCCATAAATCATTCTAATTCTTCAATTTTTACCCTTTTTTGTTGCATGCTATCTCTATCTCTAATAGTCACAGTTCAATCTTCTACACTTTGTGGATCTACTGTAATACAGAAGGGAGTCCCTATTTCATCTTGTCTACGATATCTTTTCCCGATAGCGCCTCAATCATCATATTCACATTTAAATTTCTTACTTAAATCTTTGAATATCTTTTCTGCAATTTCTACTTGTTTTTCATCTTTTTTTACTAATGGCAAAACAGCAAACTTCACTGGAGCGAGCTGTTTTGGAAATCTGACAACTACACGACTTTCTCCATTTTCTAAATTTTCTTCATCATAAAATTCTAACATAGTTACCATTACTGATCTTCCCAGTCACCAAGAGGCCTCTACACATCGTGGGATATATCTTTTCCCAGTAAATGGATCAGAATATTGCATATCTTTTCCACTTGTATCTTGATGTTGTTTGAGATCAAAATCAGTTCTACTGTGTACTCCTTGAATTTCTCCAAATCATCGTGGATATCTATATTCTATATCTACTGCATCAGCAGCATAGTGAGCTAACTTTTCGTGATCTTTAAATCTTAAATTTTCAGGATTAATTTCAATCACTTTAGTTCGATATTCCAGAGAGTCTTTTTTTCGTTGTTCATAGGTTTCCATTGCTTTATTTTCATCATTTTCTACAAAATATTCTATTTCCATTTGTTCAAACTCTCTCGTTCTATACAAAAACTGACCTGGAGTGATTTCATTTCTAAATGCTTTTCATGTCTGAGCTAATCAAAACGGTATTCTCATTCTAGTACTATCCAAAATAGACCTAAAATTTGTAAATAAAGACTGACAGGTTTCAGGTCTCATGTATACTTTAGAACTGTCGTTTGCTACTGGTCATAAATGAGTATCCAACATTAAATTGAAATTTCTACATTCTGTCCAATTGGCTGGTTTTCAAGTCTCAGGATTGTTTGTAATATTTTTTACAATAAAATCTCTCATTCACTCATTTCCCCAAGATTCAGGAGATAAGTTAGTTACTCATAGTTTTTCAGCTAAATCTTCATCATTTACTCATTCTCTATTTTTTTCAAAAAAATCTTCAATAATTTTGTCTGCACGAAATCTTTGACCAGTATTTTTGTCATCTATCAAAGCATCAGCAAAAGAAGCTAAGTGTCAGCTTGCTTGCCAAGTAGTGGGATGAGCTATAATTGCTGTATCCATAAATACAATATCATCTCTTTCTTGCACAAAATGCTTGATCCATAGATCAGAAATATTTTTTTTGAGTAGAGATCAGTAGGGACCAAAATCCCAAGCATTTGCAAGCCCTCAATAAATTTCAGAATTTGGATATACAAATCATTTTCTCTTCGCCCAAGAAACAATGGTTTCTAATGAAAATCACATAAATTTTATATTAAATTATAAATAACTCTTATAAGTTACGTTTTTCTCATTAAAAAACAACCAGAAATTTCCTTTGTTTTACAAAAACTTTAATTTCAGATTTTTTTACGAATTGATGTTTTTAGGGAATATATAAGTAATTCTGTTGACTTTAGTATTGATTTTTTTCATAAAATATTTATGTTCTTTACTATAAATTGTATGAAATTTTTCAAATTATAAATTAATGAACAATAATAAAATTACCAAGACAAATTATAAGAGAGTTTTACAATTCGTACGAAAAACTTATCGTCAATTCCCTTGACTTGCTATAGGAGGATTGATTTTTAGATTACTGTGAACTCTTGTTTCCTTAGCCCCTCCTTTATTTTACAAAGAGATAATTGATATTCTTTCTTCTACAACAGGGATTCAGGGTGAACTTATGCTTAATGCACTCTGAGTTTTGTTAATTATTTTATGGATTAAAGTTGGGGCTTTTATAGTTTTTAGAGGTTATGATTTTTTTGGTATTACTTTGGAGATGAATATTCAAGAATGGCTCAATAATGCTTTTCTCAAAAAGCTTCAATATCACTCTTATAAATTTTTTACGGAAAATATGAGTGGTTCACTCATCAGTAAATTTAGAAAATGAGTTTCAGCTGTTGAAAAATTAACAGATATTTTTGCTTGGCAGATTTTACCCTTTGTAACTAACATAGTTATCATCTTAATTGTTATAGGACAACAAAATATTTGGATCAGTCTTTGAGTTTTAGGAGTTGTCATTGTTTTTTCATTTGTGCAATATCAACTCTATACTTATATTCAACCCTATCAAGATAAAGCAAATGCTTTGGATAGTGAACAGGGAGGATTGCTGTCTGATTTGATTGTAAATAATTATACTATCAAGTTTTTTGCAACTGAGAAAAGGGAAGAAAAAATTTATGGAAGTCTTAACCATGAAGCAGCATCTGCTAGGAAAAGACAATATTATAAATCGATATGGATTTGGGGAACGGCATGATTTATGTCTATTTTTCTAGAAATTGGGATTATGTATTTTGCAATTCGTATGCGGGGAAATGGAATTATTTCGCTTGGTATGATAATTCTTTTGCAGGCTTATATCCTCAGAGTAATTGATTTTTTGCGAGGTATTGGGCCAACACTTCGTCAGACTTTTGTTGCTATGAGCGAGGCTTCTGAAATGCTTGAAATTATTGATACTCCTCACGAAATTCAAGACAATAGTTCTAAAAGGCTGAAAGTCACTAGTGGAGCAATTTCATTTCAGGGTGTCGACTTCTCTTATGGGAAAGAAGTTATTTTCAAAAATCTCAATTTAGATATTAAACCATGACAAAAAGTTGCAATTGTGGGGGAGTCAGGAAGCTGAAAATCGACGCTAACTAAACTTCTTTTCAGATTTTATGATATTCAATGATGAGAGATTCTTATTGATAATCAAAATATTGCTGAAGTAAGTCAAGAATCATTAAGGTCTTCGCTTGCAATGGTTCCTCAAGATCCGATTCTTTTTCATAGAAGCATTAAAGAAAATATCGCCTATGCTAATCCTCAAGCCACCGATGAACAAATTATTGCTGCTGCGAAAATGGCAAGATGTGACCACTTTATTCAGCATTTTCCTGACGGTTATGATACTTTAGTTTGAGAAAGATGAGTAAAACTTTCAGGTGGAGAGAGACAGAGAATCGCAATTGCTAGAGCCATACTTGGAAATAAAGATATTATCGTGATGGATGAGGCAACATCTTCACTAGATAGCGAATCTGAAGCTTTAATTCAGGAAGCAATGGAAGAAGTTATGAGAAATAAAACTACGATTGTGATTGCTCATAGACTTTCTACTGTGATGAAAATGGATGAAATTATTGTAATGGATAAGGGACAGATAGTTGAAAAATGAAGTCACAAACACCTTTTATCACAAAATGGAATATACAAAAAATTATGGAACATTCAATCGTGATGATTTTTAGGTAATATTTTACATAAAATTTAAAAAAAAATTGGTTTTTGAAAAAAAGTTGTTAATTAATAATGAAATTAATTATCAATAATAATTACTCCTTCTGCAGTTATTCCTTTTTGAAACAATGGTTTTGAAAGATCTGTAGTAAAAAGAACATCACAATCTCAATCAAAGTATTTTTCTTTTCAATTCAGATCTATATAAGTATAAGTTGAATTATTTTCATTAACAACTGCCTTATGAGTTTTTCTTTGATTATCTCTAATAGTTACCTCTTGGACCAAATTCTGATTTCCTAAATGTTTTATCCCCTGTGTTGCATGAAGCACAACTTCTTCCTTTCATTTATTTAACATTATTACTTCTCAATTTCTATTGAGACAATAATTTTCTACTTTCCCTAATTTATTCCTGATAAAAACATTTTGTAAACTTATACCACCTATTAAATCCATGCTTTTTTGACCAATACCACAAAGCTCAAACTTTTTATCTCAGATTTTTATTTCAACAATTTCTTTATATTTATTAATGACAACATCTCTCTCATTTCATTTTTTACTTCTAATTTTCACTTTTTGTACAGCCTCACCGTTTATTATATTTTCTTCCTTTTCTCTATAAAAATCACAAATCTCAAAAATTTCCTTTCATTTACTTACTTCCACAATTTTTTTCTTTTTATTAATGACAACATCTCTCTCATCTCATAGCATATCTGATGCTTTTATTTTTTGTACTTCCTCTCCACTTATTAAAGTTTCAGTCCCATAATAAACATAAGAGAGGGTAAGCTCTTCCTTTCATTTGGTTATTTTGATGGGTTCCATATACTTATTAAGGAAAACATTAGAAATATTAGCACCTCTAACAGTAATGTGCTGTAATATTTCATTACCAATTAAATCTTCAGTACAAAATCAAGTAGCTTCAAATTTTTCATCTCAGATTTTTATTTCCACAATTTCTTTGTTTTTATTAATGAAAACATCTCTTTTTTCCCCCTCGTTATTTCTGATTGTTACTTTTTGTACTTTCTCACCATTAACTAATCTCACTGTATTATGGTCTATGTTTCCACAAATTTCAAATCTCTCCTCTCATTTACTTACTTCCACAATTTCTCTGTTAGTATCCCAATAAACATCCACTTCATTTCCATTCTTATCAAGAACATATATTTTTTCAATTTCACCATTATCTATCAGATTCACTCTACTATCAATTAAAACCCAACTAATTTCGAATTCTTGATTTCTTTTTTTTGCTTTCACTATTTCTCGATTTTTATCACGCCAAATTGCTTTTCCTTTTCCATGAGATAGACCAGTCTGGATTTTTTGTAGTCTTATTGCTTCACCATCCATAAGAATAATTGGGTCGTCCTTGGATTTGGACATGTAATTATATTGTCCGCAAAGCTCCAAGATATCAAAATCAATTCCTGTGATTTCTAGATATTTTTTTAGGTAATCACCAAAATCTATAATATTTTCTTTTTTGGAAAAAATTACTTTCTTATTGTAGATATTTTGTATAGCTCTAACAAGATCTCAATTTTCGCTTACCTTTCTCATCATTTCTTTTTCCTCTTCAGTTAAGTTTTTCGGCTCTTCTAATAGCTTTGTAACTATAACTGGAAGATTTTTATAGGTATTTTGGAGATTGAGTGTATCCAATGTTATACTTATAATTCTCTGAATACAACCTGAACTGTATGGATATTTCTTTTTTTTATCCAAAAACTTCTCTTGATACCTATCTGGATAAATAAATTGCATTGAATCTTTTGACTTATTTTGATTCATTTTATACAATAAAATCATAAAATTAGCTTTATAATAACAAAACTTTAATCAAAGTCAACTAGTTTTTATATAAAAACATTGTATCAAAAAGCTCATCTTGCAAAAAATTTTCCTCTTGATTTTTGAAAGCATAATATTAGACATATAAAGAATGCTTTTCGGCAGTTTTTTGGTTGTTTTAATATGTTAAATTCGCTCCTGTAGTTCAGCTGGATAGAACAGCCCTCTCCTAAGGGGCAGATACAGGTTCGAGTCCTGTCGGGAGTATTTTTATACCATAATACATTTTTGTATTATATTCTCAACATTCTAAAACGGCTAACATCTGTGTAGTTTGTTGAACAATTATTTTATTTTTTAATCACCAATTTTATGGCAAAAAAGAAAAGCGAAAACTTTTTTCAAAGACATGAAAATGACACAGGATCTCCTGAATTTCAGATTTGAACTTTGACAGAAGAAATCAATATGTTGCAATGACATATAGAAATCAATCCAAAAGATTTTGATGCCAAAAGATCTTTATTAAAAAAGGTAGCAAAAAGAAGAAGACTTTTGAAATACATCAAAAATCAAGACTTGGACTCTTATTCAAATGTATCTAAAAAAATTTGAGTAAAGGTATAATAAATAATAGTTTTGTCGACTATTATTTTTTCATGCTTGTTATTAATTTTTTTATAATAACTAAGCTAAAGTAAAATTTTTATTTTTTAACTTTTATATCATAATGGACCTACAAAAGTTTACTCAACAACTGCAAGGTTGAGAAGTTTCTATACCCTTAATCAAGGAAGGTAACAAAATAAGATGAATTATTTTAAAGAAAATAGAAAACGGCATATTGGTAGAATGTGATAATGGAGCCTTTACATGAGTAATATTATCAAAGGAAGTAAAAGAGTTAGTCAGAAGTGGTTATGATTTGGCTCCTGGTAGAGAAATTGAATTGGAAGTAGTAAATACAAATATTAGACATGAAGATGGATACTACATTGTTTCGGTAACAAAGTTATTACAATATGATGTTCGAAAATCGATATTAGCAAAATTTGAAAAAGATGAAATTATTAAAGTTGTTCCTACAGAGGCAAATCTTGGTTGACTATTAATAGATATGCATGGAATTAAATGATTTATACCTCTATCACAATTAGCTCCAATTCATTATCCAAGAGTAGAAGATTGAGATCAAGAAGCGATTTTTGATAAATTATTAGAGCTGATTGGGAAAGAAATATCGGTAAGAATTATAAACATTGATGAAGAAGAAAAGAGAATTATTTTATCAGAAAGAGAAGCATTAAAAGAAGAAAGAGATAAAGTTTTGAAGGAATTGGCCGTTGGAAAAACATTTGATTGAATTGTTTCAGGGGTATCCTCTTATGGACTTTTTGTTACAATTGGGGGCACCGTAGAATGACTAGTTCATATTTCAGAAATTACCTACTGACATGTAACAAATATTGATAGACTTTGAAAAATTGGAGATAAATTACAAGTAAAAGTAATTGGATTGGAGAATGGAAAAATCTCTTTATCCAGCAAAAAGCTAAAAGAAGATCCACGATCTGCTCTTCCAAAAAAATACAAAGTATGAGATATTATAGAATGAGAGGTTGTGAGATTTGTTCCTTATGGGGTATTTATCAGAGTATTTGAAGATATCAATGGATTAGTTCATCTTAGTGAGCTATCTCAAAAATCTGTACAAAATCCAAATGAAGTAGTAAAACTTTGAGAAGTAGTAAAAGCAAAATTGATATTATTAGATCCAAAAAATAGAAAAATCTGATTGAGTATGAAAGATTCCACTCCAGGCATAGATGAGGATGGAAAAATTGCCAAAAAAATCATAAAAAAGCCATCAAAAGGTTTGGAAGATGTAGTTAAAATGCTGGAAGAAGAAAAAGCTGAAGAAAAAATCAAAAAAATAAAAGAAGAGGAAAATAGTAAGCAAGAATTAAAAAAAGAAGAAAAGAAGGAAAAAAAGGAAAAGAAGGAAAAAGAAGAAAAGGAGGGAAAAGAGGAAAAAAAGAAAAAAGAGGAGAAAAAGGAAAAAGAGGAGAAAAAGGAAAAAGAAGAAAAGAAAGTAAAAAAAGAAAAAAAAGAGCAAGAAGAAAAAAAATAGTAAGATAAGATTTAACAAAAAGTTTGTAGAGCTATGTAGATTTCCAATTTTACAAACTTTTGGTCTTGCGAATTTTTTTGTCTTGAATTTATTGAGCAATTATAGATATTAGAAATGGTAAGTTCATTAAGTTTATAAAGTTGCAAGTTCGTAAAGTTTATAAACTTGTAACTTTATAAACCTTTAACCGAATTTAATGCTCAGGTGGTGCTCCAAGATTGTGTTGATTTTGCGAGCAAAGCGAGTAAAAATCAAAAACAAGATTGAAAGTCCCCACTGTATAGCGGGAGAATTGTTCCAAGATTAAGTGAATTAAATGAACGAGGTGAGAGTAATTGACTTAAGATTGAGAATCCCGCTGAACAGTGGGAGTACACACTTTAAAATAATGCTCAGGTGGTGCTCCAAGATTGTGTTGATTTTGCGAGCAAAGCGAGTAAAAATCAAAAACAAGATTGAAAGTCCCGCTGTATAGCGGGAGAATTGTTCCAAGATTAAGTGAATTAAACGAACGAAGTGAGAGTAATTGACTTAAGATTGAGAATCCCGCTGAACAGTGGGAGTACACACTTTAAAATAATGCTCAGGTGGTGGAATTGGTATACACATACGCTTGAGGTGCGTATGCCGTAAGGCTTGGGGGTTCGAGTCCCCTCTTGAGCAAAAAAGATTAGACTTTTAACGGAATATTATTATAAAAACTATCGTTTATATTTTGAAATTACAAATGAGCTTACAAGAAAAACTATTCGCAGACTATATGCAAGCTATGAAAGATAAAGATGTTAGCAAAAAAGCGATATTAAACTATGTAATCGCACAGATAAAAAATAAAAAAATTGAATTACAAAAAGATTTAGAAGACGGAGAAGTAATTAAAATTTTGAAAAAAGAAATTAAAGCTTTAGTAGAAGCAATAGGATTTCTGGGACAAGCAAATAAGCTGAAAGAATTAAAAGAAGAACAAGCTAAAAAACAAGTATTAGAGCAATATTTACCACAAACGAAATCAAAAGAGGAAACCAAAGAAATAGTTCTAAACTTGATCAAAGAATTGGGTATTACGGAGCTTACAAAACAAAGATGACAAGTGATGTGAGCTATCAAATCTCAATATTGAGAAGTGGTTGAATGATCTCTAGCAAATGAAGTAATCAACGAAATTTTGAAATGATCGTAATATATAGTTTATTATTTTACTTATAAAAATAATCTATGAAAAAAATCGCTATCAGAATATGCCTTTCTATTTTTGTTCTATGATTTTTTTCTTTGTGATTAACTATTGTTTACGGGGAAGATTATTCGAGTTCTGATATGTGTTCAAGTATACCAAACTACTCAAATAATTCCAATAGTGGTACGAGTTATGCTACAAACAATAACATATATGCATGGTATATTAATAGTCCAAGTGCAATAAGTTTAGCAACAACTCACCCATGAAGTCCAAATGTTTGTTCAGACATTGAACTTGCAACTTCTAGAGTTGAACGAAAACAACAACTATGTACAAACAATTTAGATGAATTAAAAACTTATCAAGAAACCCTTTTATGAAAGTATAAGATCCATAGAAGTTACCAATTTGAACGATGATTTGATTCTGCAAAAAAAGTTTGGGGGTTACAAAACTTAATGAAAGAGGCCGATTGTCAAGATCATAGAGATTGTAAATTATGAGTTGTAACTATATGAGATTTTCTTTTCTGTAATATCTGTTCAGCTATTGACCCAGATCGAAAAGAACCAACTTCAATTAGTCCACAGGTATCATGTCCTGTATCATATGAGCCAATTTTAGACAACTTATGCTGTGAAAAAGTAGAAGCTGGACTTGAATGTCAAATTAAAAAAAATTGGGGACAATGTACTAATTCAGACACTTTCTGATTAGAGGTTTGAGCAACAGATTTAAGTAAGTTAAATGAATATACATGCGAACAAAGTTTAGAAGAAGAGTCGTTACCTTTTTGTGCTTGATGTGATAAGATCCCAGAAAGTTCAAAATCTTGTGAAGAATCTTATTGAGAATGATGGTATGATGATAATGATGGATGCTGTGTCAATTGTGGTCAAAATAAACAACGGAGTGCAAATGAAAATAGCTGTACATGTACTTTATCAGAAGATGACTGTATAAATAAATGAAAAAAATTAAATAGCAATACTTGTAAATGTGAGTGCGACCCAAGCAGAGAGTGTTGTGGAATACTGTTAAATACAGTAGTCCCATTTATTGGAGATTGTATAGAGATGACAAGTCAAGATGACCCTTGATCATCAAATGCTCCCAACACAACTACGATTAATCAACTAAATGCGTTTCCTTTTTTAATGATGGGCCTGAGTAAGATTTTAGTTACTATTATTTTAATATTTTCATTTTTAATCATAATTGTAGCTTGATTGATGATGACTACCTGAGTATATAGTGAATCAAATTATAAAAAAGGAATGGAACGAATACAAAAAGTTGTGGTTTGATTGATACTACTTTGAGCATCTGGGCTAATATTAAAACTAATAAATCCAAGTTTCTTTGGATAATAATAACCTTTTAATTTTATAAAATTATTACAATGGTGAATATTAAACTAGAATCTGAATGATATTTAATTGAAAACAAAATTCTTTTTGGAGCGAGTATTCCAAATAAAGAATATATTAATTTAGCAACAGAAATTTGAGAAGATATAGTGATAGAAAAATTGCCTTATTCTATCGTAGAGTACCCAGGGGAATATGATATTGATGGGGTATTTATTAGATCTTTTTGATCAAAAGATGGGAAATTAAATTACATTATTACAATAAATAATAAAACAATAGGACTCGTTCAATCAGCCAAAATTTTAGAAGAAGACGATGTAAGATCTTTGGATGCTTGGCTATACTTAGACGATGCTGTAGAAAAAAAACTTGAACAACTAGAACTTGAATGAAAAAAATTTAAATTAAATCTTGAGGACTGAAATTTAAGAATAGAAGAAAAAGAAAGTGAGCATGCAGAAGTAATGATTGATGAAAGTGAAGATGAGTAAAATCCCCTAATTTAAGGCTAATTTCTTTTTTAGTTATAAATGAAGAAACGGTTACGAACAAACAAGATTGAATAAAAATAAGTGAACATTTATTCGAAAACAGAAAAAACTATTCTTTTTTTATTAACAAAACTCAATCTCACTCCTCTGTATTAATTTCATCATAAATTATTTGCTTTTTTTCTAAAAATTCGTATAATCAAAACATCTTAGTTTTGTATTTAATTACATCATCACACACCAAAATACTTTTGGTGCTCAACATATCAAAGATATTCATTAGATAATTAGCATACTGACTTTTTTGTCAATCTACAAACACAAAATCTAAAGTGTTTGGAATTAGTTTTTTTATATCTATTTTCAAAAAATCAAAAGGATATACAGTTAAATTTTTCAACTCATACTTTCAAACATTTTGTATGCCTTCCAAGTAGTCGTTATACGATATTTCAAAGGAATATAAAATTCCATCTCGCTCTTTGATTTTATTTGCTATAAAAATAGAACTATAGGCTACTGCTCATCCTATTTCCAAACAAACTTTGGGCTTATGCTGTTCCAAAAGTTTTGATAAAAAATCTTCAGTTTCTATGCTAATTATTGGAATGTTTCTATCTATGCAAGATTCTCTGAGTAAAGAAAGATTCATAGGATAGTAAAACAATGATATAAAATTTTTATTTTAATTTTAAACAAACAAAAACAATGATGAGTGAAAACAACTTATTTTGAAATCTTAATATTGATTTCAGCAAAAAAAACAAACAAAAAAGATGAAGACAAAATCAACAAGTAAATTGAGCATTGGATAAGGATTTGACATCCGAAGCTTTTTTACGCCATTTATGAAAAACTGAACTAGACGACATTAAGGATCCTCATAAACTCATAAAAAAATGAGAAAAACCAGTCAAAATTTGAAGTTTAATGTGATTAGAACAAGTATGACAATGTATGTTTGTAGAATATGAAAATGATCTGATTATTATTGATGCTGCTATGGAGTTTACCACACATGCAAATTTCTGAGCAGACTATATTATTCCAGATATTAGCTATGTTAAAAAAAACATCAAAAAACTTAGGTGAATAATTATTACACACGGTCACTTAGATCATGTTTGATCTTTGAGAGATATACTACCAGAACTTTGATATCCAATGATTTATACTACACCTTTGAGTCTTGGGATTATCAAAAAAACATTTGAAAATCCAAAAGATTCAGAAAAAATAAGATACAAAATTATAGATCCAGATGTTGATATTTTAAAATTATGATGTTTTACTCTGGAATTTGTGCCAGTAAACCACAATATTCCCGAAACACTAGCTGTATCTATACATACTCCCAAATGAATAATTTTTAATTCTGCGGATTTCAAAATTGATCATACTCCTGCTATTGACAGACCAGCAGACCTAGCAAAAATAGCTAGGATTGGAGCGGAATGAGTGAAACTTTATATTTGAGATAGCTTGGGATCAAACAAAAAATGACGATCTATTTCAGAAAAAGAAATATGAGAAAATTTGGATGAGCTAATACAAAAAACAAAAACAAGGATATTGATTGCTACTTTTGCATCTAATGTTTGAAGAATTATTCAAATTGTAAATAGTGCTATCAAAGCAAATAAAACTATTTTTCTTTCTGGTAGGTCTATGGTAAATAATATAGAGATTTGTCAGCAACTTGGATATATTAAAGTACCAAAATGATACATTCGTAAACTAAATGAGGAGGTAGATACTTTTCCAGATGATCAAGTTTTAATTCTTTCTACTGGAGCACAGGGAGAGGAGTTCGCAGCACTTACTAGAATGTCCAGAAACGAGCATAATTTCTTACAACTTAGAAAATGAGATACAATATTGATGTCTGCCACTCCAATCCCAGGGAACGAATGATCTGTAAACACAATGATAAATAATTTAATTTTCAAAGATATCCATCTAATAACAAACGATGATATTGATGTTCATGCTAGTGGTCATGGTTGTATGGAAGACCATAAATTAATGTTATCTTTATTGAGACCAGAATTTTTCTTACCGTATTTCATGCCAGCAAAAGAAAGATATGCTCACAAAAATTTAGCAATGGATATGTGAATGCCAGAATCTCGTATTTTGATGCCAATGAAAAACGGAGAAATAATTGAAATGTATGATGATGTAGTTTTGATTTGAAAAGAAAAATTGAAATTAGATACTGTGATGGTGGATTGAAAATGAAAATGACATATGTCTGGGGAATATGTAATAAAGGCTCGTAGTATTATGGCAGAAGACGGAGTGCTTGCTCTTATTTTCAAGGTAGATGCAAAAAGCAAAGAATTGGTTGGAAACATTCAAATAGAATCTAGAGGTTTTGTATATTCTTCTGAGGTAAAAGATATCCATACAAAAGTAGTAGAATTTGCTAGAGCTAAATATGTAGAAAATTCAAAAAGAAAAATGCCAGTAAAAGATAATCTAAAAATTTTAAAAGAAGATTTATGAGAATTTATTATGCAAATTATCTGAAGAGTCCCAATGATTATGCCAATGTTTGTCTATATCAATAAAGATTCCAAAGATGATGTAAGTAGAGATGAAGCAATTCTCGGCATGACTTTAGATGAACAATGAGGTGAATAAATTAACGAATTAAAAAAAGTTAACAGATAAATACTCTGTCTTTTCAATAAAATATATATTGTGCATAATGTTTTATGAGAGAATGCCACAAAGATAAAAAAGTTTGGTCACTTATAATTATTTTATACATTCTCTCTTTTTTTTCGTTTGCACTTACATATTATTATTTCTTATTTTTAATTTCTTTTAGTTCTTTTCATAAAAAATATGCTATTGCAGTTCTTATTATTACTATAATACCAAGAGAGTAGAGTTGCTGTATTTCAGTATTAATTACAGAATGTACTATATCCGCAATTATTATAAAATCTAGTCAAAGTAATGTATAATTCCCCAAAAACATTCTTATTTCATTTTTATGGTTGTATGAATCGGTGTTCTTTGTAAAAATTATTCTTATAAATTTAAATAATGATTTTATAAAGCCAATTATTATTACCATAATTCAAGAAACATAGATAATAGTAATGATTATCTCCAATAAAAACCCAATATAATGTCAGAAAGGGAGATTTGAAAAGTTTCACATATTTTTTGTTGAAAAAAATAAAACACTTACTAATTTTCATTAATTTTAATCACCTCACACTTACCAGCTAAAACATCATCTTTTACTTTTTTGTACTTTATTGAATATTCCATTTTCCCATCTTTATACTTTACAGTAACCTTATCGTTTGGTCTAATTTTGGTATTTTCAATAGGTTTCCCACTATCATTTTTTGTTTCTCACTTTTCATCACCTACTTCAAAAACTTCAAAACCATCTTCGTCTTCAAAAATCATTTCTCTTTTTATGTTTTCAGCCCTTTTTACTTCTTCTTGTTTTGCCAGCTTAATTAACTCTTGTAGGTTTCCACTAACTTTTGATAGCTTAGATAAAAACTCCTTATCTCCTGACTTTTGTTTTTCCAAAATTAATTTTGCTATTTCATCCTGTTTTTGTATTGCATCAAAGTCCAAATTCAAGATATAACTAGTGGTAGTACTTTTGAATGTATATATTAAACTTTGAAATTTTTCAAAAGACTCTTTTTTGTAGACTATCAGAGGATCCTGTTGAGCATATCACATAAACCCTACCTTATCTCTAAGATATTGCATTTCATCAATATGGTCTACCCATAGTTTATCTAAATGATGCAACAAAACATCTCTAAAAATATCATATAGTTTGTCATCATCAAGTTTTTTTAATTTTTCTTCTAAATACTTTCCAAGAGTTTCAATTGTTTCTAGCTCTAAATCATTAAATCCCATTGCTTCCCATTTATCAGCAGTTTTCTTGTCTAATTTTATATTGAACTCTTTTATCAATGTTTCCAAAAATTCTATATTAGTTTGTTTTAAATTTTTTGCTTCATTGATTTTTACATTAATTATCAAATCAATATTGTCTCTAAGATCCTTCTTGGTATTTTTTACAAACTCTTTTTTTAATTCTTCATCCAATTCGCTGGCAAGTATTTCATCTCTTTTTTTATAAATTCTTTGCCTTTGTTTATCTATAACACTATCATAATCAAAAAGATGTTTTCTGATACTAAAATGCCAAGCTTCTATCTGTTTTTGCGCTCTTTCTATAGCACTTGTAAATTGTTTTTGAGTAAGCTCAAGATTTTCCAATTCTTCCTTTTTCATTAACATACTTGCAATTCACATAATTTTTTCTCATCACATTTTCCTCATGATTAGGTCGTCCAATGCTACATAAAAAACAGACTTTCCAGGGTCTCATTGTCTTCAAGACCTTCATCTTAATTGGTTATCTATCCTTCTAGATTCATGTTTTTCTGTACCCAAGACAAACAAACCATATTGTAGGTCTTTTGTAATGTTGGGTAGACTCGGTCATCAAACTAGTGTAAAATATATTTTTGCAAAAACTTCTGTCTTTCTTTTTCTGCTAGTATTAAATTTGGTACTAATTTTAGTTTGCTTTATTTCTATTCAACCATTTCACATTTGTCTAATAGCTTCATCATCTATTCCAAAAATTTGTTTTATAGCCTCCAATGTTAATTCTAGTTCTTTACTTGAATAAATATTATATTCTATATCCCAGTTTTTAACATTTTTTTCTGCTCGTTTTACATAATTATTTGCTAATTTTTCATTTAGTCATTTTTCCAACTTAATATCTGTTCATCTTCCGGCCATGTTGGTAGCTACGACCACAGATTTAAATTTTCATCCATTACTCACAATATGAGCCTCTTGTTCAAAAAATTTAGCATTCAAAACATAGTGATTGATTCACTCCTTTTCTAAAATTTTACTCAAATATTCAGAGGTAGCAATGTTGGCAGTACCAATCAACATTGGTTGCCCCATTTCATGATAAAATTTTATATCTTCCTTTACAAATTTTCGTTTGGCATTTTGATTGAAGTATACTTTATCGTGTCGGTCTACTCTTATAGTTTCTTTATTTGTAGGGATTTCCAAAACATCTAAATTGTATATCTTGCTAAATTCTTCTCATTCTGTTACAGCAGTACCAGTCATACCAGACAACTTTCCAAATTGTTTGAAAAAATTTTGATATGTAATGGTTGCCATAGTTTGAGATTCTCTTTTAATTTCAACCATTTCTTTTGCCTCAATAGCCTGGTGTAATCATTCGCTAAATCTTCTACCTGGCATAGTTCTTCATGTATGTTCATCTACTATCAAAACTTCTCAACCTTTTACTATATATTCTTTATCTCTTTCATATACCGCTTTTGCTCTCAACGCATTTTCTATATGATGAATTTCCTCGTATCATATATCTTTATAGAGATTTTCTACGCCAAGCATTTTTTCTAATTTTTGAATTCATTCTCCACTCAAAGAAACAGTTTTTGTTTTTTCATCTATATAATAATCTCCGTCTTCCACAGATTCTTTTTTTGCATCCTCATTCATTAATTCGTACAAAAGTCATTTACTTACCCTTTTTTTACCACTACATGGAGTAAGTGTTTGTACAATTTTTGCATAATATTGGTACTTTTCCGTTGCTTCTTCTCTAGCTTCAGAAATAATCAAAGGGGTCCTAGCCTCATCGATTAAAATTGAATCTATCTCATCTATTATTGCATAATTTAGAGGTCTTCGAGTTAAAACTCTTTGATTTATAGATTTTACTAAATTGTCTCTTAGATAATCAAACCCAAGCTCACTATTTTCTACATAAGTAATATCTTTTTCATATTCTCATCTTCTATCTTGAATGGCTACTCATTTTACCACACAACCGACACTTAATCACAATCGCTGATACAAATGTCACATCCATTCAGTATCACGAGAAGCAAGATAGTCGTTGACTGTAACTACATACACTCATTTTCATTCTAAAGCATTTAGATAAACAGGTAAAGTAGCTACCAAAGTTTTTCCTTCTCAAGTTTTCATCTCAGCAATTTTACCTTGATGAAGAACTATTCATCAAACAAGTTGAACATCGTAAGGTATCATATTTCGCAAAACTTTTTCTCATTTTACATTAACTGTTTGTCCACACATTCTTTTAGCAGCTTGTTTTACCACAGCAAAAGCTTCTGGCAAAATACTATCCAAACTTTCTCATTTTTCTTGAACTCTTTTTTTGAATTCTTCAGTTTTTGCCTTTATTTGTTCATCACTTAATTTTTCATATTCTTGAAAATACTGATTTATTTCTCTAACAACCAGCTTTAATTTGTTTATTTCTTTTTCGGTATAGTTCATTCCAAAAAGTTTTTTAATCCGATCTAACATAATTAAAATTTATCAAAATAAAAAAATCTCCTTCAAACATTCCTTATAACAATATTCTTTAATAAAACAAGCAAAAAAATTTTGAGTTTACTATAATTTAAAATTTATACTAAATAGATATGTTTATTTTTTAATCTTGTTATATCACAATATTACTGTATTACAGCATCTTAGTTCTTATCCATCAAAACAATCTATTTAAAAGTTCACAAATAAAATATTTTTGTTTGTAGATTTTAATAATTAATTTATTAAAGATTAAATTAGTGTAAATTTACCTATGACTATCTCATTTATTCATCATGATATTAATTACAGTATTTTGTTTATTTTTGAATAAAATGAGAAAGTGTTTGTATTTTTTTTGGATTTATTTGATAAGAATCAGATACTATTTTTTCTAGAAAACTGGATGGCACTAAATGAAAATCTATCGACTCTTTCAAATTCTTGCTAAGTAATCTAACGGAACAATATTTAAAACAAATTGCTAAGATTTTGAATGGATTTTTTGTGTTAGCAGATTTCACGAAATTTTTCAAATTCAAAGGAGTTTTTACCATATTTTCTTGTGTTACTAGACTTGGATATGGGTGGAAATATCACAAATCATGGTACATCATAATTTTTTTGGAATCATGAGTATTTAACTTTTTTATCGCTAATCGCCCTAAAAACCTCAAAGTGCTATGATACCAAATTATTTTTGGTTTGAATTTTTTGGATACAATTTTTATGCGAATAGCATCTACAAAGTTGAATATTGCAAAAAACAATCCAAAATATTTACATAATTGTCCCAACTTTCAGCTTGGGATCTTGGCTCAGTAGATTTTGATTTCATATCCTTTTGATTCCAAAATATCTTTTACATCATGTATATATGTTTCTATTCATCATAGTTTATTTCTAAAATCTGAAACCATTAGTATTCTTTTTGGCTTTCAGATGATTGGCGTTATGTTTTCAAGCCATTTTTCTACAGTATATTTGTTCGCTAATGTTTTAGCTTTTTTTCTTTCAGCTTCTATATTGATTCCGCCTTTATTGTACTGATCTATAATCTCTGACATTTTATTATAAAGTTTTTCTGCATCTGTTTGTCATTCTGCTTTGGAAATATCGTATTTACTTTGGATAAATTGAGTCAATCATCATTTGGCAAATCCAATAACAGGTATTCACATAGATAGTGAATTTACCGCAGTCAGCCCAAAAGTTTCCAAAAAAGTAGATGGCATCAGACAAAAATCGCAGTTTTCTTGATATCTTTGAATTGTAGACAAAGTTTGCCATCAAAAAAAGTGTACAGAACTATGATCAGAGGCTAATTCTATCAGGTCATTCACATACTTTCATTTCCCAAAAACATAAAAGGAAAAAGGAATAGCTCCGTGTTTTTTTATAAAAGCTTTTAGCATATCCAAAATTAGTCAAAATCATTTTTCATCATCTAGTCTACCAAAAAATAATATTCATAATTTTTTGTCTTGCATAGGTGTTTTTTAAGTATTTAAAGTCACTAGTCGTTCGTTAATAGAGTATTAGTAGTTAATGGTTCAATTAGTGCTTACTTAATTTTTGAATTAGTCCGTTAATCATTTTGTTTATATTATCTATATCAGCACATAACTTATCACAAATTGTTTTTTCAATATAAGCTATTTCTTTAGATATGATCAGTTGCGTTTTTAGCTCAGAACAGCTTCATCTAGCAATGTATAAAAATCTTATAAACTCTTTGTCTGTTCACCTATTACATCATTCTGCAATATTGCTCGCAACACTGATCGCACTTTTTTGTAATTGCTCTTTAAGTCAAAAGTCTCTTTGTATATTAGGATTATCTTTTATTAAAAAATATATATTTTTAGCTAATTTTATAGAACTATTCCAAACTTTTAAATCTTCAACATTTCACATTTTAGTTATTGTACCAAATAAAATATTTTCGATCATTGACTATAGACTAATGATTATTGACTAGCGACTAACGACTATTCTCTTGTTTTCATTTTTTCAATCAAATTAGCAATAGCTCTTCATCTATGTGAAACTTTGTTTTTTTCTTCATCACTTGCTTCTCAGAAAGATTTATGTAAATCGTCGGATAAAAAAATACAATCATAACCAAAAGATTTATCTCATATTTCTTCCTTCAATATAGTTCAATATGTTTTTCATTCACTATAGATATATTCTCAATTTGGAAACATTTTTACTAGACAGCAAACAAAATAAGCAGATCTATCATTTTTTCATTCCAATTTTTTTAATAATTTAGCTCTATTGTCTGCATTATTGCCGTGTCATCAAGCATATCTAGCACTATAAACTCAAGGTTCTCAGTTTAATGCATTTACACATAAGCCACTATCATCAGCAATAACATCCGCTTCAATTCATTTTTCTTTTAAGAATTCACGAACAGCATTGCATTTTATTAATGCATTCTCCAAAAAAGTTTCTCCATCTTCAACGATATCATCACAATATCAAATATCATTCAAAGATAAAATTTCAGCATCAAAAAATATTTCTTTAAATTCTTTTATTTTATGTTGATTATTGGAAGCAAGTATAATTTTACGCATGATGCTTATAAGATAAAAAACGGTAAATAATTCTAATTTTAAATCTAAATGCTATTACAAACTTTTAAATCTTCAATATTTAGTATTTCAAGTGTGTATCAAATAAAATATTTTCGATCATTGACTATAGACTTTTGACTGTTGACTATCGACTATAAGACTAACGACTATTGACTATTGACTAACGACTATTTTCTTGTTTCCATTTTTCAATTTCCTTATGATTTCAATTTAACAATACTTCTGGTACAGAATATCATTCTACCTCTTGAGGTCTGGTATATTGTGGATGTTCTATATTTTCCATATTTTGGGAGATGGAATAGCTTTCTTCTTGTCGACTACTTTCTTCTTTGATTACTCCAGGGATTAGGCGAACCACAGACTCTGTCATTGTCATCGCTGGCATCTCTCACCCAAGAGTCACAAACTTTCAAATAGATATTTGATGAAAATTGTCAGGATATTTGTCTTGAAAATATTGTACAAAACGATGATCTATCCCTTCATACCTAGCACATACAAAGATTAAGTTTTCCGTTTTTGAAAAAGAATGAGCTGATTTTTGATTTCGAAATATATTGCTAGGATTTGGAAAAATAATTTGGAAAATTTCCTTACTTTTAAATTTCTTAATTATTGAATTTATTGAATCTATAACAGGTTGTGCCATCATTAACATCCCAGTCCCTCACCCATAAATTTCATCATCTATTTGTTTGTGTTTATCTGCACAAAAATCTCTTGGATTGATTATTTCGAAATCCAAAATATCTTTTTCTTGAGCTTTTTTGATCAATGAAGTTTCCAAAAAACTATCAAAAATCTCTGGGAATATAGATACATAATAAATTTTCATAATAAACTTTGTGTGATATAAATCCCTACAACTAACTTTTTATCAAGTGCTTTTCAACATTCAATAAGATGTTTTTTTTAACTTTTTCTATATTTTCTGGTGTACAGATTACAAACAATTCTTGTGCAGTAGATCCTTTACTCATAATACATTTGAAGCCACTATTTGTAGGTATTGTTATTCTAAACATAAGCTGACTGCTTCCTTTTTGCTGTCTAGAAATTCTACCTGGAATTATTCTATCTATATTTGGGTCTTTTTCAACTTCAAGCAAAAATTTAGTAAACTCAGATAAGATATTATGTTCTGTCTTTACTTTTTGAAATTTAACTCTCATATTGAAAATATGATTAAATAAAGTACAAGTTACAAGTTAAAAGTTTATAAAGTTGCAAGTTATAAGCCTGCGGGCAGACAGGTTTATAAAGTTACAAGTTAATTAATACTTTACGAACTTTATAAACTTTACGAACTTTATAAACTTTACAAACTTTATAAACTTTACAAACTAATAAACTTATAATTTTAAATCTATAACATTCAACTAAATTATATGAAGATTCAAGAATTATTACAAAATCAAGAATATACACAGAAAAGAGTTTTGGAAAATTTGATATGCTATTTTTTGGATATTAGTAGAGAAAATTTACGGATTTCTTTAGATCAAGATATAGAAGAAAGTGTTATAAACAAAATAACACAAGCTTATGATGATTTTGTTGTTCAAAAAAAACCTTTAGAGTATATTTTATGATATGTAGCATTTATGAGAAATAAATTCAAAATAGACCATAGAGCCTTGATTCCTCGCCCAGAAACAGAGTACATGATACAAGCAGTAAATGAACATGTTTCCACATTAACACCTTGAAACAACATATTATTCGATATTGGGACAGGTTGTGGTGTTTTATGATTGTCTGTTTTATTGCACAATCCAAGTTTTTTTACTGAAGCATATTTAAGTGAATATGTAGATTATACGCTTTCTCTAGCTCAAGAAAATTTTGAAATATTTAAACCTAGACTTAGTAAAACAAAAGTAAATTTAGTACAATCAAATCTATTAAATTTTGTGAAAGACATTTCGTTATCAGACTCAAATTTAATTCTAGTTGCAAATCTTCCTTATATCCCTGAAAATACTTTTGATCAAAATGTTTGAGAAAATGTAAAAAATCGAGAGCCAAAGCCAGCGTTTGTGTGATGAGAAGATTGACTAGATTATTATCGTGAAATGTTTCAACAAATTTTTGATTTTTGAATCAAGCCCACAATGTTTTTAGAAATGATGACACGGCAGGTAGATGTTTTACGCAAAGAATTTTGAGAAAAAATAAAATTCCAAGAAACAAAAACCTTTCATTTCAATATTAGAATAGTCAAGGCTCGGATAAAATAGGTTTTTGTGTAATATGGGGATTTTTTATATAAATTTTATTGCAAAAATTGTCTTATATTTTCTGGGATAGTTTCACTATATATTGTAGTCATACCAAAATCCCAAAGAATAGCTTTTACCTTATCTTTTATATTTAGGTCATTAGCAAAATCCGAAAAATTACAAGGACAAGAAAAGCACTCCTTTGCCGTTATGTTAGCTTCTTCATCATTAAGTTTATCAACATCAATTTCAGGACATCAATCAGAGTCTTCTATTCCATTGTAATTTTCCGGTATAGTAGGGCAGGCATCCAAATGATCTGGTATTCAGTCTCAGTCTTCATCATCAAAATTTATTCCTCCTCAGATTCAAGTTCCCCCTCAAATTCCTCCTCAGATTCAAATTCCTCCTCAAATTCCTCCTCAGATTCAAGTTCCCCCTCAAATTCCTCCTCAGATTCAAGTTCCTCCTCAAATTCCTCCTCAGATTCAAGTTCCTCCTCAAATTCCTCCTCAGATTCAAGTTCCTCCTCAGATTCCTCCTCAGATTCCTCCTCAGATTCAAGTTCCTCCTCAGATTCCTCCTCAGATTCCTCCTCAGATTCAAGTTCCTCCTCACCCTCACCCTCATCCTAAATTATCATTTAATATGTTCGTTATAAACTCATCACATTCGTCTCCCCATCCATTGTTATTCAAGTCCATTTGATTTAGATTTACATGAAACGGACAATTATCGAGACCATTATTATTATGCAATAACAAAATTTCTTCGTTTATATTGTCTGATGTAATGGAGCAATCATCTAATTCAAACTCAATCAATCATATCAAATTTGGTAATCCATCTCCATCTATATCATCATCACAAATATCAGGAATTCCATCACCATCCATATCACATTCAAATTGATCTAGTGTACCATTAAGATTAGCCTCCATACAAATATCATTTTGTGTTACCGTAATAGTAAACACGCTTTCCAAGGATATGTTTCAATCCAAAAAAACGATATTTTTAGGTAAATAAACTCATTCTTTTATATATTGATGTTCAAATTTTTTTGGCCAAATATTCAATCAATTAGTAATTTTATTACTATTTCAATCTCAATACTTATTAACAATTAGTATAATTTCAGGTAGAACTCATATTTTATTCATAGTAAATTCTACAGTATCAAAAACAGGGAGTATTGTTTTGTTAACTGTTGTTATAATAGCATATGAGCTTTCCAAAGAAGCATCTCTAATATTTACTGTTAAAAAATTTTGTAGTTTTCTTCAGTTTTTTAGCAATATATTTTGTATTATCACATAAGTCCCCACTTTTTTATAAATATAACCCATATTCAACAAACCATTTTTTATGACTTCTCAATTCCCCATATTCCACTCTATAGAACTTATATCCTTTTCCTCAAATCCAAAAATATCTGTTTGCAAGTTTATTGTTTCTCATTTTTTTGGCATAATAGGATTTGCTCTTAAATTACTTCCAATCTCCCCATCATCTCCCACCGCAATAATCACATTTGCAACAGAAAGTACTTGATTATTTTTTATTCACTTCAATGTAACCATATAAGATCATTGTGTTTTATATATTTTTATAACGGGACCTTTGTCAGTCCTTTCTATAATATCGCCCTCTCCCAAATTCCACTCAAATTTGTCAAAAGATCATTTGGTAATTGCAGTAAATTTAATTTCAACAGGGGCCATTCACCCTAATTTGTTTGTAGCTATTTGCACACTATAATTTTCTGATGCATTTTTTCCAACAACAATAGTTATCACAGCATGAGCATTATTATTAATTCACTCCGCATTGGCTTGAACTTGATATATTCATTCTTCCAAAAAAGTGTTACTTACTTCGCGTCAAACAGCATGATTTCAATCTCAAAAATCTCGAGTAATTTCTCATTGAACAACTCCTTCCGTAATAGCTTCAAAATTTACAGTCAAAGGGGCATTGGAAGGAATAAAATCACTTTTTATATACATTCCCAAATTACTTTGATTTGCTCTACATGCATCTCCTATTCCTTTATTACCCGTATCTTTTTGGTCTGGATTTTTAATGAACAAACAATTATCTATTCAGCTTTCCCACTTTGATATAATAACTTTTCATAAATCATCTACAATTCCTATGGGGTTTCAAACACCGTCTCAATCAATATCAGAATCACACACATCTCAAACTCCATCACCATCAGTATCTTTTTGACTTGGATTATAATGATTTGGGCAATTATCTTCAGCATTTAGTATTCCATCCTTATCATAATCATCATCGAAATCACAATCAACTATTTTAAAAACATTATATAAAGTTTTTAAAACATATTCTCAACTTACCAATTCGTGAATTTGTCAGTCTTTAAATTTTTCATGTTCTACTATATTATGATCATACAAGATATTCAATTCTCACACAGGCCAATATCATTGTTTGATGGCACCAAAACTCTGCATGCCACATTTGTTTAAGTTGAACATACAATACTTGATATATGCTTGCAAAGATTCTTTGTTTGGTAAGATTCAAGATAGTCAATTTTGAGCGTGCATATTTATTATATCTCTGTCGTTTTTATTCAAATATTCATAAGGATAAGTTCATTTAGTCAATCAATCCATCCATTTTTTTATCTGTCACCAATCAGCTAAATATCTGTTAAATATATATTGATCACTAATATTCAAAACTACTTGTAAAAATTCTCCCACAGTAGTGTTTCTATGTCAACAAAATTTTCAATCACATACAGGGCTGATTCATTGAGGATATCATCTCATCCAATTATTATCACCAACATATGCTACACAGTAATAATATGGTTTTCAGTTGTAGTATGATGAGCCAAAAATAATATCATCAAAATCTTTTCCTGGTGTTTCAATAAAGTTCAACCGCCAATTGTTTGTATACTTTTCTATCATCCAATTTGGTGTGTTCACACAATCTTGACAGGAAACGGTATTCAAAAGTCTAGAAAGCTCGTATCTGCTTATTTGGTCGCTTTCTAATATCCTATCTACCTCTACTCCTGCAGTTCTTAAATCATTCAAAAATATTTCATAATTTCCCAATGAAATTCATAAAAATACAAAAAACACAAACATTAAGCATATTTTTTTCATTATTTTTTTGATATATATTTGTACCATAACAGTTGTCATATCTGCTTTATAATATAAATATATGATACAATATTTATTATAAATAAAAAAATTTTTTTTTCAAAATCTTATGACTTTTTTCCAAATATGGATTGACTTTATCGCTTATTTAGTTTTTGTTTGTCAATCTTTTACCCTAACTCCCGTTATTTATTTTCTAGTTTACTAGAGTCGGCCAAAACTTCATCATAATACTCAAAAATTGCTACATTGTCAAATGTGGTTTTTTCTAAAAATTCGCATAATTCTTGAAAATTTTCCTCAGTTTCTCCAGGAAATCATACAATAATATTTGTCCTAACAAACCTAGTTTCAAAGTTTTTTTCGATGAAATTTAATAGATTCTTTATATGTTTTTGATCATAAAATCTTCACATGTTTTTCAAAATATTTTCACTAATATGTTGTAGTGGAATATCAAAATACGGAATAAATTTTTTAAATTTTTTTAATTTTTCCAACTGTTTCAGAGTTAAAACATCTGGATATAGATACAATATTCTATACATCCAGTCTCATTCTATTTTCTCCAGTTCTTCCAATAATTCAAAAAGCATCGCTTTGCCATATAGATCTACTCAATATTTATTTGTGTCTTGAGCTATCAAAATAATTTCTTCTATCCCAGTATTTAGCATGTTTTGCACCTCTTGTACAATTTCTTCTATTGGCAAAGATTTTTGTTTTCATCTAATTTTTGGGATGATGCAAAAAGTACATTTGTTGTTACATCACTCAGCTATTTTCAAATATTCAAATTTATATTTAGCATTTGTATAAGCTCTAACTCAGCTATATAAAACACTTTCTTTCAACTTTTCACCATCATATCAATCAATCAAATTTTCTATTGAAATATTGTTCCAGTCACTTCGTGAAAGAAAATGTATATTTTTGTTATCCAAAATATTTTTCCATATTTTTTTTCTTTTTCATCCATCTGAGTAGTATCCAAATTTTCAAAGTGATACATTCTGATCGTCCTAAAAAAAGAGGATAAAAGCACTTTATTTTGATCTTTTTTTCTTTAGAATGGAAGAGTAGAAATTTTACTATCCTATTTTTTGTAAATGCAAATTCTTATAAAAACTCCTTTTCACAATAATAATAAATATTTACCACATCTCTTGGAGCATTGTGTACTTCATGACCAAAATATAGAAATCCAATTACATTTTTCAGACATATATGCTTATACAAGTACAGGATATACATGATTTGAACGAGAACATATTCCTATAAAAAAGATTGTGGATTTTTTGGAAACTCCGATAACTTACGAAAGTTTTGTATTACATCAAAAAGTTATAAAAAACGAGCTTTGTGCTCCATCTTTTTGACAAAAAGTTTATGAAAAAACACTTCAAAAGATTTTTAATAAAAATATTTTTACAAATACTGTTGATGATATTACTTTTGATGAAGTGCTTGCTTACCAAAAAACTCGATATCAAGAATCTAATATGATTTTTATCAAAGAAAATTGAATGATAGATACTACAGGATGAAAATGAAAAAACCTTCAAACCAATGTTGATATGTCCAGTTTCTGTTATCCAGAATATTGTTCATTTAGTTATCAAAAAGAAAAACAGCATGTGCTAGTCCTTAAAAATCAATGTCCAAGTTCTATTTTGATATTAGATTTTTTTTGAGCCTTTTGTGAAGAGCTTTGTTATATTGAAGAAATAAAAAAATGAAAATATTTTTCGGAATGATTCCAGTATTCTTTTACTGATCAGTGATTTTTGATATCCAAAGAAGATGGTTTTCCTAAATTTACAAAAATAAAATTGAAAAATTTTTTTGATGTTTTCAAAAATTATTATTGTGAGAAAATCGTAGTGTGAGCAAAAAGAGCTTTTATACCACATATTGCACTTTTTTTTGACCTTTATATTTCAGAAAAAGAACATCAAAATCTAATCCAATCCCTTGATTTTTCAAAAATTCTTGAATTGGCAAAAATATTTAAGCTATTGAAATAAGTTCTACTATATAATCAGAAATATTAATTCATCCAAATCACATTCAGTAAATATTGTTATTATTGATTTTTTATTATTTCAGTTCCTTTAATTTACCATCGTCTATTAGTAATAAAAGAACTCAAATCGTTGTAGAAAAAATAGCACTAACAAATGGAAGTGTAGGGAAAAGGTAAAGATCCAACATTGTCCAAACTCCCCTCCAGACCATAATAACACTAATACAGGTGATAAAAAGCGCAAAGTTCTCTCTTTTTGTCCTAATTTGTATGAGTTTTTTTTTAAATATTTGCCATTTGGTGTTATTTTTCATTTATTATAGCTAACACAGTAAAACTTTTTTGTTATAAGTAGTCTACCTTAAATAAGCATATTTAATAGAGTCTATCTAGATATCCAATTTATGCAAACTGCTACTATTGCTATTGTGTAGACAACCTAATTATATTTAAAATTTTTTTTTGTCAAATTTAAGAGAGGAGTTTTTTTATTTTTTTATAAAACTGTTGTGTTGATTTTTTAGTTTAAATTTATAATCTATTTTTCATATTTTTTATTTTCAAATCCGAACTCATGATCGGAGCATTTATTCTATTAATAGTTTGATTGCTTATACTATGATTTGCTGCAAATCATTTGATCAATTCAAGTGTTAGAGTGGCAAAGTATTTCAATGTATCTGCACTATTTATCTGACTCACAATAATAGCGACATGAACATCAGCACCAGAATTATTTTTATCTGCTATGGCGGCTTTAAACTGAAATGGTGCACTTTCCGTTTGAAATGTAATATGATCAAACATCTTCAATCTTTGATTTATATTATGACTTAGTGCGATTATTGCTCCAATATTGATACAAAAAAAATTGGTATATAGAGATTGAATTTTTTTGTTATTTATCACAGGATTAATTTTTGTGATGCTTCGAGATCAAACAGTTCTACGACGAGAGTGAGCAATTTTATTATGACTGTTGGTAGCTTACAATGCTTATTTATGGATCAAAAGAGATGCTCCGACAGAAGATGCAGAAGTTCCAACTTTACCAAAACTAAAAAATTTTATTAGTCTATTTGTGTCTATAGTCATACTGTCAGTTATTAGTTCTCAAGCTTTGGCAGATTGAAATCCCGATATCTCTTTTTGAATTTCTTTTTACTCAAAAATATTTTTATGATTTTTAGTTTTGTTGTTTATATTTACAGTTATCAAAAAAAATATCCCATGTTTCAATAAAAATACAAATGGAATTTGGCTTACAATTCTAAAGCTAATTGCTAGTTTGTGACTACTAGTTCTCGCTTCTCATCATGTTGTAAATGCTGCTATTTATATAGCACAAGTATTTTGATTATCAGAACGAGCTATTTGAGCAACTATCGTTGCTGCAGGTACAAGTCTACCAGAAATTGCTGCTACAGTAGCTGCAATAATCAAAAAGAATTATGATATGGGAGTTGGAAATGTGATCTGATCAGATATTTTCAATATTTTATGAATCATCTGAATTAGTTCTATTATTTCATCACCGCTAACTCTTAAATCTACTTGTCTATTCAATTCAGACTGTAATGCAGGATTCCTTTCTATGTTATTTAGAGACAACATATTTTCAGTATTAATTCTTTTTGCTACATTAATTATCACACTGATTTTTATGAGAACAAAATGGAGATTGTCCAAAACAGAATGAATATTTTTGTTTCTTTTCGCCTTATTGAGAATGGTGTTTGAAATCAATCCAAATTTCTTTGCTAGAATATTTGGAGGATAGTTGCATAGGTCATATTAAACCTGTAGGGTAACATTTTAATACAGAATGGTTTTTCTACAAATAGTTTTTTTGGAATAATAGCACTCAATGATAACGATATTGTACAGTAAACTCTCTCCTCCTTCTTGCTTCTTTATAAAAGAAACTTATGGAGCATAATCCACAAATTCACTTGATTTTGTGGATTATAATCTATATAATAAAACTGCATTTATTTTTTTTATAAAAAATGGAATTTACAAGAATAATTGAAAAAGAGCTTTTGGAGAACTGTTTTAAGTGAAAAGCTATTATTATTTATGGTGCTAGGCAGGTTGGTAAGACAACATTATGTAAAAAACTTTGGTGAAATTATGCTAAAACTTTGTATGTTACGGGAGATGATTTTTCAGTAGTACAATTTTTAACAGGTATTTCTCTTGTTAAACTTGAGCAATGGCTTAAAGGGTATCGTATTTTAATTATCGATGAGGCACAAAAAATTAAAGAAATTGGTAATACCATTAAGCTTATTGTAGATAATATCCCAGAAATACAAGTAATAGCAACAGGCTCTTCTGCTTTTGATCTTGCAAATAATATACAAGAATCTTTAACATGAAGGGTTAAAACTTTTCATTTACATCCTTTGAGTTTAGAAGAAATTTGGGCTGAAGTGCCAATTCATCAACATAAAGAATTATTAGAGCAAAGGTTGTTATATGGTATGTACCCTCGTAGTGTAATTACTAATGATGCTCAAGAACTTTTTGAACTTGTTCAATCTTACGCATACAAAGATATTTTTCTTTATGAAAGTCTAAGAAAACCAGATCTTATTGTTAAATTACTTCAAGCACTCGCTTTACAAATTGGATCTGAAGTCTCTTTTAATGAATTAAGTCAGCTTTTAGCAGTAGATGTTAAAACAGTACAAAAATATATAGGGCTTTTGGAGCAGGCTTTTATCATTTTCCGTCTTCCTTCATTTGCTCGTAATTTGAGAAATGAACTTAAAAGAGGACAAAAAATTTATTTTTGGGATATAGGGGTAAGAAACGGAATTTTGAGAAATGTACAAGCAATAGCGAGTAGGACCGATCTTGGACACCTTTGGGAAAACTTTATTATTGCTGAAAGGATAAAATTCCTTCAAAATCACCGTTTGCCCTATCATAGTTTTTTTTGGAGAACAACTAGTGGATCTGAATTAGATTATTTGGAAACAGACTTTGCTAATCTTATTGCTAGCTATGAGATAAAATGGTCTCCTAAAAGACAAGCTAAACTTCCAGTTAGTTTTCAAGAACAATATCCTGATGCGAGCTATCGTGTTATTAGTCCAGATAATGCTTATTCGTGGGTTTCTAATTAGATGTAGATGTTTTTTTTTAAGGGATTTTTCAGCTTCGCTCGAAATGATAGGTTAATAAATCCCTCTATCTCTTTAAAAAGAGAAACAGTTTTTTTGTTCCTCCCACTTATGGTTCAAATCTCCCTTACTCCCTGACTTCTTTGTCGGGGACTCCGCTTCGCTTTGCGAGGAAGGACGGCATTGTTGCATTTCTTGAGAGGTTGTTGGCTCGAAATGATAGTTTGTAGTGTCCGTTTTTCAAGGACTTTTTTCAATAAACTAACTGAAATGTTTCTTATACTATATAATTTATTACAAATCATTAAAAAACCAACTCTCTTCCCTTTCATTTAGCATAAAAATATATAATATAATAAAACATTTTACCATAATATAATGTTGTTTATGACAAAACATCCCAATCTAAAAGACTTTTTACCAAAAAATAAGGATTCGAAACCTTTACCTTTTATAGATCATCTTTTATCAAAACTGGATGAACATATTTCCAAAAATTGAAAAATTTTGATTTTAACTCTTACCAAAAAGTCTAGTGAGGAAATTACAAACTATCTCGTTTCCAAATGATACAAAGCCTACTATTTGCACAGTGAAATAGTAACTATGGATCGTTGGGAGATTCTAAAAAAGCTCAAAACTTGAGAAATAGATATTATAGTATGAGTCAATTTATTGAGAGAATGAATAGACTTGCCCGAGGTTTCTTTTCTTGCTATATTAGATGCTGACAAAGAATGATTTCTTCGTTCTTCGACTTCTCTTATCCAAATCATTGGTCGTGCCTCTAGAAATCCAAACTCTGAGGTTGTCCTTTATGCTGATCAATTCACTGAATCTATGATTAAATCTCTGCGAGAAACTTATCGTCGTAGAAAAATTCAAGACGAGTTCAATAAAAAATATAATATTACTCCCAAAAAAGCTACATCAAATATCAAAGATTTAGAGTCAGTAAGGACAGATCAAGACTTAGGTCAACATTTTTCTGCTATTACAAAATGAAAGGTTAAAAGACTCAAAAGAATGACAAAGAAAGAAAAAGAATTTATCTCCAAAAATCTCAAGAAACAAATGGATTTGGCAATCAAAGAATGGAGGTTTGAGGATGCTACCGTTATTCGTGATCAGATCAAAGAGCTAGAGGAGGGGATTGTTTAGATACATAATTTAACAAAAAAGAGTTTATACATAAATTTTATATGAAAAATTAATGGAATAGGTTCATAGAAATAAAAAACAGTAGATATTGTTATTGTTTTTTATCACATAAATATTTTAATATCAAAAATTTATTAAGAAATAAACATACTTCGAATTATTCTCACTATAACATAGGCAAAACTTATTACCAATATTCATGTGACAACCTTTCATATAGTTGAATTAAATTTAAGATGTTCTGTAGCTTTTTTGTATCCATAGTAAATTATCATAAGGGCTCACACCAGCAAAGCCAATTGTCAGACAAATTTTACAAGATATACAGCATAGTCCAAAATAGTATCCCAAGTCATTACCCCAGTCGCAAACTGTTCTCCTATCTTTAAACTTCATCATACACGAACTCTTTTTCAATCTACTATATTCTCTGGTCAATATGCAGTATCTTTGTATTTTTTCCATACACTTCATCACTCTCTAATATTATCAACAACAGCTCCTACGGCAGATGCAGATGATTCCGTTTCTGGTATTACTTCAAATCAAACTTGAGCAATAGCAATAGTGCTAAATCCAGCTATTATAACTGACAATAGTGCAATAATTTTTTTTATCATTTTAAATTTGTTATATTATAAATTTATTAGCTACAATTTGGTGTTAGTTCTACAACAGCTTTATTTATTTCAGCAAAAGTAGTTTTCATATTAAATATCAATTGTTGTAATTCTAGTATCTTATTTTGTAAAAAGTATTTGCTTAAATAAGAATTAATATTTGTATGTAATAATATTCATCACTTTTGTGATATAATTATATTAGTATATTCGTATTCGTTTTTAATTCTTTGATCAACTAAAGATTTGCACTTGTTATAAGCATCATAAAGTTTGCTGTAATCTAATTTGTCATCGCCACTTATTTTATTTATATAGATAAATATACTACTTTCGCATACTCAATTATATCTTTCCTTTAAAGTTCGGTCTTGATAATTTTCAAATGTTTTTTCACTTCGTGGTATATTAGAACTAGCTGGTAATCTAGGTAATATACTATCGTTATTTACAGTCCAGTATTTTTTATATTGATTTACAATATTCAAAGGTATACTTCATTTAGTTAGATTTCCTTGTTCCGTTATAAAATCTCTTCGTTCCTTACCAATAGGATCAGGTTCCAATCCATAAATTAAATCTTCTCCATTTTTATTTTTTTCCTTGGCATCAAGCCTTCTTAGTGAAACATCTAATATGTGATCAAGTAAATATAAAGATGATGGAACTCCTGTAGTTCGATTTATATTATTGCAATAATTGTATTTTCATTCATCATTAATTTTACAGCAAAAAATCTGCAAATTTTCCACGGCTTTTTCAAAAGCTTTTTTGGGCAAAATATTGTCAAAATTTCGTTTTTTTGTTATCATTGGAATTCAATCGGTACCATTAATTACTGCATTACAGTCGTTTGCACTACTTATTCCAACGAAAGCAAACATAATCAAGAATATAATAACTATTTTTTTCATCATTATTTTTTAAATTAAAACTTTATATCTACTATTATTATAATATATTTTTTGTTTTTTGCAAATTTTTCACCAAATCAAATAATTCATTTTTTTATTATTCGGATAATAAATCTTGTATTTTTATTTTTATTGTTCACAAATTCTGCCCCCAATTATTGGTCCTAAAAGAATATACTACACTTTCGCTATCGTCGTCAAATCAATAATCTCAGTAGATTAGTTCATCTGTATATAGCTTTCAAGTCGGACTCACATACAATAATACTTCATTATTGTATATTATAGCTTTACCATTATTAAAATCGCCAAAATTATCTCCGTGTAGTTCTCTCATTTCCAAATTTGTGTCAATACTTACCAACTCTTTGCTGGTCAATTTTATACCAAATATAGTTATATTTTTGTCGTCCAAAACCTTTATGATAGGGATTTTTTTTGAGTAATCTAAATTCACTTTAATTATATTCTCAAATCAATTCTCTATACTTATTTTTCAATTTTTAGGATTTAGTTTTGCAACCAAACTTCAGCTCGATATATATAATCATATGTCATTGCCAAAATCATAATATCACCCAGTAATTATCATTTGTAACGGACTTAGCTTATATTTATCGATCTCTATTCCACCCATTGTTCATGTTAATATTTCCCGGATTCCGTTTCTGTTTCTCAAAAATTGGACATAAGCTTCATCTACATCGTGGCTTAATTCTGCACTTATTGTTACTGGAGAACTTATTCCAAAATTTTCATTTCAATATTTTACTATGTCCGTGATTTCAATATCAGGTTTTTTTATATTTAATGTTATTTCAGTTGAACTTGTATTGCCGTTTATATCCATTCAAACAAAATGATAGTTTTTTACACCCACTCATGTAAAATATAGGTTATCCAACTCTAAATATCATGTTATGCTGTTTATATTATCTTTTTCTTTTATAATATTCCCATCTTGATCAGCTATCCATAATTTTTTTATTCAACCTTCATCTATTCGATCAGATTTAATTGTATAATTTGTGCTCACATATAAATCGAAACTACTACCTTCATCTATATGTTCTTGAATTGAGGGTCTAAATATATTTATATCAACCTTAGGTCATGTTTCATCAGACACTATTTGTGGTCATCATACAATTTGATTACTAGAAGGACTAGAAATATAATATAAATTCTCTTTCATGTTCAAGCTATATATTTGGCTATACTGCCAATTTCTTGGTATTTCTGTAATATCCAGTCATATTGATTGTTGGCTTTCATTATAATATAATACATCACAAATTACCCCAGTTAAAAGAGATTCTATATCAAAAATTCACTCCTCCAATCATATTTTTAATCAGCTTAGATTTATTCAGCTTGGAACAATTAGCATATATTTTTTATCAAAAAACTTTTTATTGCTATTTATTATTATAATCTCTTTATCATTAAATAAATCTACTCTATGTATCATTTTAACTAAATATCCATCTACATCATCTCACAATCTTTGGCTATTCAACCAACTTATTTTTATATCATCAAAACTTGCTCCTTCATATTCAAAATTTTTGACTTCCCAATTCTCATCATACATTTTGAGATAAATATTATTTATTTTTATAAATCATTCTTCTCCGTCATCAAATAACTTTTCATAGGAATTTATGTTGTATTTATAGTATTTTTTATAATATGTTCCATTATCGTAATCTCTATTTCAATCCCCATATTTAACATAGACATTATTGTTATCCCAAAGGATTAAATCTTTTTTATTATCTCAGTTCAAGTCTACTAATATACTTTTATCTTGGAAGTTTGTTACATAATCTTGATTTGCTAAATTTATGCTTCATTCAGGAGTTTTGATTGTATTTATATATTGAGAAATATCTATAGTAGGAAGTCATCCGTTATTATTTATTCAAGCATTACTATTTGCACCGTTTTGACTCAATAAAACTTTATTATTTGCTTTCCGGTCATCTAATATAATAGAATTTGATTTTACTTTTTCAGTGTCAATATTTTCTGTTTTTACTTTATTGTTTTTAATATTATATAAATTTATTAAACTGTCTACTTTTCTCAAATAATTAGTATTTGCTTCAAATAAATTGCTAGATAGTGTTACATCAATATCTTGATTATTTACCAAAGATATCTCATTATTCGCTACGGAATATAAAAACTTATCATAATCGTTTTTTATTAAATTACTCAAATCAATATTGTTTTTTTGGAATTCACTTACAATACTATAATATTGTTTTTCTAGGTTCTGCACCTTTTCACTTGCTTCCAATACAGTATTTTCTTTTTTACTATTTATTATATCTAGATATTCCTCAATTTTTTTATTTAAAGATAGATCATTTGATTTTGTTAAAATATAACTTAATCAATTTTTTAGAATTTCCGAATTGGACTCGTAAACATTCTTATTATAATCAACATAAGAAATTTCATCTCATAGATTTATTTGTTTATAGAAATTTCAAACATCTTCATATCTTTGCTCTTTTAGAGATTTCTGTTTTGTCTCCATCTTTTTTAAATTTTCTTTTATTTTTTCATTTCGTTCATCCACTTCTTCAAAATGCAGATAGTCTAATACTTGCTGTCAACTTTGAATCATGTTATTTATAGTTTCTAATGCTCCAGACAATTCTTCAGAGAATTTATTTTTAAGTTTTTGGTACTTTTCTTCTAATTCACCATAAGTTTCTAAATACTCTTCATATATTTCTATTTGAGGTCAAAATCTTTCATCCAACAAATTAATTTTATTTTTAATGTTTTCTAGATCATCTTGTTGCTTATTTAATTTCCTTTTCTCTGATTGCAATAGTTTTTCATATTCTCTAATTTCTTTATTTAACTGTCTGATTCTACCTTCGTTTGTACTCATCGCTAGATCTCAATTCAAATCTTCAATTTTTTGTTCTATATATGAAATATTACTTGATGTTTTTTCTACTTCAGATTCTAAAATCTCTTTATTATTATTATTTTCTTCTATCAATAAAATAGCTTTCTTTGTTTCTCCAAAACCATTTCTAACATTATTTCAAATATTTTTAATCTCATCTTTTAATTGATCCAATTCTTCTTTATTTTCTTTTAATTCTCATGTATACAAACTTCACAAACACTTTTCAGAAGCAGGATTTGTCGCACAAGCACTCATTCTTTTTTCTAGTTCTTTTGATTTCTCATCCAATTTATCGATTTTTTGTTGTGCCCACTCTCAAGGAACAGAGCTAAATTCATTAGCCATTGCGACCAAAGAATTTATGAAATCATACACCCCATCAAATTTAAATTGAATATCCACAAAAGATTCTATTCATATATCAAATCATTTAAGTTGAACATTTTGGAATTCATCTGCCTTCAAAAACGGATATGCATTTAAAATCCATTCTGGTATTTTACTTTTGGATTCACTCTTTCGTTGTTCCATAGTTTTATCAAAATTATCCCAATATGGTACTTCATAAGTTCTTTGAGTAATTTGTTCTACTTTTGCTTTGATAGCACTTTCCTTTACAAATCAAATAGGTTTTTTAACCATACACAAAATTCTTCCTACTGTCTCTATAGTATCCAGTATAGAATGTATACTGTTTGGAAGTTTTGGTATTTTGGGTGCTGGTGGTAATACTGGAAGTTCCAATCTTACAGTGGGTATAAAAGATGGTATTTCCGGTAATTTTGGTGGTGCAGGAATTATTGGAATTGCAGGGATGGATGGAGACACCCCCAAGCCAAGATCTTCCATTAGTTTGCCAATTAAATCCATTCCCATTAGCAAGGCTTCCTCCATATCTAGTGATATATCAACACTTGGTGGTTCTGGTAAGCCTGGTAATCTTGGTAAAGGTACAGAAACTGGTACAAAATTAAATTTTGGCAGAGTTATATCTATTCACAAGTTTAACTTAGAAAAATCTAGAAATATGCTTGGTATTTTAAATGGTGGAATTTCTAGGATAGGGAAATTAGCCATACCACACAAAGTTCATATTTTACAACTAAACTGATCATATTCATCATGGGTACATGTACTACATTTTTCCGACCATTCTTTTGAAATATTTATTATTGCTTGATAGGTTTCTAGTGTTGTTAATAATAAAATTATCGCATCCACATATTGGGCATATCTAGTTGCATTTGTACGCATCCATATAGATAATGTTCATAAGAACCCATTTAATAAAGATCAAATATCTGACATATATCTTTCACCCACATGCATTCGTTCATATAATTCAAGAGGGAATTTTTTATATAATTCTAGAGTTTCAACATTTTGTCTTATGCTCGAAATAAGTAATTGAGTATTGCTTTGTATATTGAAAAATTCATTTAATAAAGCATCTAATTTCCCTCATAAAAATAATTCCACACATTGATTTGGAGTAGAAAATTGTTTACTCTTCAAGCAAAGTCAGTCGTTGCTCATACTTTCTCAGTCTTTTTCTATTGAAATTTTGATTTTCTTTGAAATAGTTTTTTCTTTAACTTGGTTCAATTTAAATCACTTGGTAAACATAGACAACTCTTGCTCATGACCAGGTTTGTAAGATATATATATATCATATGGAAGTATCTGCCCCAAATTATCTACATTTTCAGGTTTTATAAAAAATTCTCCAGCCGTACAAGATTCAAAAATTTCATAATTTTTTAGATCATTTAGATTATATTTTTTATTCAAATTTTTAATTTGTCCCATTTGTTTTGATATAGTTTCCACATCCTGTGCCAATGAATCTTTTTGTGACTCTAGCTCTTTTTTTTGTTTTTCTAATTCTTTCTTCTTTTCTGGATCAGTAGTTGCATCTATTTGTTCCTGAATATCCTTCATTTGCTCTTCAACAGATTTTAATTTCTCTTTCAATTGTTCTTCCAGAGTTCCTTTTGTTTCTTTTATAGCTTTTTTTAGATCAGATCGATTTTTTATGTTCTCCTTGTCTATTCATCCACATCGCCCAACTAGCGCTTTAAATAGATCAAATCGTTTATCTAGCACCTTTTCTTGTTGTTTTATCCATTCTGTTGCCATACTAATATATGCAACGATATCATCAGAAGTTATCATTGGCACCTTTACTGTAATATTTTCCGTTTGTATGTTTATCAAATCAATATCTTTGAACATTTGTTCTAGTGCAACAAAAGGGTTTGATATAGAGTTAGATAGATCTGTTATTTGATCTCTACTAATCCAATTGTCTTGAGCTCGTTTAGTTAGTTTTTTAGCTTTCTTTCCAGTCAGACTTTTATCCTCATTTTGATTCCCAGATTGTTGTTTTTCACAAGTATTCGTTTCTCTATTTCGTTTCATTCATTTATTTAAACATTTTTGCTCATTTGTTAGTCTATATGTTCCGGATGAAACAATAGCTGAAGCATCCGCTTTTATTCATTCAAAATCAGGTAAAATAATATTTATTTTGAAATTTGTTAAATTATTCATTATATAATCTGTCTGTTGTTCCATTCGTTTGTTAAGCACCTCTTTAAGACATCATTTTCAATCTCATCATAATATTTTATTTTGTGCATCAGCTCATCAAAACAGTTTAATTCCCTCAACTTCTATATTAGCTGACTCTGCTCTATATCAGTATTCAGTAACAGGAGTTTTTTCAATAGTAATAAATCATCAAGCATAACTTCCATCAGGAATAGCTGAATTCATATTATAACTAGTGCTACTACTAGACACAAATTCAAAACTTGTATTTGATTCTCATGTCCCTATATAGCATGGTATATTCTTATTAGTACAAGGGTCCATATCCAGAAATGTTTCTGGAATAAGATTGGTTACATTTGGTTGAGATTCATAATCTCAATTTCATTCTTCTTTACAAGGTAAAGGGAATGCCGTCACTAAACAATTTCAGGCAATATTTCCAAAGGGGTCTGGTAACACAAATTCCAGCATATTATATGTTCCAAAACACATAGCCATCCCAATTTCAGCAGTTAGTGTTGGTACCAAATATAGTCTAAACAAAGAATTATATGGGCCTCACGGAACTCATAAAAATCAATCTTTTACACCTTTAAACGGCAATCAAAATATTCATGGTATTGGTAAGTATCCAACTGGTGATGGTCGATTTCCAGGTATCGTTAATACTGGAAGTCCCTTTCCAATTGTATGTGTTAATGGTAACATAGGTTCTTTAAAGCATCCAAATAAGTGATATTCTCCAGGTCATAAAAACGCTTGATTAAATGGGACAGGTAATCCACAGTTCTTCCCATCACCAATTCCAAAATCACTAAGTTTAAACCCATTACAAGCTCATCCCATAATTTTATCTACCTTTTTTGCGACATCTCAAACTAATCAATCAATTACTTGTGCAGGGAAATTAAGTATATTATCTAAATTAATTCCTCATTCTGACATAATTTTATCCCAGCTAAAATTGTCTGCCCAAATATCAAGAACAGCGTTTCAATTAAAAACACTTCCTGCTCCAGGGACACTTTCCAAATCTATACCATTTCAGTCAGAACCGCCATTAGTGAGTGTGTTTGAGATTTCACTCATCGCATTTTCAAAATTCTCTTGTGTTTTTGCATTTAATCTCGCCAATATTTTTGCCAAATCTACATATTCCGGAGAATAAGTTTTTTTATTTCACTGATTATTATTAAACAATATAATCAAGGATTTATTACAATCATCAGCTGGAGTTATTTTAATATCTCTTAATCAATCTTTCGGACGATTACTTAATTTTTCTCACTCATTTCATCAGAATTTTTCATAATCATTTCAATCTACATCCTTTATGTCTATTGTTTGAATTTCTGTTTGCCCATCATAAAACACTCGATAATGTATTTTTATTTCCTCTCCAGCATTCATAGATAGGTTGTCTATCATATATCTAAAATTATTCATATCCCAGTGAAACTTCAATTCATTTTCAACTTTTCATGTAGAAATTGTTCCTGGTTCAAACCAAAAATTTTCAATCATATCCATTTCTCCAGTCAATGGAATAATCCAAGGTCAAGAAATTTTATCTATAAATGTTCAAGTAAAATTTTTCTTTGCTTTCAGTACTATTGTTACTTGCACTTTATCTCAATTTTCTAAAACATCTCAGTTTATATCTTCATATTTTTTGTATATTTTTACAGGGTCTTCTCAGGTTAAACATCATATTTCCACATAAGGTATCTCTCATTCATGATCTATATTATCTTCATAATAAGGTATTATTCCAAAGTTTGCTAACTTAAATCTTTCTATTCATTTATACTGTTCTTCAGCGCTACTTGTATCAAATGTAGTTCATGCCTGAATAGTTTCCTGCATTTTATCTTTATCTATTTGTGAAAAGAAATTAGTATCTATTCATAAGTCTGCTGTGTTTATTTCAATATTTTCTGCAACATCTAGTCATTTCCAATGGATCAAGCTTTGGTCCAAAACTTTTACATTTTCATTAATTCTTATTCCAAATCTATACACCATGTTTGTATTGTTTTTCTGTCTATCATATCGTTCATCATCACACATGACTTTATTGGTAGAAATATAGTTATCTTTTCAGTTATCTTGTCCACCATAAAAAATCTTAATATAACCCAAACTATCGCTTGTAATAATATCCAAAACTCCATCATTATTCATATCTTCAAAAAATATTTGATTTACTCATGATGTGTTTTGAGGATTTTCTGATATAATATTTTCTTTTACATTTGTATTTATACAAACAGGCAATCAATCCACATCAAATACTCAGCGATCATTTTTATAGGTTCTCAAAACATCGGAATTATTTTTTATTATTATATCTTTATATCCGTTCCCATCTACATCCCCCACAATAATTTCTTTTATTCAGTCAGCTAAAATCATTAAATCCCCCAAATCTTTGAAAGGAGCATTTCATCAATAGTTTTTTAATATTTTTACACTTCCATCCGAAAATGCTACAATAACATCCTCCAAGCCATCGTTATTAAAATCTATGTTTATCACTTTCAATATTGTTTTATTTGTTTCAGAAAAGATTGTTTCTCATATTCCTTTATCAAAGCCACTGTCTAATTCCAAATTTAAATCAGTATCTAATAATTTTGCATTTTCATTTTTATCTATTCTTTTTAATAATGGGTCTCCTATATTTATTAGAAACTCAGAAGAAAAATTTAGAGTTGCCTCTCAAACAGGTTGACCAGCTCCAAAGTTTGTTATATTTTTGAAGTCACTTGTAAATCATATTCATAAAGTAGGATCATCACTATCTTGTATAGATTTATATCCCAATGAATCTTTTGGAAAATTTGAGTTGTTTTGAAAAAATCCGATTCACTCTTTATTGGTAGATCAATCAATCCAAATTTTACCATAACTATATTCTAAATTATTTGATTCTACTTGCACAGTGAGATCGTTTATTTTATTTATTACAAACAAAAAGGTTCATATTTTTTTATTGTTCAATTTTAGTTCCCAAGATTGATATCAAGCAGTTTTATCATTACTCAAATCTATACTTAGATTTATGTTTTGTTGCATATCATCCAGATTAAACACATTGTTATCGTTTATAAATATTGAATTCCCATTAAGCTCATTGCTTTCAATAATACTATCCGTTGCCTCTGGGATATAAATTAGTGCATTTTTATCCAAATATTTGTTTTCCACCAAAGTTTTTATTACATACTCCAGATTTTCTTCGCTAACACCAACTTCTTGAAAAATTAAATTATTTATATTTACATTAATATCGCCAACATCCTGTATCATAAAATTTAATCCGTTATCCAATTCAAGGTTTATTTTTTTATCATCTAGATCTATAAACTCTATTTTTTTAGACATAACAGTAGAAAACATTTTTATCTTTTCTGGACTTATAAGTTGTGTGGTAGTTGTTATTAGTTTTTCAGAATTATTAATTAATTCTTGGACATATTTGTTATTATTAGACATAAAACCTCGTTGGTTTCATCGATCGTTCCCAAATAAACTCAAATACATTATATTTAAATTTTTTTTGGGTAGGATTTTATCTTGTACTATGATGTCTTTTGCTCATGGTTTTTGTCATTCTAGCTCAACTCATCAACTCATAATTTGTGCGAATACAAATCCGTATCATCATTGTTCTTTCGACTTTATTACAAAATTAAGCTGTCAGTTTGTAACATTTATATTTGTAATAGCTCCGTTTGTTCAAGAAATAGCGAGTGGTCATAGAGTACCAATTTTTAGCATTGTATTTTTTGTTATCATATTTCATCGATTATCAGAAATTTTTAAGTTTGCCTGTAAATCTGAATTTATAGAGATAGAATCTTGTTCTGTATTTATTTCCACAATTTTTGCAGGTGCAGGGTTTACCGTTACTGGTATGTTTAGAGTTGGTAATCCAGAGATTGATATTGAAATTATATCATCTCATGCTTTAAAGCTTGGCATAAAATAAACTTCTATCTCACCAGTTGTTATCATGAAATTATTATTTTGAGAAAATCTTTTTTGTGTAACTTCAAATGTGGTATTATTTTGTGTCACATCTACTTTTCTTATTTCTATTTCACCTGGTTTTATCAGCCCATTTTTGCTAGAGATTTTTACGAGAGTTTCACCATCTATATCTTGTCATTCGATATCTTGTAATTTTATTTTTATATTAGGGACCGTATTTAGGTTCATCTGCGTTAAATCAAATGAATCTTTATAGGAATATTCGTTTGTAGAAGGTAGATTTATTACCATGTTTGTTAAAGCTGAGTTTCATTTATAGACCTTAATTTCTCATTTTTTTACTATGATATTCTTAGATGCTTCTATCAAATCTGCTCCAGCAATACTTCATTGTACCTCTATATTTATTTGGCTATTGTGAGTAGCATTTTCATCAATATTCAACACAAATTTAGATTTGTTGAAGTTAGAAAATGTTATTTGTTTTCATGCACTAGATTCGTAGAAAAGGGTTCCACTTGATGTAGATATTTGGAATTTACCATCAAATATTTGTCATACATTATTTCAAAATTTATCTATTCACTTGACAGTTATAGGGAATTTCGATCACTGTAATGCATTTTCTCATTGTGTCAAAATTTCTACTTTATCAATTTTTCCAGGTATGATTTCTAGGTTTAGAGTTTTTGTTACACATTGTGCTATATCTTGAGTTCCAGGTAAACACATATAAAACACCACAACATTTCTTCAAGCAATAGGATCTTGTATTTCAAAGTCCAACTCTTTTGTATAAAAAGGATCTACAACAAAATTTCCTGTAAAAAATCATTCTGTTCATTCAGTAATATTATTTGAGATATTTGTTGTTCAATCTTTTATTTTTATTTTACTTGCTCCAATATTTTTAATATAAAAATCTATATCATTTAGTTCTACTGTGGAATATATATTTATATTTCAGTTTGCATCATCCGCATTTATATTAGGTTTGTTTGTTTCAATTACCGTATAAGATAAAATTTTGTCTAATTTTTGATAATCTATAGCACTAGCATTGTTTAATACATTTTGGTTACTTTCTTCATTGTTCAAATATAATCGTTGTTCCGCATATTGAAGCATTTCTTCTACACCAAAATTATAATACATATCTTGTCAAACATTCTGTAGAGAAACTCAATAATTCAAGATGTTTTTCAAAGAAATCGGCCATTCTACATTTATAATTTTTTTTCAATCTTTAAAAAGTGCTATAGTTTTTTCCCATCGACATTTTAGTGAATTCAACCACGGAGAATATGGCACCCCCCCATTTATGTCAAATATCAACACTCAGCCACCATCCATCATTCAGCACTCATTGTTTAAACTTTCCAAAAATTCACTAGAATTATCTATCTCTGGGAGACTAGGTTGTGAAAAATTATTAGCAGAATTTTTTATATTATGAGCAAAAGGAGGTACTGCTTTTTCTGTAATTAAATCCTCTCCATTAGAATTAATGAAAGCAACTTCATATCCATTGTCACGATAAGATGGGGTAATATAAGTTCATTTGTTATTATCTTTTATTAAATAATTTTCCAAACTATATTTTATTTTTTCATTTACATCAAAACCTTCTATAATATTGTTTATGTCATCTCATATAATTTCTCAAATCTTTCTTTGTTGTCGTCCAATATTTTGATAATAAATTAGGTGAGCTATAAATTCTATTGGTTCATATCATCACATTTTTCATTTAAAAAAGATATTATCCTCCAGTTTTTTTTCTAACTCAACAATTAAATAATCGTTTGGCATCAAATTATATGGACGGTTTCAAATGGGTGATGCTAGTGTATCTTTTATTTTTAATGCATTATAAGCTCAGGCATTTTGCTGATAAAAATTAGTTTTTTTGGTGTTTTGAATTGTTAGATATTCATTATATTTTTTTACGGTTTCTACCAAATATTGTTTGATAGCAGTTTCTATTTCTTTTGGATTTTTCAATTTCAATGCATTAAGATTTCAACTGAAAACTTCTGCTTTATAAAGATTTGGATAAATAAATGTAACTTTATCTCATCATACTCATTTAAATGTAATATATTTTGGAGAATCTATAGGTCTATCGGAAGTGATGTTACTCATTCAAGGTATATATCAAGTTAGATTGACATTGGTAGAATGGGGAATTTGATCCAGTTTTTGTAGAACAGGGTTTATGTTAGCTTCATTTCCTGAGGTCAGAAGTTTCATTACAACAAATGGCATAAATTCTATTTCATTACCATCATCATCTTCAACCATAAATTTTTTAATTTTTCTAATTTCATCATTAACTGGGCTAGCTTGATTGAGAACCCTCAACTTCAAACTATCTAAAGTGTTACATAAAGGTTTAAATTTACTACCATCTTTACATCCATCTCCTATGTTATTTATTTTAGTTTTTTTAGCATTTAATTGACTTAGTAAACTATTCTTATTTAAATTATTATCATTTATACTATTATAAATATTTTCCAAATTTATTACAAAAGGATGCATTTCCAAAAATTTATTTCTTGTATTTAAAATAGTTTGTAGTAAATTACTTTTCCAATCATACAAAAACACCAGAATATTTTTATTTAATGTAAATGTAGAAATTTGGTTTTCTATATATTTTTCAATATCTTCAAATCAAAAACTCACAAGAAGCATGTATGAGTCAACGAGTTTTATTTGTATATTTTCAACTAAATTCTCTGTATTAGTATACATATTTTCTGGAACATAAACATCCCACTGATTTACTAAATCACTTATGGCTCAAGTACTCATGTTTGATTTTATATCTGTATTCGTTATGTTAGCTACTCCACTATTTATTCAAGAAATATATTCTTTTAAGCTAATCAAATTAGACATCGCAGATTCTGAACCAGTAGAATTGGACATGTCTATTGTATTATTAATTGAGTCATAAAAAAATGTTATCTTATCAGATAAACGCTCATAAAATCTTTTAGATGGGGAGGTGTTGTCTTCAAAGATTTTATAAATTATTCCATTTAATTCTAAATTGGTAGCAGAAACATTCTTTACTCTGGAGTCTAAAGTCATGTATGTTAATATTTCACCCTTACCCAAACAATCTCCATCAGTAGTTTTTTTTAATTTAAATATATCTCATTCCCAAGCTTTATAGTTACTGTTATTGAACCAAGTAAAAAAATCTACACTAGGTGCTTTGATAGGTTCTGTATATTCCCATCCCACATTAGATTCTTCTAAATCTTTTGTTGGTAAATAGTTGGTAAATTTCATATCTTCTCACATATTAGGGTTGTATCATAGCCCAAATAAACTAGGAGCTTCTTTTGCTTTATTTTTAAAATAATATTTAGGTTTTTGGCTTAGTACAAAAGTTTGTTGTATCAGTCTAGAGTAGGTATTTACTCATAAAAAGCTATTAGCTGTATTTTTAGGTTGAAGAACTATAGTGCTTCATGCTATATCAAAGATTGGTAAAATAGCATCTTGGAAATTATAGCCAGATAACCATTCATTAGTTCCAGATAGATTTAATGGAGATGCTCCTCATCGATTTCTAATAGCAAATTCTTGTAATGTTTCACATCATCCCTGTTTGTTCTTATCTTTTATGTCACAAATTTCTCAGTCTTCCTTACTAGATTGCCATTTTCGTTTTTTCCGACATATCCCAAGCCACTTGCTTGGACAAGTAGCATTTCGATATTTTCTTTTAGCTATTTTGTTTTCATCATATATCTCCAATTCTTTTGTTGTATTATTTATATTATATCCTCTATTTGCATCTACTTGAGTAGCAAATATATCGTAAGATCCTCATATAGACTTTTTGTTCAAATCTATTGTTGTTAAATCCAAAGAAGGGATTGCTCAAGATTGAATATCAGCTATTTTTAATCAAAATATATTATCAAAATTTCTATAAGTTCATCTGTAAGTAGATATTTGTTTCATGTTATCCATATATTTGGCTGGCATACCAAAAAAGTGGTTTTCATAAGCATCATAGACTTTCCGTGTACAACTTGATAATTTTGTTTTTCATTTACGAGCTCATTCATAATTTAGATAAGTTAAAGGGATAATTTCATTCAATCGATATTTTTCGGTTTCTATTTTATCGTCCACTATTTGTTCTAAGGCATTATTAAATAACACAATTAAAGGATCTACTCATCATTTTAATCTCAATAAAGTTTCATCTTTCTGTTCTATCGTAGAATAAGAAGTATCCAGTGCTGTACGGCTAATTGTTTTTCCATCAGATCAAGTAATTTGTTCTATTCGCCTATTTGCAGTTTCTACATTTTTTACAATTCTATCCAAATGTTTTATTCACATCAAAGATGTATAAGGTCTGAGGTATCAGTCTTTGACTATTGCATCTATAAATTTAGTCGGAGTATTCATGCTATCATTTAAAGACTGAATAGCATTTGATATATCTCATCATACTTCTCCCATTCCATTTGTTATATCAACTACAACATCATTATATGTTCATTGCATTATTTTTACCATCAAATCTGAATATCTTTTTTGTCCAATATCTTCAGCAAATAAAAAATTATTAATATAAGACCCCAATCCATCAGCAAAAAAGTACTTTTTATTTGCTATCATGTCCTCATACCAAATGCTTTTATCAATAAATTCTCAAGGATTTTGTGCATAGTCTTTTAGTTTATTAAAATAAGCTCTGTATTGATCAATTGTGTCAAAATTTATTAGCCCATGCCGAATTTCTGCTTGTCATTTTGATTTGTTGTTATACACAAAATATTTTATATTATCATCCCAAATAAATTTCTGTTTTTCAAAATCAACATAAGGATAAATGGTGGGATAAATAAATCAATTTTGATTTACCACAGGTAGAGGTATATCTCATATTAGAACTACTCAAACAAGTTTAGATGGTTCTCCACTAATTCAATCAAAATATATATTTTCCAAAATTTTTGTAATTTCTAAGGCTGTGATATTGTCCGTATTTACCGGCAAAACTATAGCTTTAGAGTTTGATATAGAGTTGTATCTATAGTTATTATTTGCTCATTGTATATAAGTTTTCGCATATCGTTCAATATTTGTTTCCAAGCTTCAATATATTTTATCATCTACAAAAATAGCAACTAAATTAGTATAATCTAGTTGACTTTCTTGAGCATACACTTTATTAAAATCAAAAAAAGAAAACGATTGTAAAAATGCAGATACGATGTATATTCACATTACAAACAATATTGAATATTTTTTAAATAGTCTATTTCTCATATTTGTATTTTATATTTTTATAAATGTTTTTTTCATTTTCCGCAATCAATTGTACATATAAAAATTTTTTAGTAAAAAAATCTGACAAAATATCACACAATTGACTTTGTATTCATAAAAAATAACAAGTAATATATTTACATATATTTATTTATATCAAATTTATATAAGATTATTTAAAATGATCACAAAATTGAGAGTTGACTTTTGTTTATAAACATTCACAACCAATTATCTAAAATTACAGTAAAAAACGAAAATTGTGACAAAAAAAATTGTGATTTTAAAAAAGGATTTTGTTGGCACAAAAATATACAAAATCTAGTCCTAATTTTGTTAAACAGTATAATCTTACAAATTATTACCCAAAGGAGCATTTTTTAAATTTACAAAAAAAGTATTTCAATTCTTTTTGAATTATGTACACATAATAATGTTGATTTTTTTTGCCTATTTTTTAATTAATTTACAATTAAATAGTATTCATGAAACAAATTATTATAACGAAATCACTTTTCAAAGAGTTTTGCGAAAATCCAAAACTTGCACGATGGCACAAAAATGATTATGTTATTTATAATAAAATTAATCAAGAATTATATGGTGCCATGAATGGAGCTTTGATGGGTCAAGAAGTAGAAAATATGGTAAAAAAACTTCGAAAAACAAAGGACATCAGCGTGGTTGCCGGTTATAATCCAAAATGAAATTTTCACAAAGAATATAGTGACGCCACACAAAAGACACTTTCTTTTGATCCCAAAATTGTTTACCAAGCTGGTTTTGTCTGGGATAATCTTTTTATCAAATGCGATTTTCTAAAATTAAATGAGCACTGAAAATACGATTTGATAGAAGTAAAAGCAAAAAATAGTATTCATAAATCAAGCAAAAACCAATCATTATTAGATGATTTAATTACAGATTGTAGTTTTCAAAAATATGTTCTTCAAAAAACACTTTGAGACAAATTTTCTGGTAATGTTTGGATATATCATTTAAATAAGGAATATCTTAGGCAATGAGATATCGCTCCCAATGAAATTATAGCAAAGGAAAATGTGACAGAGGAATTGTTCACAAATGATTGGGTTGAGAAACAGATAGATTTGATAAACAACAGTATTTGCTTGTCCAAGCAGGATTTTGAACAAAAATTCCCATATCAATGAGAAAATCCTTTGATATATTTTTGAGAATCTCCCAAAAATTGAACAATTTGGAATATCCCATATTTTAAAACAGCAAAGAAAAAATTATTATCATTATATAAGATATGAAAAACAAATATTATAGATTTAGGAAAAAATGAGTTGAAACTAATTTCTTCAAAAGATGAATTAGAAAACAGTTTTCAAAAGTATATTACAATGTTTCAGAAGTGAGTCCAATTTGATAAAGAAAAAATTTCATCCACTTTAAATAAACTTAAATTCCCTTTGTTTTTTTATGATTATGAAACTATTGTGTGGCCAATTCCAATACTTCAATGAACTCATCCACGACAACAAGTTGTTGTACAATATTCTATACACAAAATGGATTTGAATGGGGAAATTTCACATCATGAATGAATTATTTCTCCTTTCTCTCAGACAAATAAAAATGTGATAGATAAATTTGTTAACGATATTTGAAACCCCAAAGGGACATTTGTTGTTCGAAATAAGTGATTTGAAAATTCTAGAAATCAAGAAATGTGAGAGATGTATCCAGAATATAAAAAGTTTTTTGAACAAATAAACTCGAATACATTTGATTTGATGGATGTATTTAGGAATTTAGATTATTTTGATCCAGCATTTGATGGTTCTTGTAGTATAAAAAAAGTCCTGCCAGTCTTGTCGGATATTAGCTATGATGACATGACAGTTTCAAATGGAAGTGAGGCTTCAGACTATTTGTATCAGCTTATTCAAAACAAACTCCCCATCCAAGTTTCTACACAAGACCTACTGGATTACTGTAAACAAGATACACGAGCTATGGTAGAAATTTATAATTTTTTGAAAAGGAAAGTATCCTAAGTAAAAAGCTCATAAAGTTTATAAATTATTTATAACTTCATAACTTGCAACTTGTAATTTTATAACTTGCAACTTGATAAACTTTTAGCTTTATGAACTTTTTACTATACTATAAGCCCACTGCCAACACACTCATCATCTATATATGCAGTTAAAGTTTGTCAGGGAGCGACTCACCATTGATCATTTTTATATATCACTTTTAGTTTTTTTTCTTTCTCATTTATTTCAAAAATTGTAGCTTTTTGAGTTTCTTGTCTATATCTAATTTTTGTCGTGCATTCCAGAGGAAAATTATACTTTTTTCTTATCCAATGCCGGTCACTTATAAAAATTTCTTTACTAATTAATTCTTTTTCAAGCTTTTTATAACTCACATAAACTAAATTTTTCTCTACATCTGTTTTTACTACATAAGCTTTTTTGTTTATATTCAAACCTCTACTTTGTCAAATAGTAAAAAAATATGCTCAATCATGTTCTCAGACCTTAGTTCCATCTAACAAAACTATATCACCTTTCTTTACTGCTAATCTTTTTTTCAAAAATTCTCTCATTGGCACATTTCAAACAAAACATAATCATTGACTGTCTGGACGATCAAAATTTGGTAATCAAATTTTTTTAGCTAATTCTCTAACTTCGTTTTTTGTCATATCACCGATAGGAAACAAAGTTTTACTCAGTTGATATTGGTTTAATCATGATAAAAAATAACTTTGATCCTTATTGTAATCCACTCCGCGGAGAAGCTTGTAACCTATTCCTCCATTATCTAATATTGGAACTATTCTAGCATAATGTCCTGTAGCAATTCAATCAAATCCGAGTTTCAATGCCTTTTCTAAAAAAACATCAAACTTAATTAAATTATTACATAAAATGTCTGGATTTGGTGTAATTCATTTTTGATATCAATCATAAATATATTTTATTATTTTTTCTTCATATTCTTGTCTGAGATCAAAACTAATTATTTCTATTCATAAAAATTCTGCTACTTTGATTGCCTCCTTAGCATCTTGGTAAGTAGAACAATTGGGATTTTCTTCATCTATATAGTTTTTCATAAATCCCGCCGTGATGTGATATCATTGTTTTTTCAGTAAATAAGTAGCTATAGCACTATCTACTCAACCACTTAATCATATCAGTATTTTTTTCATGTAATAACTCTTTTAAATAAAGCATAATTATGCACTAAATATATATTATTTTTAATAATTTTTGCAATTACATTTTAGTTATTCGTTGTTTATGTTGATATGTTTTATCAGCACTACACAAGATAACTTAATTTCTACAAAAAAGTCCCTCAAAATTTGACAGGATTTTTTTTTTGAATATAATCGACTCTAGAATCTTTTTTATTCATATTTGTTTGACAAAAAATGAACGAAGTATACCATTTATTTAAGCACATAAAAAGTGCTAAAAATCATTTCCAAAAACATGGAAAGAAGTATTTATTTGGGACACTATGAACATTTGCTATAGTCAAAATGGTGTTGTTGTTTATGTGATTTTTCAGTACACTAGATTTGGGTAAAAGTTTTGCACAAACACCAGTAGTACTAAGTAAAGATAATATTGTATCAATGGGCTGTGCTACTGACAATATTTCTTGTAATTTATCTAATAAATGGATTACCAATATAGAAAACGATGCTTTTGTAAATCATATACAATTACAAACTTTAGATCTGAGTTTCAATAAATTAAATTCTCTACCAGAAAATATTGTTCAGTTAATAAATTTACAAGACAATTGATGATTAAATATTAATTTTAATCATATATATTACGAATGATTGTCATCAGGACTTCTAAGTTTTATAGATCAAAAGTCAAGTGCAGGATGGAGGAGTACACAAACTATCGTACGATGATGTACAGATCCAACAGCATACAATTACGACCCAGATGCAACAAATAATGATTGGACTTGTAAATATCCTCCCACGATTATCGCTGTAGAGATAGAGTGAAGTAATGTGTTGGGGAATTTGTTGACTTGAAAGTATATTTACAGTTGAGATGTAGCAGAATGAGAATCACTTTATCAATGGTATAGAGAAGAAACCCCAATTTTATGAGCAACAGGAATAACTTATATGACTGTAGGGGATGATTTATGAAAGATACTAGCGCTCAAAATAACACCAGTAAATCAAGAGGGGATACACTGAGAACCAGCAATGAGTGACTGATTATATATCCTCGATCCATCCACAAATCTAAATAATATTATCTTGAGGGTAACAGTATGAACAGCCAACCAAACACTTACTATAAATAAATACTTTGATGTTTCCAACTATACAGTAGATCGATGAGATGGTACTACCGGGACAATTAGCACTCATCTAACAAAAACTTATAATAATATTGGTACATACTATGTGGAACTACAAAATCCTTGAGATAGATGGAAATTCTCACTAACAAGCTATTCACTTGTGCCTCAATCTTGGACAACAGTAGATAATGTGAAGATAGTCTATATGCCAAGTTTAGCAGATTGATTTGGAGAATCTGCTAGTAATCCTGGGGATAATTTTTTCCGTTCTTTCAACTCCCAATGAGCACTAAGCTCTCTACCAGCCTGAAGTTTTGATACAAGTAATATTACGAGTGCGGTAGGGAATTTTTTCTTTTCTAATTTCAACACCAATTGAGCTTTGACAACCTTACCAGCTGGAAGTTTTGATATAAGCAGTATTACGGGTGTAGGGAATTATTTCTTTTCTAATTTCAACCGAGGTTGATCTCTAAGTTCTTTACCAGCCTGAAGTTTTGATACAAGCAGTATCATGAGTGTAGGGAATTATTTCTTTTCTTCTTTCAACCAAGCTTGATCTCTAAGCTTCTTACCAGTCTGAAGTTTTGATACAAGTAATATTACAAGTGTAGGATATAGTTTCTTTGCTGGTTTCAACCAAGCTTGATCTCTAAGCTTCTTACCAGTCTGAAGTTTTGATATAAGCAGTATTACGGGTGTAGGGAATTATTTCTTTTCTAATTTCAACCAAGCTTGATCTCTAAGTTCTTTACCAGCTGGAAGTTTTGATACAAGTAATATTACAAGTGCAGGGAATTATTTCTTTGCTGATTTCAACCATAGTTGAAAAATTTCTAGAACTCAAAGTGGTGTGATAATAAAGAATGTGACCAGTGAGCCCATTAAGTTCCATTACCGAAATGGAAGTAATATGTCAAAATCTGTACCCGCATGAGCATACTTTGAATCATATAATACAGGAATTACAAATTCCGATAATAATATTATCCTGGAGATAACAGTATGAACAGCCAAGCAAACACTTACTCTCAATAAATACTTTGATGTTTACAACTATACAGTAGATCGATGAGATGGCACTACTGGGACAATTGGTGCTCATCTAACAAAAACTTATAATAATATTGGTACATACTATGTGAAACTACAAAATCCTTGAAGCAGATGGAAATTCTCACCAGCAAGCAATCCACTTGTACCTAAAGCTTGAACAACAGTAGATAATGTGAAGATAGTCTATATGCCAAGTCTAGCAGATTGATTTGGAGAATCTGCTAGTAATCCTGGGGATAATTTTTTCCGTTCTTTCAACTACAATTGAGCTTTGACTTCCTTACCAGTCTGAAGTTTTGATACAAGTAGTATTACGAGTGTAGGGAATTATTTCTTTCATCATTTCAACTACGATTGATTTCTGACCTCTTTACCAGCAGGTAGCTTTGATATAAGAGGTATTACAAGAGCAGAGGATTGGTTTTTTGCGAGTTTCAATATGGATTGAGCTCTAACATCACTACCAATAGGCAGTTTTGATACAAGTAGTATCACAATCGTGGGAGATAATTTCTTTTCTTTTTTCAACCGTGGTTGATCTCTAAGCTCTTTACCAGCAGGTAGCTTTGATATAAGAGGTATTACAAGAGCAGAGGATTGGTTTTTTGAGAGTTTCAACATGGATTGAGCTCTAACATCGCTACCAACAAATAGTTTTGATACCAGTAGTATTACAAACGCGGGAGATAATTTCTTTTCTTTTTTCAACCGTGGTTGATCTCTAAGTTCTTTACCAGCAGGTAGTTTTGATACTAGTAGTATTACAGGTACTGTAGGGAACCATTTCTTTTCTAATTTCAATGCTTATTGATCTCTAAGCTCTTTACCAATCTGAAGTTTTGATACCAGTAGTATTACAAGCGCAGGAGATAATTTTTTTTCCTCTTTCAACCAAACTTGATCTCTAAGCTCCTTACCAGCTGGAAGTTTTGATACTAGTAAAATTACAAGTGCAGGGTGGAATTTCTTTAGTAGTTTTAATTGATGAACTTGCAGTTGAGAAGGTTGATCTTTAAGCTCTTTACCAGCTGGAAGTTTTGATATAAGTAGTATTACGGGTGCTGTGGGACATAATTTCTTTTCTTATTTCAACAAGGGTTGAGCTTTAACAACCTTACCAGCCTGAAGTTTTGATACAAGTAATATTACAAGTGTGGGGAATATGTTTTTCCGTGCTTTCAACTACGAGTGATCTCTGACCTCCCTACCACAAGGAAGCTTTGATACTAGTAGTATTATAAGTGTGGGAGATGATTTTTTTTCTAATTTCAACATTAGTTGAGCTTTAACAACCTTACCAGCTGGAAGTTTTGATATAAGCAGTATTACGGGTGCCGTGGGACATGATTTTTTTTCTAATTTCAACCAGAACTGAGCTTTAACAACTCTACCAGCCTGAAGTTTTGATACTAGTAATATTACAGGCGTGGGGAATAGATTTTTTTCTTTTTTCAACTATTATTGAGCTTTAGGTTCCTTACCAACTGGAAGCTTTGATATAAGTAATATTGCAAGCGTAGGAACTACTGAGTTTTTTGATGGTTTTAATTATGGTTGAACTTTAACATCCTTGCCAGAATGAAGCTTTGATACCAATAATATTACAAGTGTGTGAGAGTTTTTCTTCTATGCTTTCAATAAAAATTGAGCCTTGATATCGCTACCACAAGGAAGTTTTGATACTAGTAATATTATAAGTGTGGGGGATTGGTTTTTTGCTTCTTTCAATAATAATTGATCCCTAAGTTCTTTGCCAGCAGGTGGTTTTGATACAAGTAATATTACAAGTGTAGGAAATTCTTTCTTTTGTAGTTTCAACAGTAATTGACAAATCCCTAGAACTTGAAGTGGGATAAAAATAAAGAATGTAACGAGTTATCCTATTAGCTTTTCTTACCGAGATAATGGAAGTAGTATATCAGAATTCATCCCTGCAGGAGCCTATTTTGATTCATACAATTCAGAGTATACTGGTTCAGTTTTGCCAAAAACAATAGATAATATTAATAGCAATTGGAGAAAAACAGATTTTCTGGTAGAGTTAACTGTGATAAACCCATGAGCATGAGGGGTTTATACTTTATATTGTACTTGAACTGATGCAAATTGTATACCAAATATCACTTGAACATCATTTACAGTAACTTGTCCAAACAACACAACTTGTCCTTCGCAATATGTGAGATATTATAGTGTAGATAATGAAGGGAATGAGGAGCCAATCAAAACTTCATCAGCAATAAGAATAGATAAGCAAGGTCCAACATTTACATTCAACAACAATTCATGAGATGAGTGTGCTATCTGAACTTTGACGATAATAAATGCATCAGACATTGGTGTAGGATTACATACTAGCCCGTATAGTTTCAATGGAACTAGTTGGTTAATAACAACTACTACAAGCATACCAGGACAACAGCCATGAGCTGTAACAATAACATGATATGTGAGAGATGCTTTGGAGAATCTGACCATACACACAGCTACTTATACATTTAATGATTCGGTTCCAACAGCAGACGATTTCACCTTATCGACAAATATTGGAAATACAGCAAAGACCTGAGATTGGAAATTATTGTCAAATGCACAAGAATGATTATGTTGACCATGAGATATAAGTTTTGATAGTATAATAACTCAATGAACAAAATGAACATGTAGTGTGGTATGAGATATTATTACTTATATTCCAAATTCTGACGAGATATGAAGTGATAGTTGTGTAGTACAGATAAAAGATAACGAAAATAGTACAGGAAATTTTACAGTGACAGTAGATGGAATAAATACAACAACAGCCCCAGTGGTATGAACTGCAGAATTGTATAACTGAAATTACACATGAATATATTATAAATGAATAGTGAGTGCAAGAGTTAGTGTGGTAGGAAGTAATATTTCGACTTGTCAGTATACAATTTGATGATCATGGATGGCTGGGACATATTCGAACTGATATTGTTATGCGAATAATATAAGTCCAAATACAGATATTACATTAAATTTCCGCGCGACAGATACATACGGTAATGTATGAACATGAACCTCAAATGCTTATAAGTATGATGCGACAGGTCCAACATTTACATTCAACAATAGATCAGGGCGAGAGTGTTCTAACTGAACTTTGATAATGACTAATGCTGTAGATACTGGTGTCTGATTACATACTAATTCGTATAGTTTCAATGGAAGTACTTGGTCGACAACGACAAGCATAATTATAAATGCTCAACAGCCATGAACAGTAACGAGAACCTGATATGTGAGAGATGCTTTGGAGAATATAACAACCAGAACAGCTAGCTATACATTTATAGATGTGGCTCCAACAGCAGACGATTTCACCTTATCGACAAATATTGGAAATACAGCAAAGACCTGAGATTGGAAATTACTGTCAAATGCACAAGAATGATTATGTTGACCATGAGATATAAGTTTTGATAGTATAATAACTCAATGAACAAAATGA
>JAKJDW010000030.1 GCA_022705745.1 Patescibacteria group bacterium
CTTCCCCTGCCCTCATGTGCAATGGAATGATTGGAGATACATGAAAGTATCTATATGCATCTTTTTTACAAAAACTACACTCAATTTTATTTGGTTGGTCATCAATCATTCGCATTTCCAACTCTGTTATTTTTTTACACTTTTCACACTTATATTCGTAAATCATTATTTACTTCACCTTTGTTTTTTTTATTTCCTTGGTATGATGGTTTTGTAATGTATACACCATCTTTTTCTCTTGATTCATAATCAGTAAGAACTGATTGATATTCTTTCTTTTCCCAAGTTTCTATATCTTTTTGTGCGATAGCATTTTTACAATATTTTATACTACTTGCCAAAGATTTTAATTCGTCTTCATATTGTTTTTTTATTATTTTATCAGAATTACCGTTTATTAACCAAGACTTAGATTCTATAATTCTCATTCTTTGTTTAACCTCTTATTTATATTTTTTACTATTTTTTTGCGTATAATCGTATAACTCATTTGCAAGCTCGGATATTTTTTTATCATCACTAAACAATCCAGAACTAACTTTTTTAACTTTTACTTTGATTCTTTTTGAAGTAAAAATTTCAGAAATGTTCATAATGCTCAAAGCTAAAGAGTCTAATACATATAACGGAGAACCAGAAGTTTTTGCATTACCTTTAATTTCATAATCAATCATATTTATATATTTTTTTATTTTTGTTTTTATTAAATTTTTAATTTTTTCTAAATTTTTCTCTTCATAGTCTGACATATATCCAGAAAAATCAAATTCAAAATAATCAAAACACAGTTCAAACAACTCGTTTCTTATTTTTTTTGTCTTATAATCCGAAAATTCTTTTATGATTCTCATTCTTTACTCCTAACGTAATTCTTTAATCTTGTAATAGTCCAACTTTCTAAATCGTTCCTATCTTTTATATAGTTATTAAAAAAATCTAATATAGAAATCTTTTTTTCATAACTCTTGTTTATAATTTCTTTTTGTTTTTTATTAACAACTTTTATTTCATGTATATAGTTATCTTTATATTTTTCTTGAGCAAGTGATTTTGATGGAGCATTTTTAATGTTAATCATAGGAAATATTGCTAATCCAATTGGAATTTCATCACCATATTCAAAATCATAATAATCTATATATTTTGGAACTGAAATTATTTTATTTTCTGTTAAATTATAAATTCCATTATTTAATCCACGCTCATCATATCGCGAAGTAATTGGCATTGGTAATTCATAATTTTTACATTGTGTGTGGATGTGACCACCAAATCTTTTTCCTTTTAAATATGATATATCAATTCCATATTGTGTTTCATCTTCAAAATGATAACAAACATAATCAGCATTTATAAACTCTTCTGAAAGTGAAGTATATAATTCTTTCATAACTTTAAAATTTTTGTAGTGTGGTAAAAAAGCAAAAGTTTTTCCTTCAATTGTTTTTACACACGGTTCGCAAATGATTTCAACATTTGGTAAATTTCTAAATGAAAGAATTGAATATTGTTTAAGAACTCCTGACCAATCATGATTCCCTGCAAGTAGAAAAAATTTCATTTTAGAGTTACTTAAAAATCTCATTTCTTCATCAATCTCTTCTGGTGTTGGATGAGATGAGTGAAACCAATCGCCCAAACTAATAAAATTAGTTGATTCATTGTTGAAATCTCTATCCAACAACCAATTGTTATAAAGTTTATGAGCTTCAAAAAATGGGGAATCTCCACGTTCATGTCTGTCTTTTTCTAGTATTATCATTTAATTAACCCTTATCTACATCTATATAATACATTAAAATTAACTATTTGTCAACTGTTTTTTCACCAATTCTAACAATTCGTTTTTATATGGATTGTTTCTTAACCCTATTACTAATTTATGTTTTTCAAAAACTTCTTTTTCTTGTTCATTTAAGAATACTTGTCTTTTAACAAATTTTTTAACAAAAGCTGGACCTTTGTTTTTTACACCTTTGAGATTATCTGCACTATCACCACATATAGATTTTTCTATTATAGAACTTATTTCTGGAATTTCTCTATATTGTTTAGAAATTTGATTAAAAAGTTTTGATGCTAAACCTTCTTGAATGACTTGTAAAAAATCTTTATCTGCTGAAATTATTATTTTTTCATCATTGTCAATTGCTCTACATAAAGCATATACAACATCATCACCTTCAAATGTATCAAAAAGAAAATTATTGTTTTCTTCTAATTCTCTACATTGATTAAGACATTCAAATAAATCTTCTTTTCCTTCTTTATTTCTATTTGCTTTATATTCTGGTAAAATTTCTTTACGCCATTTTGAACCGTTTCTTCCATCCCAAGCAATGTACACTTTATCTGTAAAAAAATCTCTTTTTAATTTTGCTATTTGAGTTTTAAATATTGAAACGACATTTTCAATTGTTTCTTCTTGTGTTGCTAATTCATTTCTTGATTTTGAAATAAAATAAGAAGCATTTACTAAATTATTTCCATCAACTATTAATGTCATTGCAAACTTCCTTTTAATATTTTTTCACAATATTCACAAGTACAACTTTCATTTGTGGCAATTCTATTACAAAAATCACAAAGATGGATATTATTTTTTCTACATCTCAACTCTCTAAAACAAGTTTTATAAAAACTTTTTGCTGTTATTGTGGTAAACGGAAATGATGTTCTTTGCCAAAGAATGAATTCTGGATCTATATCATCGGAGACATATTTAGCAATTTCAATTAATGTCATCTTCAATTTCTTCAACGCTATCTATTGTGAAATCTGCAATAGTGAAATCTTTATTCGGCTCTCCAACACCTTCACAGAAACCACCACCATTAACTTCATTATACGCTATTTGTTTGAAAACATCGTCTAATGTCGCTTCACTGTTTATACTGCTACGATAATCATTCAAAACTCTATGTAATTTCGAGTCTTCAATTGAAACATCAACAAAAACTTCTACTAAAAATTGTTTAATCATATATAATTCCTCAAATATATAATACACAAAATTAAACTAATTGTCAATTTTTTCTTGTGAATCTATTTTATACAGTTTACCACAATCCCCTTGATACAAAAATTTTAATGTCGCTAACTCACCTAAATT
>JAKJDW010000031.1 GCA_022705745.1 Patescibacteria group bacterium
CCACCTGCGATTTCTTCTAGCTTTTTGAAGAATAAAAGCAAATCCGCATCATCAGTATTGATAGAATTTACAAGAGTTATAAGGAGTGGATGATGATAGGAGTTTTCTTTTTTTTGTTTTTTGACCAGTGCAAAAGTAATAAGAGATTTTAAAACCTGTTTTTGTTTTTCTCTTTCGCTGAAATCGTCTTTGTCTTTGGTAAAAGAAAAATATGACTGACTCAAATACAGATTTTTCCCATATCCTGCGAGTATAAACTTTTCAAGATTGAAGTTATAACAAGTCGTCAAATAATCGATATTGTCCGTAAAAGTCGCTGAAAAGTTAAATGAAAATCCGTTTTTAGATAAAATACTTACATAATCCTGCATGAGTGAATCTTCTTTGCCTCCTCTATGTGCTTCGTCCAAAAATACATACCAATTTCCATTGTTTTCATAACTTCTATAATCCAATATATTTTCTTTTCTCTCGTCTCTTATAAGATCGCTTCTGTAATAATAGACTTTGATACTATTATCAAAAGCAAAACCTTGCTTGTCGTCTTCGTATCTTTTCAGATTTACAAGCTCAATATGTCTTTCTCTGCCTTTGTTAAATTCTGCGATTTCTTTTGTAAATTGCTTGATCAAATCTTCACGAGGAAGTAAAAGCATAATTTCTTTTTTTGGTATGATTCCTTGTGATTGCAAATAATCCAAAAGCTCAATCGTTTTGATTAAAACTAAACTTTTTCCGCTTCCTGTTGCCATCCAAAAACAAGCACGATTCATAAAATTCGCACCTGAAATATATTCATCTCCTTCACTTCCTGTTATTTTAAAATGATTTTGAAAAAGTAAAAATCTGCTGTTTATCTTGCTATTTTGTTTGTCTGTCTTACTTGCATATTTTTCTACTGCAAAAGCTCTATTATCCAGTCCATGAGATTTATATAAGTCAAAAAGATGTTGTTTTCCATTTTCTTCTCCAAAGTATTCATGCAAAACTTTTATGATATTTCTTATTGCTTGATTTTGATATTCAAACAGAGTTTTTGCATCAGAAAACTTACTCAAGGATGGTAAGCACCAATTCCCGAGATCATCATAGCTTTTTTCTTCGATTATTTTTTCTAAAATATTTTTCATAGCTTATCCTGAAATGGTTAAAATTATTCTCCCCACCAAATAGCAGGTTTGAGAAGTCTTACAAAAGCGAGTTTTTCTGATTCATTCATATTTTTATAATCTGTTTTGATTTCTCTTTCACTGTCTTCGTCTTGCAAGATGACACTGGTTTTTGTGATTTTTTTGATAGGTAAACCAAGAAGATTTGAGATCGTCTCTGCAAAGTCTATATTTGGATAGAGTTTGTCAAAATCTACTTCCAGAGTTTCTTTTCCAGTCCCTAAAACATGAGCAAATTTCTGATCAGCATAAAATATATATTGTTCAAATGCTTTACGAGTATCAAAGATGCTATTTGGTGAGCTGTCTTTGTATTTCATATTGCGGAGAGTATCTTCATATTGTTCAAGAGAGTAGTATTTGAAGAATCCACCTTTTTGGAGTTTGTTTTCTTTTTCTAGTTCCTTTGATATTCCAGAAATCTTACCAAAAACTACCATCTTCATACGTGGCAAATCCACTGTATCAAAATGATCTCCCATCTCTACTCCAAGCCACTTTCTACCAAGTTTATGAGCCGTAGCAATGGTAGTTGCTGAGCCAGTAAAGAAGTCAAGAATGAGAGAACTGTCATTGCTTGATGCAAGTAATATTCTTTGCATTAACTGCTCAGGCTTTTGAGTGTCAAAACCAAGTATTTCTGTACCATCTCTTTTTACTTTGTTAATATTCCAAGTTTCAGTAAGTTGTTTTTCAAATGTTCTTAACTCACCATTATATTTGTAATATTCAATTCCATCATTACCAATAACAATCTCATCATTTTCTTTTTTTTGTTTATATAGTCCATCATCTCGTTCCTTCGTATAATTAAATAAATTTCTTTCTATATTAGAATAAACCATTATCACATCATGATCTTTAGCAAACTCATTAGGATATTTACCTGAAACAAAATATTTCCATATTATTTCATTTCTGTAGTAAAAAAATATATTTTCTAATAAGAATCTGCCTAAATAGTTAGCTTTTCTATCCAAATGCAAATAAAAACTTCCATCATCTCTGAGAAATTTCCTTGCGAGTTCTATCCTATCGTTCATCAGACTGAGCCAAGTACTATCTTGAAACTTATCGACATAAGCAAAATCACTGCCTGTATTAAACGGAGGATCAATATAAATACACTGCACTTTTTCTTTATATTTTTCTGACAATGTATTCAGTGCTTGATAGTTTTCAGAGTGTATCAATCTTCCATCAAGTGCTTCATCAATATTATCAAACAAACTCAAAATCTCTAGTTCTATATCTTTGAAGTATTTTGTATCTATCGGTAAAAATGTATATTTATCATTTTTAGTTTTTAATAAATCATTATTTTCCAAGTCATTAAATGTAAACTTTTCATCTACCATTCCCAGTTCTTGCCATTCTTTGATTTGCCCTTGTAGGTTTTTATGTTTTGCTATTTTTGTGATTATCTCGTCTGAAAGTTTATCTATAGTAATAACATAATTTGAGTTTAATGCAAACTTTGGCTTGTTCCATACTCTTACTAACTCATCTTCAAATTGTGATATGAATTTTATAATCTTGAGAGCAAACGATTTAATGATTTTCAGCTGATCAAGTCTTTTTTGTTCAAACTTATTTTCTTCATTGAGTAGTATTTGGTGTAAATACATATCCAGTTGCTCGGTCAAAAATTTTTCTGCATTTTTATTGATAAAAAAATCTACTTCACTTTGCTTTTTGAAAGTCGCAAATGCTTTTTCTATGATATGTTCTGGGATTTTTGTCGCTTTGATAATATCATCTGTTTTGGTCTTTGTCCCTTTTTCACTATAACTCACATCAAATACAAAAGTCTTTTTACCTTGTTTTCCATTGATTAC
>JAKJDW010000032.1 GCA_022705745.1 Patescibacteria group bacterium
TACAGATAAATTAGCTTTTATCGGAGGATTAGATTGGCTACCAAACCAAGAAGGATTAGAATGGTTTCTGACAAAAGTATGGCACAAAGTATTGAATAATCATCCACATGCAGAGCTACACATAGCAGGTAGGAATTGCGATAATGCACTGCGATCAAAAATCTCAACTTTTAGCAATGTTATTTTTTATGGTGAGGTGCCTTCATCCAAAGAATTTTTAGCTAAACACAGTATATTGATAGTACCACTTTTTTCTGGTAGCGGCATTAGAGTGAAAATAATAGAGGGTATGGCCATGGGAAAAGCTATTATTACAACTAGCATAGGTGCAGAGGGCATTCCCATAGAGAATAATAAACATGCTATCATAGCAGATACAATAAATGAGTTCGCTGATGCAATTAATTTCTTAATTAATAATCCTGAAATAACGCTTCAAATAGGTAATAATGCACGTGAATTAGTCAAAGAACATTTTTCATTAGAAAAACTAACTGATGATTTGTTGAATTTTTATAAAATGTTGTAAAATGTTAGCAATTAAAATATTATTTTGGATTAGTGCTATTTTATTGATTTATAATTATTTGCTATATCCTCTTATATTAATTATAATACATTATTTTTCTAAAAATAAAAAATGCCGCAAACCAAGTAATGATTTTTTGCCAAAAGTATCAATTATAATAGCTGCCCACAACGAAGAGCTTGTGATATCTGACAAATTGGCTTCTATCATAAATGGCGATTATCCTTTAGACAAAATAGAAATACTTATTGGCTCAGATAACTCTACTGATAATACAAACGCTATATTATCTGAATGGTCAGAGAAATACTCTTTTATAAAGCCATATTTTTTCACTCAAAGACAAGGGAAAATTGCTATTCTCAACCAGCTAATTCCCAAAGCTAATAATGAGATTCTTATTTTGACTGACGCTAATATTATTTTTAGCCCAAAAACTATTACGGAGTTAGTGATTCACTTTAATAATCGCCAAGTAGGCTTCGTAGATAGTAGGATCATAAATATAAACGACAATGCTGATGGTATCACTTTGCCAGAGCAAAAATATATTTCACTAGAATCGAAAATCAAAGAATATGAAGGGTGCATTTGGGGGAAAGCAATGGGTTCATTCGGTGGTTGCTATGCTATGCGAAAAGATTTATTCTCACCTATACCAGAAGATAAGTTGATTATGGACGATCTTTTTATTTGCTTAAATATTCTAAATAATAATTTTTGGGGAATATATGCTCGTGATGCTATAGTCTATGAAAAAACCACGGCAGACATGAAAATAGAGTATAATCGTAAAATACGCATAGCTGCTGGTGCTATACAAAATTTATTTATATTCTCTTCTATTTTATTGAAATTTAATGCATTGAGTTTTTGTTTTTTTTCTCATAAAGTCTTACGTTGGTTTGGTCCATTTTTTTTAATAATAATAATTTTATTTTCAGTTATTTTAGCTACGACAGGTAATTGGTTATATATTTTGCTATCTAGCATCATAGTTCTCAGCATTTTGATTACTATAATAGACAGATTTATTCTGTATCCACAAAATAAAATTTTTAAGATTTTCAGATTTATTACACATTTTTATCTTGCCAACTTAGCGACTTTAATGGGATGGATGCGAGTGATTAAAGGCACTAAAAATAGTATCTGGACGCCAACTCCAAGAGTATGATACGAGGTGACTGGGGAGACGAGATGACTGGGGAGACGAGATGACATGAAGACGGGATGACAGGAAGACGGGATGACTGGGGAGACGAGGTGACGAGATGACTAGATGACGAGATGACTAGATGACTGGGAGACTGGAAGATAGGGAGACTGGGGAGACGGGATGACAGGGAGACCAGTTTGCCTTTTTGATTAACTTTCAACTTTATAAACTTTTAAACTTATAAACTTTTCCACTTCTACCCCTTTTATCTTTCAACTTTTATCTTTTATCTTTCAACTTTTATCTTTTATCTTTCAACTTTATAAACTTTATAAACTTTTACACTCCTAAACTTCTCAACTCCACCACTTTATCAATTTGTATAATCATTTGTATATCCGTATTCCATAGTATTTCAGAGATAAAGCCCATAGTTTTTATTTCATAGTTTTATTAATTTATAATTTTAAGTTTAACTATTTTTGTATAAAAAAAGTTAAACTTAATCTTTAATGAGAAAATTTTTATTTTTTATTTTACTAATGATAAGCATTGTAGGAATGTCACAAAATACCGTTTTAAATAAAAATTTTGATGATAATAATTTTTTACATAGCAATGATATTGATAGTACATTACATATGATCACCCCTTATTTTAGTGGATTAGTAAGTGAAAAAAATTATGAACTTTTGTTTGGTGTTAACTTTAAAAAAAAGTTTCAAAACAAAAATACTTTTTTCAAAATTTGGACAAAACCTGAGTTTGTATTTTTTTCTTTGTATGATTATTTGGACCAATATGATTCTATCTCTCGTTTTCCTGGTGGAGAAAAGATTTATAACAAACATTATTCATGGAATGCCCCTATAGAGCTAACAATGAATGTTAAAAATCATTATTTCTTATCTGCAGGCTATAGTAAATTTCATTGGGGCGATGGTTATAGAGGATTGAATTTATCATATG
>JAKJDW010000033.1 GCA_022705745.1 Patescibacteria group bacterium
TATCCTTTTAATTTAACTGGTGTATTATATTTCCCAAAAATAAAATCTAACTTAGATATTAATAGAAACAAAATACAACTATACTGTAATCAAGTTTTTGTTACTGATTCGGTTGAAGGCATTGTCCCAGAGTTTTTGACTTTACTACACGGTGTTATAGATTCACCTGATATTCCGCTAAATGTTTCACGCTCTTACTTACAAAGCGATTCAAATGTTAAAAAAATATCTGGGCATATAACAAAAAAAGTTGCTGATAAACTATTCGATATTTTTAAAGAAAATCGTGAAGAATTCCAAACTAAATGGGACGATTTAAAATTATTTATCGAATACGGAATGATTTCTGACGAAAAATTTTACGAACGTGCAGAAAAATTTGCTCTACTAAAAAATACAGATGACGAATATTTTACTTTCGAAGAATACAAAACTAAAATCGAAACTGAACAAACTGATAAAAACAAAACCTTAATTTACCTATACGCAACAGATAAAGAAGAGCAATTTTCATACATCAAAACTGCAAAATCAAAAAATTACGATGTGCTTTTATTAGATGGACAATTAGATATTCATTTTATAAACACATTAGAAACTAAATTTAAAGATTCGCGTTTTGTACGTGTTGATTCCGACATTATCGACAACTTAATTAGAAAAGAAGATAAGATAGAATCTGTTCTTAGTGAGCGTGAAAAAGAAAATTTAAGGTGGGCTTTCCAAGGAGCTGTTGATGATGACATGAAGTATTGGGTTAGTACAGAAAACATTAGCGGAAATGATTTACCTGTTTTAATTACTCGCGATGAATTTATGAGAAGAATGAAAGATATGTCGGCATTAGGCGGAGGAACAGGATATTACCGCGAACTACCTGACCATTACAAAGTAATTATTAATACAAATCATGAAACAATTATTGATTTAAGCTCAAAAATTGAAAAGAAAAACAATTCAAAACGCTTAGAAATTGATTCTCAATTAGATGAATTAAATTCAGAAAAATCTTTAATAGAAGACAAACTCAAAGACATTAAAAACGAAGACGATAAGCCTATAGAAGACAAGAAAAAAATCGAAGAATTAGAATCAAAAATTTCTGAGTTAGAAAATAAAAAACGAGATTTATATAAAGATTTTGGCAAAAATCAAAAGATTATTTCTCAACTCTTTGATTTAGCATTACTTTCTAATAATCTATTAAAAGGCGAAGCTCTTAGTGAATTTGTACAACGTAGTGTTGATTTGTTAAAACCTAAAGATAAGAAATAATAACACAACATTTTTTCATAACATAAAAACCAGCTAACTCAAAATGATTTAGTTGGTTTTTTTATTTTTAGAAAAAAATCATTACTTTTGGTAATATAATTTTTAAACAAAACTCTATTTTTGCAAAAGATTTATGGAATTTCAAATAATAACATCTGAATTACTTGACCAATATACAGCTATGGTTAAAGAATCTCCATTAGAAAAATTGGAGAAGATGAAAAAAAGTTAAAATTCCTGTTGACTATTTTCAGTTTTACAAATCAGTATCTTCGGTTTATTCTTCTAAAATTGAAGGAGAAGACATTGATTTCGATAGTTTTTTCAAGCATAAATTTTTAAAAGTAAAGTTTAAACCAGATTACACAAAAAAACTGATGATTTATATGCTGCATATGATTTTATTGAAAACAAAAAAATAACATTAAAAAATGTTCAGAAAGCACATTCAATTTTAAGTTCTAATCTTTTACCCAAAAGCCAGCAAGGAATAATTCGAACAAACCCAATACTTGTTATCAATAGTAATGACCAAATTGAATATATCGCAGCAAGTCCTGAAATTGTAAAGACTGAATTAAACAAACTTTTTGACGATATTGAATTACTTATAAATACAGATTTGAATCCTTTCGAAATATTTTATTATGCTTCGTTTTGTCATCTCATATTTGTAAAAATTCATCCATTTCAAGACGGTAACGGACGCACGGCTAGATTGCTTGAAAAATGGTTTTTAATGAACAAATTAGGACAAAAAGCAACATTCGTCCAACTAGAAAAAAATTATTATAAGCAACTTAAAGATTATTATGCTAACATCAGAAAATTAGGCTTGGAATACGAAAACTTGGACTATAAAAAAAGTCTTGATTTTCTTGTAATGACAATAAATGGGATTGAAATAGAATAATAAGGGATATTCAGAAATTGTTAATAAAAAGACAACAAATTGATTGTTAATTAGTTATCTTTTTTGTATCTTTGAATATTCCCCCGTTTTAGTAGCAAAATGCTCAAAACGGGGGAAATCTAAAAAA
>JAKJDW010000034.1 GCA_022705745.1 Patescibacteria group bacterium
TGCCTTAAATAAATAAGGCAGTTTTATGCAAAGTTTGATTATAAGAGTAAATTTCATTTAACTGATTCAGCTAATTGGCTACCAACTTTAAATTTCACTACTTTTTTAGCAGGGATTTTAATTTTTTTGCCATTTTGAGGATTTACACCATTACGAGCTTTACGATTAGCAACTTCAAAGGTACCAAAACCAACTAAAACAACTCTTTCATTTTTTTTCATAGCATCATGAACAACTTTCATAAATGCATTTAATGCTTCTTCTGTTTTGTTTTTTGGCAATTGAGCTTCTTTAGCCATTGCATCTACTAATTCTTTTTTATTCATAATTTACCTTTTTTGGGGTTTTTATGCAACAAAATTACATAATATTTTTAATAAAACAAGATTATTAAAGGGATATAGAATAAAATTGTAAATAACTTGTTCATTTTGTAGATAAATATTAATAAATTATGAGATAAAATAGAAAAATATAAATTAAATAAGTATGATTAATGGTTAAAAATAAATATATTTGAAAGGACGAAGTGAAAAATTTGGCGCGTAGATAACAAATTTTTGTTATAGTTTAAAATATGTTAATCATATCTTTGACTAACTATCTCTTTATACTTGTCCCAAGCCCATCTGTCATGCGATGACAAGTTCAATAGTCTGCCAATATCAGGATCTATCAGCTCTTTTAGGTACTTATTCATTATCACAAACCACATTAGGTAGCTCTGTAAGTACTTCGTAGCCACTCCGTGAAATCTACTCAACCACGTCATAAAATCACTTATTTTGTTCTCTACTATTTTCACACTGTAAATCCCTCGTTTCAATTGTCTTTTGTTTACTATCACTTTTTTACTTTGTAAACCCTTTACGCCTTTTCTGAACTCTTTCTTTGGTTTCACACATATCAGATTGTTTTCTGATAATCTATTCTTGAGCTCCTCTCTCAATTGTTCATTCTTAACTTTTTTCTCTCCAACTTGTTTAAAAAGTAAATTACCTTCTCTGTCTGTAACTACTAATACTGCCACTTTTGGATGTTTCTTCTTTTTAGCCCTTCGATATTCTTCTTTGTTTTTAAACTTTCTCCCTTTTTCTGAATATTTCATTAGCAGCTCGTCTGCTTCCACAATACCAGAGAAGCTGATTCCACCTTCTAATGATCTAATAGCTGCTAATATTTTGTGTCGCCATTCGAAACTGGTTTTCAGACAAATGCCAACCTCATTAGCACATGCTCGCAGACTTTTACCTTCGAGCATACATCTCATGTAGTCGAGCATTAATGGATATTTTCGCATACGATAGACAAAGGTACGAGCAGTCTCACGAAATTGATAACCACAAGATTTGCATTTATAGACTTGTCTGCCATTTCTTTTACCAACTTTGATGACGTTTTCACTTTTGCAGTCGGGACATATAGCTGCGGTAGATTGGATTTTTACTCTTTGATAATCTACAGCAGTGGCATTGCTATTGACAAGATACTGATATAGCTGATCCAGAAAATCTCGTTTATGATCTTTGGGCAGAGCCAAGTATTTATCAATATTTTCTAGTAATTCCTTCATAATTAAAAATTTTTAAGCAAAATTAATATATTATATTGAAATTATAAAATATCTAAAATAAAACAAAAATAAATTTCCACTCTCGTTTTTATATAAATACTTCTTTTCATTAAAATAAGTATCTGATGAATTATATTTTTTTAGAAAATTTGGTCTACTTAATTATGAATAAACTATATTTATATCATTTCTTTAAGACGTTTCTCATAAATTTTTGCAACTTTTTCCTAAAAATTTTTTTTAGTTTTATAATTATAATTTATTATGTATTTTTGTATTAAATTATTTTCTTATGAACAGACATATTATAATATTATTTTTTATTTGTTTAAATTTAACTCTATATGGTCAGAGTTATTTTTTTGAAGATTTTTCTGATGGTGATTTTGTTGCTAATCCATCGTGGAGTGGCAATATAGATAAATATATTATTTATACAGGTACTGCTGTGCCTTCTGATTTGGTGCCTACTATACGAACCAATGGCTCTGGAACTGATACTACTTTTTTGGTTTCGGCGTTTAATCAGTCTTTTGTTGATAGTTTAGAATGGAGTTTTTGGGTTAAGCTTAGTTTTAATCCTTCTACTGGAAATTTTGCTCGTATTTATATCTGTTCAAATAGTGAAAATCTTGAGAACCCATTAAATGGCTATTATATAGCATTAGGTTATAATGGGAATGATAGAATTACTTTGGTAAAGCAA
>JAKJDW010000035.1 GCA_022705745.1 Patescibacteria group bacterium
ATTGATACTGCAAATCTTGCTTATAGAAACGGTTATTCTGTTGTGGTAAGCCATAGAAGTGGTGAAACTGAAGATACAATGATAGCAGATATCGCAGTCGGAATATCATCTGGACAAATAAAAACAGGAGCACCTTCTAGAAGTGAACGTTGTGCTAAATACAATAGGCTACTAAGAATCGAAGAATATTTGGGGGAAAGTTCTTTCTATGCTGGAAAGAAGTTCAAAATACCATTTTAAGCCGAGGTAGTCTAGCTAGGTAAGGCGGTGGTCTCGAAAACCACTGGTGCTCGCCACCACAAGGGTTCAAATCCCTTCCTCGGCGCTTTCCTACAAGAACAAATCCAAGGCTAAATAACTAAAAAGTTTAAAAAATTCATGTAATATGATAAAAATAATAATGCATAATGTTTTTTCTTTTTCATAGATATAGATTTAAATCCTGATTCTGATAAAAAATTGATAGTGTGATAAATGAATAATAATGAAGATTTATTAAAACAGTATGAAGAAATAAAAAAAGAGAATAATATATTTAGATTACTAACTGAAAACAGTATTGATGTTTTGTTCTTATTGGACACAGAAGCTAATTTTATTTATCTTAGCAATAGCTTTGAAAAAGAAACAGAATATCTCAAAAAAGAAATGATTGGAAAAAATATTAAGGACATTCTTACAACAGAGTCATATGTTAAAGCAATTACTCGCCTCAACAAGTGGAAAAATAACGAAACGTCCCTTCCAACATATGAAATCCAGATTATAACAAAGAAAAACACAATACAAGATTATGAAGTCACCACATTTCCTATTTTTGAAGGTGGAAAGTTAAAGTTTATCTCAGGAATTGCAAGAAATATCTCATATAAGAAGTTAATTGAAAAAAAAATAATTGAAAGTGAAAATTTCTATCGCACTCTTGCTGAAAATTCTCAAGACGTAATTTGGATTACGGATATGAAAGGTAAATTTACATATGTAAGTCCGTCTGTTGAGAGACTTATAGGGTACACTCCTGAAGAGGTGATGAAACTAACTTTAGCGGATGTAATATGCCCAGGATCTTTACCCCAAATTTTGGAAAACTATGTCCTTCTCTGTGATGAAGAAAAAGAACAAATTCTAAAAACTCAGATGCGCCCATATGAAGTTGAGCAGCCTTGTAAAGATGGATATACTGTTTGGACTGAAGTTATAATAAAGATATTATTTGATGACAAGGGGAAGAAAGTGGGCGTATTAGGGGTGTCCCGTGATATATCAGAAAGAAAAAAATCTCAGGAAACCATAGCTAGACTAAATGATACTTTGAAGTTATTAAACAAGATACTAAGACATGACATATCCAATAATCTAACTGTCGTCCTTATGTCTCTTGAGATGTTAAAAACTGAAGACACTAACCTAAAAGAAAAAGCGATAAAATCTGTTTATAAAAGTGTAAATTTGATTGAAAGGATAAGAGAACTTGAGAATGCAATACCCTCGGGGATAGAAATAAAAAAATATAATCTCAATGATGTGTTTGAGGATATTAGTAACGAGTATAAAAATATTGAATTCAATATTAGAGGCAATTGTAATGTTTTAGCAGATAGTGCATTAGTTTATGTCATTGAAAACATAGTAAGAAACGCATCAATTCATGGTAGAACAGAAAGAATCGATTTCGATTTATCTCAGAGTGAAAATAAATGTATTCTTAAAATATCGGATTTTGGAATCGGTATACCTGATTCCATTAAAGATAAGATATTTGACGAAGGATTTAGTTACGGGGAGAACTTGAGTTCCGGGCTTGGACTATTCATTGCCAAAAAGACAATTGAAAGATATGGTGGAGAAATACATTACGAGAAAAATGAACCTAAAGGCTCCGTATTTGTGATAATTTTAGATAAAGTTGATTAGTTTTTTACCTAATTCTAAAACGAAGTAGAATTTATCAAAATGGAATTTAATTTTTTAATTTTGAATTTCGATAACTTTATATATTCATATTTACTATACAATATGATGCCTATGGCAGCAAAATTTGAAGTGTATGTGGATGCAAAAAAACAATTTCGATTTAGATTGAAAGCAGCAAATGGAGAGATAATTGCAGTAGGAGAAGGGTATACTACTAAAA
>JAKJDW010000036.1 GCA_022705745.1 Patescibacteria group bacterium
CTCTATTCCACTTGATATTCCCTATAAATTATAACCAATAAGTATATATTTTTCAATATATTTCCTATAGTAGAAGGGGGGAAAGGAAGGATTTTGTAATAAAATGAGGATTTTTTTATTTAATCCCCCTTGTTTACAGAGTTCTCCGTAACAAGTAAGGGGGACTAACCAACTTGTAACTTTATAAACTTTATAACTAAAGTTTATCTATTGTATACAATCTTATCAATAACTCATGAAAAATTGCTTTTCTTTGATAATCATATTTAAATTTTTCCATTCATTTTGCTTCACGAATAATTTTTATTGCTGTTCGTCTAAATGCACTTCATTCTTGTTTAATAAGTTTGTCTATTAATGATTTGAAGACACTCACAATTCAAAAATCCTTTGAAGTCATTTCATAATCTGTTTGAGGAATGTATTTTTCTTTTTGTGGAGGTGTATGCTTAGTCAAATTAATATATTGATCTCTATCAATAACTACAAAAGCATCCATAATTCTTCTTCTAGAAGATCTAGCAAGAACATTACTGTCATACACCATTGCTTCACTCGCACCCGCATCAAGTGCCAAAGCATTATAGCATTCAAAATTATCTTTCAAATAACTAGAAAGCTGTAAAATATTAATACCACCAACAATTCACATATAGATAGTAGAACGATCTTTTGTACTACATATAAAATTTCTATTTGCAGATCAATACATTTTACTTTCAAAGTGCATTTCATTCGCTTCTACAACATTTTCTCAATCTACTAATAATACAGTAAAATTTGCTAATCAAAAATACAAATCATTCAATCATTTTCAGTTATTCAAAGTTAACAATCCCATTCTTTCATTCAATTTATTTTGAACAAACATTGGTTCTCAATCCTTATTAAATCAAAAAATCATTCTAGATTCTGTATTAGGCCAAAATCTACTATAATCTTTTCCATTTCATAAATAAACTCTTTCAAAATTTGAATGAGTCACTTTACCACAAGAAGTATAATCATCTGGACAAAAAAATGTTCAGTTTATCCCAGAGTCTCATCAAACTTTTTTAACGAGATTCTCTAAGGTATCACCTCAATTATTCGCTAATGAAGTAACTACATAATGTTCTCAATCTAAAACTACTTTAATAACTCTAATAGGTTTACCTCATCTAACTTCCAGCAGCAACTCCTTATAAGCAAAAACATTACCAACAAAAAATAACATAACAAAAGCCAATATCCATTTTTTCATTTCAAAACATTTTATATATAAAATTTTTTATTTTATTATCCTACCACCCGGGTGCAATTGGCTAGCTCTGCGAGCAGCGCCCGGGTGGTAGGAAGAAAACAATTTTATCACTTTAACATTTTATCATGAGCGGAGCGAATATTTTATATCTCCATCACATAATTTACAGGACCATCATTAATACTTTCTACCTCCATCATCGCACCAAATTCTCAAGTTTTCACAACAAATTTTTCTTTTAATTTATCAACAAAATACTCATAAATTTTCTCGGCTTTTCCATATTCTCAACTAGCTGAAAAATCCATTTTTGTTCAATTTTTATTACTAGCATAAAGTGTAAAATTTGATACCACCAATATTTCTCAATTAATATCATCTAAAGTGGCATCAAGTCTTCCATCTTTATTTTTTAATCGCCTCATTCTAGGGAATTTATCTACAAACTTATCTAAACTATTTTTAACAATATTAAACTCTAAATTCGTAATTTTTTTAGAAACTCAAAAATATATTAAAACACCTTTGTTTATTTTCTCTTCTTTTTTTATACTTCAATCATCATTAACAACTTTAACTAAAGCACTCTCTACATTTTGTACTACTAACTTCATTTTCTACAGAATTAATAGTTAAAAAGTCCTGACCCACCTAACCATAATACTGCGGGGACAAGTAGGGGCAAAATTTTTTTATATGACCCCCCTTTTTTAAGGGGGGGAGGGGGATTTTGTGACAAATGAGAGTTTTTATCTAATCCCCCTTAATCCCTGTACAAGTTACTTAATTCGGTAACAAATTTTTTGTAAAATTAAAAGGAGATTGTCATTCTAAGGATCAATGTGC
>JAKJDW010000037.1 GCA_022705745.1 Patescibacteria group bacterium
GCAAGAGTGAATAAAACTATTGCTAAAATGGAAAAAGAGTTTGAAAAAAAGAAAGAAAATTTATCTGAATCAGAGTTGAAATTATTTCAAGGCTATGAGGGTATTGAGGATTGAAAAATAATGAGATATAAAGAACAGGCAAAAACAAATAAAGAATATATCAATGATCCTAGTCTTCAAAAAAACCTTATTAAGATAGAACATCCCATACAGAAATTCTTTTATGTAAATGAGAGTCGATTAGATGCTAAAAAGGAAGGAAATGGGAAAAACTATAAAGAAACGAATTTTATCGTAACACTTCCCTCTAATTCTAAACGAAACAATACAGATTTGTATAGGGAGCTATTTAAAGAAAAGAGAACAAATAAGGAGGAAAAGTATGGTGTACGAGCTTGATGATATATTCAAGTGGATCCAATAGGAAAAACCATTACTTTTATGAGGGATGGTGGTTCGAATGAGACAAAAACTATGTCTCCTGATATATGTTATATTTTAGAAAAACAATTTCCTTGATATATTGTTGATTCAATCGCAGTTCCAGAACGAAATCATGGTAGTTATAGGGGAATTCTAAATCCGAATCAATATTTTTGAAATACATTATGTGATGGAAGTTTTGAGGATTATATGCTTCTTTGAAAATATCTTGAAATGGCTGATAGTTCACTTATAGAAAACTTTTCTCGATGGAGAAAAGAATACATGTTCTGAGCTTTTAGTTATAGATTTTTTTTAGAGGCTTATGTAAATGTCCTTGAAAAATCACTTTCTAACGATCCTGATTGAAAGGAGTTGCTTAAGTTAAAAGAGAAGAGTATAAATGGAATGTTAGCAGATTACCCTTTTGAATGTAAAGAGTTTGATGCTAAAATTAAGGAAGCAGAAAAAAAACATGGTGTCACTATTGATTCAGGTTTTGAATATGCAAGAGCTTTAATAATAAATAAAGCTAAATCATTAAATAAAATAAATGATATAAAACTTATAGATGTATTTAATGAATGTATGAATGTTGCTGCAAAAAAATATGCCGACCCAAGAAAAAATCAAGGTATAAGACCATGGATAGATAATAATGCTTCAAATAAAGCAGATAATAAGTATGTTGTTGGAAATGCCATTGATCAAGTTCATTCTTTATTAGATGCTAAGCAGGCAGAAAAAGAAGAATTGCGAAGAAATGGGTATTAGAGTTAGTAATTTATATTTCTCCTTTCAAACCTTTAACGCCCCCTTCGGGCGTTTTTTTATTCACTTTTTGGTATCAAAAAAACCATTTCAGGTTTTTTTCAAGATTAGCGCGTGACGGGACTCGAACCCGCAACCTCATCCTTGGCAAGGATACACTCTAACCAATTGA
>JAKJDW010000038.1 GCA_022705745.1 Patescibacteria group bacterium
AAGATATTCGCAGAAATAGATCAATTAGAAAAAACTAGATTTCATTATAGCACTATTGTATCTCACAAAGATATTTATTATATACCTCTATTTATAGCTTTTATTTTATTAATATTTGAAGGAATAATTAGATGGGCTATACTTAAACAAAGAGTTTAATACGATATGACGGGGTGACTGGGGAGACGAGATGACGAGATGACAAGGGGACTGGGAGACTTGGAGATGAGATGACTGGGTGAGTGGATGACTGGGAGACAAGGAGACTGGGGAGAAAGAAAGACTGGGAGACGAGGAGACTGGATGACTGGGAGAATGGAAGACTTGATGACGAGGAGACTGGAAGACAGTGAGAATGAATGAAGAAATGAGTTGTTTAATTTAATGATTAACTTTTAAACCCTTAAACTCTTCCACTTCTCAACTTATCCACTTTTAAACTCTTAAACCTTTAAACTTATCACTTCATCACCCATCACCCATAACTTATATACCTTTCAACTTTATAAACTTTATAAACTTTTACACTTTTACACTTCTCCACTCCTCCACTCCTAAACCTTTTATCTTTCAACTTTTTAAACTTTTAAACTTTTTCACTTCTCAACTCCTCCACTTCTCCACTCCTACCCCTTTTATCTTTCAACTTTATAAACTTTATAAACTTTTAAACTTTTGCTTTGGATTAAAAAATTACTATTGTGAATAATAATAAATTTTTTATTTGAATTTATGATAATCTCCTCGTTCTCTTTTTTGATATTTCAGCTCTTCAGCTACAGTATCTGCGAATCGTATGAAAAAGTCTAAATGATTTTTGGCTAAATAATTTTTTGCTTCATCAGATCCCTGGCAGGCCATTGCTATAATCATGTATGTTTGTAAATTATGTTGATTTAACCAGTCAAGTGCATCTTTATCTCCATCGATAGCATCTGATAACAAAGATAATTCTAAAAAACCGTATTTTAATAGCCACTGATATGCATCTTCGTCTGCCCTTATCGCACTAGCAAATGCAGCTATTTCGGGATAACCATTTTCTATTAAAAAATCAAGAAATTCCTTTTTCCCAGATATGGCTTGCTCCATAGCCAATAATATCCTAATGTCATAATCCCATAAATATTTCATTTGTCGCATATAAATTCATTTTTTAAGTAACATTATAATAATAGTAAAAAAATTAAATTATGCGTAA
>JAKJDW010000039.1 GCA_022705745.1 Patescibacteria group bacterium
GCCTATTCCTCTTCTTTGTCGTCCCACGACCTAAAGGTCGTGGTTAATTAACCTGACTTTGATATATGAACTAAAGGTCAGTAGTTCTTAATTATTGGTTGTCCCACGACCTAAAGGTCGTGGTTAATTAACCTGACTTTGATATATGAACTAAAGATCAGAGATACTTAATTCATAATTTTTAGGCAATTCACGAATTGCCCCTACAAGGCGTTTTCTAATGAATTAACTAATGATCTGCAATTATTTATATTTCAGGGCTAAAGCCCACATCTTTCCTTTGTTGTTCCACGACCTAAAGGTCGTGGTTAATATCCAGTCTTTTTTGTTCTACATATAGGTTGTGCCCATTAATAGCAATTCGTTATTGACCCTACAAAGTGTTTTGTCTGATGTATCATCTATTTTCAGGGCTAAAGCCCACAGCCTTTTCTTTGCTGTCCCACGACCTAAAGGTCGTGGTTACTATACAACGTTTTTATCCTCGACCTTCTCATTGTTTTGTCATAAAACATTTTATTAACCATAAAAGCCTTTATAATCATCCTAAACTCCTAAACTTCTCCACTCCTAAACCTTTTATCTTTTATCTTTCAACTTTATAAACTTTTTCACTACTAAACTCCTAAACTTCTACACTCCTCCACTCTTTCCCTCCTCCAATCCAAAAAAATTATCATTATTTTTTGTTTAGAAAATTCTCCAGCATTTTTAATAAATCATAAAAATTGTATCAAAAAAATAGTTCATTCTGATTTTTTTACATACTGCAAAAAAAATTTTATAATTCAAAATTGTTTGTAATTTTGCAAACAACGAACAATAAATTATGAAAGAAATAAAAAATGAACAAGAAGTATTTATGATAGATAATGAAGAAATATCTCGCTTTGCCAAAGCATTAGCCCATCCGACAAGAATAGAAATATTAAAATTTCTTTCATCATTAGATACATGCTATTTTGGTGAAATACATAAGGAACTACCAATATCAAAAGCTACGGTATCTCAGCATTTGAAAGAGCTTAAATATGCTGGTTTGATAGATGGAGAAATAGAAGCACCTAAGGTGAAATATTGTATTAATAAAAAGAATTGGGACAGAGCACGT
>JAKJDW010000003.1 GCA_022705745.1 Patescibacteria group bacterium
GAGCACATTGATCCTTAGAATGACAATCTCCTTTTAATTTTACAAAAAATTTGTTACCGAATTAAGTAACTTGTACAGGAGGGTGTTCTCCCCCGCAGTACTGCGGGGGTAGGTGGGGGTTTTATCTCCAACAACCCCCAACTACACTAGAACAGCTTCCCCCGAGGGAAGGATTTCCTTCAACTCCCACTATCTGTCATTTTTTGTATTCGCCTTTTAATTCTACTTGAATGTAGTTTCAAGTCCATCATCTCCAGACTCAATACTAGAACAGCTTCCCCCGAGGGAAGGATTTCTTTCAACTCCCACTATCTGTCATTTTTTGTATTCGCCTTTTAATTCTACTTGAATGTAGTTTCAAGTCCATCATCTCCAGACTCAATTTTTCTTTTCTTCTATTAGTACTTGATGTTTTGTCCCAGTATTTTTTTTGATAAAATCATCTCTGATTTTATCTGAAATTTCTTTTAGCTTTTTTTCTCTTTTTTTCTTGATTTCTTGTGGTACTTGATCCTTTAATGCATTTGCTGGAATAGTTTCTCATTTATCATGAGCAGAAAAAGGGAAGGCATGTACCTTGTTTATCTTATGTCTGATAATATCATCTATTGTTTCTTGGAAATCTTGTTCGGTTTCTCATGGGAATCATACGATAATATCTGCTCAAATAGAAATTTGTTCTTTATCCGGCCTATCTAGATTTTTTAGTTTGTTAATTACATCATCCAATAAATCTTTATTGTAGTTTCTGTTCATTAGTTTCAATACTTTGTCTGAAAAACTTTGGATAGAAATATGAAAATGAGGAAGAAATCTTTGATCTTTTATTATTTCAAAAAATTGTTCATTCAAAAATTCTGGTCCTAGACTGGAAATTCTGATTCTTTCTATTTTTGTTTCGTCTAATATTTTTTGCAACAATTCTGCAAATTTGTTTTCTTGTGGCATTCTTGTATTTGTACATCATCGTGAAGCTAGATTGACCCCTGTTATTACAATTTCTTTTCATCATGTTTCCACAAAATCATTAATTTCTGCAATAATTTCTTTGGCATCAATGTTTTGTGATTTCCCTCTTTTGTGGATTGTTAAACAAAAAGAACAGTAATTATCACATCCATTTTGTATTACTATAAATTTTTTGGTGTAAATATTTATATTTTCTTTAAATTTATTATTTCCAATTTTTTTTGTATCTTCTTTTTCTGGCTCTTCTTGCAATAGAACAATTTTTTCTTTGAATTCTGATAATTCAGGATATGTTTTATAAAATTTTTCATCAGTCATTTTTTTTCAATTATCAAAAACGGCACATCATGTGAGGTATATTTTGTTATAATTGTTTATTTGATTAATAGTTTCTTTGATAAACTTACTTTTTGTTCTATCTGTAACAACACAAGTGGCTATGATCAAGCTATCATTGCAGTTTTCCCATAAAAATGGAGTTTTTGAGAAATAATTTAATCGTTTGTTGAGGTAGTATTTATTTACCTTACATCAAAATATTTTGTAATCCACTATTTAAACTTATTGAATTAAAGCAGGGCTTTTTATAGCCTTATTGTGGATTATTTCAATATAAAAAATCAAAAATAACTGAAACAATTGGTTTGGATTGGTGCTTTAAGTCGGTGATATGTTTAATCTTTTTGTTTTTGAGTTAATATTGTGAGGAATTATCATAATTATTATTTTTTTAATTACGGACTATACTTGTTATTATTTGTCAGGTGTCTGTTAATGTTTTTATTTATTGCTTTTTTGATTCATTGCTTGAAAATTAATGAAACTTTGATTTTGGAGATAAGGTCGTAGATGACATAAAATTAAGTTTTTTTGTTTTTCAATTGAAACTAAGATTAAAAAAGATAAATAGAGATTGTTGTTTATATAATGGTATTTGTTATGTCAAAATTAGAAAAAAATATAGATATTTTGAGAAAATATATGGGGTTATGACTAGGATCTGATCAAAAGATTTCTTTTTTTATACTTACTTGATCTCAAAGGATGTGAAAATCTCAAGTAGTTCAAGATTTAGCAAAAGAGTTTTTGTGAGATTATTTCATAAATGATTTTTTGTATATAAAAGATTTTTCTTTTGAGCTTCAAAAAGAACATACGATCAAGGTAGAGATGAAAAATGATGAAACAGCAAAAACCTTATATAGTGATTATAATTATCAAGATCTGGGAACTAGAGAAATCAACTCTCGGTTACAACAATCTCCATCAGGAAAAGCAAAAATTTTGCTTATAGAAAATATAGAAAGAATGACTATTGGAGCTATAAATGCTTTTTTGAAAACTTGTGAGGAGCCTTTGGCAAATAGAATTATTATAGCTACTACATCCAACAAATCTCAAATATTGGATACTATAATTTCTAGAGCTATTACGATTCCTTTTGGGCAAAATGACTATATAGTTGATCAAAATATACTTGCCGATTTGGAAAGTTTGGTAAAAGTTTTGGACAGTGATGAAAATATTCATAAAAAACATCTTGCTTTGGTTGATTTATCCAAAAAATGATATACTACTCAGGTACTTGATTATTTGGTTTCTCACTATTTATCTCAAAATAATTTTCAAAAAGTAGAAAAGCGACTGGATGTAAAAAAAATGTATAAAAGCAATGTTTCGCTTGATAGTTTATTGTTTTATGGGCTTTTGTATTAAGTTTATAAACGCCCCCCTTTTTTAAGGGGGGAAGTAGGGGGGATTTTGTGATAAATGAAGGTTTTTTATTTAATCCCCCTTAATATCCTTATTTACGGAGTTCTCCGTAAATGAGTGAGTTAAGGGAGTTAAAATCTATTTATGAGTCTAAAATCCCCCTTAATCCCCCTTAAAAAAGGGGGATTGCTACCAACTTGTAACTTTATAAACTTATAGATTTACTCTTCAATTCTTGGGTAAATAATTTCTGATTGAATGTTAACATTGAAATCTGTCGTATTAAATGCTTTTTCTCGTACTTCAAAAGAGCCGTTGGTATCTGTTGTTAATCAATTTAGGATATCTGTTCAAAGGATATTTTTGATTTTTTCAAAAGATTCTACTAATATAGGTGCTGATAAGACTGTTAAATTTTTTACTATATATAATAAAAACTCCAAACACTCAACAGCTTCTGCTTTTGCACTGTCGTCTTTATATTTAGTCCAAGGTTCTTCTTTTGTAATGTATTCATTTGCTTTTTGAACTAAGTGGTATCGTTTTTCTAAATATCATTTAGTATCATGATTTTTCAAAAAATCATTGATTGTATTCATATTAAAATCTTTAAACCAATTTTCGTTTTTTCATAATTTACCATTTGTTATTCAAAACTTTTCACTCAATTTAGTAACTCTATTTACTAAATTTCACCGAGAGCCAATTAGCATACTATTGTAAACATTATTTAGTCTACTCATAGAAAAATCTCAATCTCAATCGCTAGGTACATCATACAGTAAATTGAACACAAGAGGATCTCTTCCATATTTTTCTATCGCTTCCATTGGGTCGATGGTGTTTCCCGTAGATTTTCACATTTTATTGCTGTTTAGTGTCAGAAATCCATGAGCTAATAACTCTTTTGGTACATCTATGTCTGCAGACAATAGCATAGCAGGCCAAAAAGCAGCATGAAATCTTTGGATATCTTTTCAAACTATATGTAGATCTGCTGGTCGTGTATTTTTCCAGTTTTCATTTAAACCATATCATTGACCTGTAAGATAATTCGATAAAGCATCACACCAAACATATATTACATGATTTTCATCATCTGGGACTGTAATTCCCCAAGGGGAGCTAGATTTTGGCCTAGAGAAGCTAACATCTCTACTGTTTTCCAAAAAAGTTAACATTTCGTTTTTTCTTATTTCTGGGAAAATTTTATATTTCTCGTTTTTTATTAAATCAATTACTTGATCTTTGTATTTTGATAGTTTGAAAAAATAGTTTTCTTCTTCTACTTTTTCTATTTTTTGATTTGGATGATCGATACATTTCCCGTTTACTAAGTCTTTTTCAGTTTTGAAAGATTCACAACCAGCACAATAAAGGCCATTGTAAGATTGTTTGTAAATATCTCATTTATCAGCCATTTTTTTTCGTATTTTTTGTACTCCGGGATAGTGTCTGTCTTTATCTGATGTTCTTAAAAAAGTATTGTATGAAACTTTTAGTTTTTTGTACATATCTTGGAATGCAGATACATTTTCATCTAAAAACTCTAAAATATCTTTTCATTCTTTTTGAGCAGTTCTTCGGTTTTTGATTCCGTGTTCATCTGTTCCTGTTTGAAATTCCACTTCTTTTCAGCTCATTCTATGCATCCTGGCTAAAGTATCAGCAATAATTATTTCTAAAGCATGTCCCATATGTGGTTTTCAATTTGGATAAGCAATTGCAGTAGTAATGTAGAATTTTTTTTGTGACATAAATATTTTAAATATAAATTAAAATGTATTGTTTTTTTATGAAAAAATTGTTTTTTTTCAAGTTGATGTGCTAAAAATTTTACTTTGAAGCTTAGAACTTGAAATATGATAGGGGAAATTTTAAATAAATTGCTTGCATAATGTAATTATATTTGTAGAAAATAGAAGCTAAAGATTTTTTAATTGATTTTTTTATATTTTTTAGTAGTATCAGCGAAAATTATCGTCTTGGTAATGATTTTATCCTTTATCTTATTATTATGAAAAAAATTGCTATTTTCTGTGTTTTGATTGTTGTTTTGTTTATTATTTCGTGATGTGATTTATTTGGAAGTGATCCTTGTAAATGAGATCCAGATAGTAAGCACTGTTATCAGGCAGAGGCTGTAAATGCATGAGATCCGTCCATCTGTGCAAAGATAGATGGGAAAGAATTTAAACAATATGGTTCTAATCCGCCCAAAGATAAATGTTATATGATGGTAGCGGCAGAGTTGTGAAATTATGATATTTGTAATAAAATAAAATGATGAATGATGTCTTATACAAAGGAGGATTGTATAATGGAAGTTATCAATAAAAACGATGATCCTGGGTGATGTGATCATATTAAAGATAAAGGATCAAAGCAAACTTGTATGGAAAATTTCCAATCTGCAAATGCATTATATATGAAAGATCAGCAGATAGATGATATAACACAAAGATTAAAAGATAATCCGGATGATGCTGAGTTGCAAGCAGAATTGGAAAAGGTGCTTGAGTCAAAAAAGAAATTATTCCCTTATTTATCATCTGAAGAGCAATCAGAATATGTTAAAAGCTATAGAGAGAATTTGATGGATGATATATCTGATGATGATGTAAAATTGGCTATAGCAAAAGAATATAATGCTTATAAAAAGGACAATCCTGATGTGGATGTTATTTCACTTTTGGATAAAATGAAAAAAATAACAGATAAACAACAGCTTATAAAACGCATTGATGAGGATGCTAATTATTTGGTAGATGCTGTAAAATGACAAATGATGGATATAGCAGAGCAGTGAAAAGATATGGCTGTTGATTTTGTAAAGGATAAAGCAGTAGATTGGTTGAAAACTAATGGGTGAGATAATTTAAAATGGGGGATTGAGAGATTGGAATGGATGAAAGATAAATATGATACTGCTTCTGAGGAATATGAGGCAATTAACAAAAAATATCAACAACTAAAGGAAACTTATGACAAAATAGTTGCTGTATACGATAAAATGGATAGTTTTGATACTTTAGTAGCTCAATGAAAAATAACAGCAGATAAAGCAAAAGTATTGAAGTGAGCTGTATTGTTGCATAATGGTTTAACAGCTGTTACTGAATATGTGCCTGTGTTTGGAAGTACGGTTTCTAAGGTAACTGATGCTACTTTTGAAACAGTTATTGAAGTAGCAGAAGAAAGAGCAGCAAGAACAACAGCATTAGATAAGTGTATAGATGATCCTTTAAACTGTGATTTGGATAATATTACGGCTTATTAAAAAATATTTTGGTTAAAAAATTTATGGCTTGTTTTTTTAAAGATTATTGTATGTTTTTTTGGTTTGAAAATTTGTTTTTGTGAAATTTTTGGTAGTGGGCGGGAAGTCCATGGTTTTGTAGACTTTTTTGAAAATTATTTTTTCATTGTATTTTTGTATAATTCTTTTCTTTCATCAGCTTATTTTCATGGTAGGCGAGAAGCCCCGCAGTTTTGCGGGGCTCGACCATGTTCTTAAATTTAAATTTTATTTATTATGATTTTAGTATTGTTTTCATGGTAGGCGAGGAGCCCCGCAGTCTTGCGGGGCTCGACCATGTTCTTAAATTTAAATTTTATTTATTATGATTTTAGTATTGTTTTCATGGTAGGCGAGGAGCCCCGCAGTCTTGCGGGGCTCGACCATGTCCTTAAATTTAAATTTTATTTATTATGATTTTAGTATTGTTTTCATGGTAGGCGAGGAGCCCCGCAGTCTTGCGGGGCTCGACCATGTTCTTAAATTTAAATTTTATTTATTATGATTTTAGTACTATTTTCATGGTAGGCGAGAAGCCCCGCAGTTTTGCGGGGCTCGACCATGTCCTTAAATTTATAATTTATTTATTATGATTTTAGTACTATTTTCATGGTAGGCGAGAAGCCCCGCAGTCTTGCGGGGCTCGACCATGTCCTTAAATTTATAATTTATTTATTATGATTTTAGTACTATTTTCATGGTAGGCGAGAAGCCCCGTAGTCTTGCGGGGCTCGACCATGTCCTTAAATTTTTAATTTATTTATTATGATTTTAGTATTGTTTTCATGGTAGGCGAGGAGCCCCGCAGTTTTGCGGGGCTCGACCATGTCCTTAAATTTATAATTTATTTATTATGATTTTAGTATTATTTTCATGGTAGGCGAGGAGCCCCGCAGTCTTGCGGGGCTCGACCATGTCCTTAAATTTTTAATTTATTTATTATGATTTTAGTATTGTTTTCATGGTAGGCGAGGAGCCCCGCAGTTTTGCGGGGCTCGACCATGTCCTTAAATTTATAATTTATTTATTATGATTTTAGTATTATTTTCATGGTAGGCGAGGAGCCCCGCAGTCTTGCGGGGCTCGACCATGTCCTTAAATTTTTAATTTATTTATTATGATTTTAGTATTGTTTTCATGGTAGGCGAGAAGCCCCGCAGTCTTGCGGGGCTCGACCATGTCCTTAAATTTATAATTTATTTATTATGATTTTAGTACTATTTTCATGGTAGGCGAGAAGCCCCGTAGTCTTGCGGGGCTCGACCATGTTCTTAAATTTAAAATTTATTTATTATGATTTTAGTATTGTTTTCATGGTAGGCGAGAAGCCCCGCAGTCTTGCGGGGCTCGACCATGTCCTTAAATTTATAATTTATTTATTATGATTTTAGTATTATTTTCATGGTAGGCGAGGAGCCCCGCAGTCTTGCGGGGCTCGACCATGTCCTTAAATTTAAAATTTATTTATTATGATTTTAGTATTATTTTCATGGTAGGCGAGGAGGGACTCGAACCCTCGACCTTGTCCTTAAGAGGGACCTGCTCTAACCAAACTGAGCTACTCACCCATTTTCTATGGAAAAGAATATATAGAATTTGCTCTAAAAATCAACCAATATTCCAAAAAGGCAAAATTATTTGACAAATTTAGAAAAATAATTATAATTGTTGTGTCGAAAATTTAATTTTATATCTTAATAAAAACAAAAATGGCTGAATTAATAGGTAGTGGGATCAATCTTTCTTCAATTAATACTTGGAAAGACTTTGAAAAACAAGAAGTTTCTAAAGTTCTATCTAAAGGAGTAAAAAAAACTAGTAAGGGAACAACTCTTGCATTGCTTGGTTTGATGAGTTTATGAGTTTGATTTTCGTCTTGTTGTGGATCAAAAACTGTTGAGCAGGAAATTAATGATCTGGTTGCGGATAAGCAAGAACAAGTTGATAAATTAACTAGAGAAGAACTTAAATTACAAAAAAAACTGGATAAGGTTAAGGCAGATAAGAAGTTTGCTGAGGAGGAACTTAAAGATGCAAAGAGTAGACAAAAATAGAAAAATATAGTTTTATTTCTTGATAAAAAATAACGATTCTCTATTATGAGTTTGTTATTTTTAAAAAATTTTAAAAAAAATGCTATGTTAAATTTTGATTGATTTGAGAAACTAGATATACATCAGAGATATCTTCAGAACAAATCTAAAACTGAAAATCTTTTTTTAGTTGGAGGGACGATTAGGGATTTGATTTTGGGAATTGAGAAAAATCCTAAGGATATTGATTTTACGATGGCTGGCTTTCCGATGGATATATATGATAAAATTGATAAAAGAAAAGTTTCTCATTTTATTACAGAAAAGTTTGGAACTATTACATTGATTCCAAAAAATCAGGAAGTAAAATATGAATTGACCCCATTTCGTTTGGAAAATCAATATTCTGACAATCGTCATCCAGAAAAGATTCAACGACAAGATGATTTGATTTTAGATTCTAATAGGAGGGATTTTACTGTCAATTCTCTATATTATTTTTCGACAAATATAAAGAATAAAATTTTATTATCTTCAAAGTTGGGGAAAAAAAATATATCAAATATTATCAATTTTCAAGACAGTTTGGAAAAACATTGATTTTTATTTTATCAAGATCAAAATCTTTTAATTGTTCAAAATCATAATTATATTCAAAATTTATTTCCAAAATGAAAATTTAGTTTGGATTTTGCTGTTTATTTGTTGGATACTCTCAAGGAAATTTTTGTTAAAAAACAAAAATCTGAGGAAAATATTATTCGTATTTTAATAGATCCACATGGAGCTATCCAGGACTTAATAAACAGGAAAATTAAATGCGTTGGAGAAGCAGACAATAGATTTAGGGAAGATGCTTTGAGAACTATCCGTGCTTTGAGATTTGTTTCTGTGTTAAACCAAAAATTAAGGAATAAAAAGTGAAGTTGAAAAATGCTACTTTTTGATATAGAAACTAATACTTGGAATTCTTTAAAAAAACATGTACATTTGGTGCATAATGTTGCAAAAGAAAGAATAAAAGATGAAATAAAAAAGGTCTTTTCTGTTTGAGATCCTTTCGTTTTTATTTCGCTTTTGGATGAAATAAAATTGCTAGAACATCTTTTCCCATGATTATATAAAACAAAACATGTGGAACAGCCCGTGAGATACCATCCTTTTGATATTTATGTTCATACTATGTTGAGTTTGTATGAATTGCAAAAAATAAATTCTGATTATCTGGTTCGTTTGGCTATGTTGTATCATGATGTTGGTAAGGTTGGACAATATGAAGCTTATCAAACAGGTTTGGATCGTGATGAAATTAGAAAAATATTGTCTTGACCATTAAATCATCGTAGTTCTTGACCAGAAATAGCAAAGGAAGATTTTTCTAAATTATGATTTTCAAAAAATGAAATAAATGATATTATGCGATATATTGCCAACCATCATGTTCCATGAGAAATTTTGGATGCAAAAAATTATAATAGGGTCAAAAAAATTAGAAAACTTTATAGTGAAGCATGATTTCAAAAAGTAGACAATTTGTTGGATATTACGATAGCTGATAGAATTGGACAGTATAATCCCATGCAAAATAATAGTGATATTACAGATATAGAATATTTGAGAAAAATATTGAAGAAACTACAAAAAAATGAATGACAATTTACGGCAAGGGATTTGAAAATAGATTGAGAAATTATTATGGATTTTTTTCAAATCCAACCATGACAAAAGGTTTGAGAGTTATTGAGGTATGCTTTGGATTGGGTAATAGGTGATGTAAAAAACAGAAACAATAAGGATGAAATTTTGAAGTACTTGAAGTGAGTTTATAAAGTTAAAGGCTTATAAAAACCTACCACCCGGGTGCTGTTTTTGACCCCGGGAGTTATCCCGGGTCAATTTTTTCACCCGGGTGGTAGGGGAAAAGGAGTTGATTTACTCTAAAGGGATTTTAGAGTTTTTTTTGTGGATTTTATTTTGTACAAAGCCAATGCTCCTATTGCAAAGAATACCGCAATAATATCAATACTATTGATAATGGTAAAAAAGAATGAAACTACGATGACTGTCAAAAGTATTTTCCACCAAGTAGTATTCTCGATACCACCCCGGAAGTTATCTATAAACCAAGATGAGAAGATAGCACTGCTAACAATAACTCACATTATCAATAGAGCGATGTATAAAAGAGCCAAAATTCATGCGAGTGGAATACCTAAAAAGGTTATAATAAGTGTAAGAATTGCAAATGGAGGCACAACATAGCATAGAAATCCAGTAAATAAACTTTGCCGTGGTTTCTTTTTTAAAGTATCAGAAACTTCTTTAAGAATCCTTTTAAATACAAATACTAAAATAAGTGCAAATAAAGATATGTATGCCCATTTGTAAAATACGATTCATTTTATAAATCCCCAAAGAAACTTTTTGGAATCAGTTTTTACGGATGATTTATAAATAACCTCTCCCTTTGATATTCCTTCTAGTTGTTCATTAGTCTGTGGGGCCTTATAATTTAAAGAACCGTTTATTTTTGCGTTATCTCCAAGTTTTATCTCATCAAAAGTGAGTTTTGCATCTCCTTTAATTTGTCAATTCATTGAGAGTCATGCAGAGCCAATGTATGCGTTACCGTTAACGATACCATCCATATTTACAGCTGCTCAGTAAACAATAAAATCTCATCAAATTTTCACCCCAGGAGCAACAGTAACAGAAGCTCCAAACGCAATAAAGTCTCATCAAATATCTTGATTTATAAAAATACTTTGTCATGCTATTCTAACATCATCTGCAACTTTACCATTAATATGGATATTTGATCCAAATCACATAAAATCTTTGCTAATATTGGAATGTATTGAAATAGATTCACCAAAAGCGATTAAATCACCACCAATAGGATTGGAAACTATCAAATTACTTGTGGTTACATACATGTTTGAGTGTACGGGTTCCATTATATTAACTATTTGCTCTGATCAGGAAAAAATGGAACTAGCTTGAACAGGGATGGCTAAAAAAGCCAATAGTCCTAAAAGACTGAGAAGAATTTTGCTTTTTTTCATGTTGAATAGAAAAATATAAAAAATTTTACCGTATAATAAGAAAAAAAAAGTTTTTTTCAATAGTAGGGTAGGGCAATAAGTTAGAAAGCCTGCCCCGCCACGTAGCCCCGCCACGTAGTACTACGTGGCAGGCGTGGCGTGGTTTGTAAAGTTTAGAAAGACCTAAGGGGGGATTAAAGCCCACTTATTATTCTAAAATCCCCCTTAGTCCCCCTTACTAAGGGGGATAACCATTAACTTTCAACTATGTTATATATCTTTTTTGTTATTTTGGTTGTTAATTTGATGTTTAAACTCAAAATCTTTTCCTATTTTATGTGAAAATCATTATAATTTTGTATAAGGATAATGTTTATCTTTTATAAGTTTTATTTTTGTAATATGTATATGCCAACTGTCTTAGCACGAATTATAGGAATAATATTATTTGTATTGATATGAGTAAGTTGATATGTCTTATTATTTTTGCAATTAGAAAAAAGGCATAGATTTAAGCAAACTAAACATATTAGATTTTTACAAGTTAGAATTCAGAAAAAAACGGCAGCAAAAAGTGTTGATATAGAAGCTACAGACCATATTCAACAAATGAAAAACAATATCGAAATAATGAATCAAGTTTACAAAAATTTTTATTCTGTTTATAGGCATTTACGCTCTTTATTTGAGACAGATTTTTCAAAAAGTTTTTTTGGAGATCTTAAATATAGATTGTTTGGAGGAGATTATATTAGTATGGAATTGTTTGTAGAGAAAGAACAAATAAAATATATTGTTTGAGTGCCTGATGGTCAGTTATCTACCGTAAGAAAAATGATAGCAGCTTTTTATCCGGAATCGTTTATAGAAGATATAGAACAACCTAAATTGCTGGAAGCTGGTAAATATATGGCTGGTGGTGAGTTTAATTTTGTTGAAAATAGTGTATATCCTATAAAAACTTATGAGGCTTTTGAAGCTGATCCGATGGAGAGTATTCTTTCTTCATATAGTAATGTTTGAAAAGATGAAAAAATGGTTTTACAAATATTAGTAGAACCACTTCCATCCAAGCGATTGAAAAAAATGAGAAAAAAAGCTGATAAAATCAAAACATGAAAGGATTTTGGTTTTTTCAAAAAGATATTTTTGAAGTTACGAAAATGATTTTCAAATGATGATACAAAACATGAAAAAAATCAAGAAGAAAAAAGCAAGCATAATTTTTCTCAACAACAACTTTGAGATTTTGACAAAAAAACTGATGATGAGATATTTAGGACTAAGATCAGAACTTTTGCTACTTCTACAGAAAAAAACAGACCAGCTAAAATGATTGATGAAATGGAAAGATTGTTTAATCAATATAATTATATTGGTTTAAATAGATTGAAATTTTGGAAAATAAAAAATTTGAGATCTTTTGCCAAAGATTTTGTGTTGAGAAATTTTTATACAAATTCATCGTTTTATTATCAATTAAAATCCTTTTTTAGACCAAATATATTAAACATAAAAGAACTTTCTTCTATCGTTCACTTTCCTCATGCGAGATTTAATCTTAATCCTCGTATTGCTTGGCAAAAAGCAAAAATTGTACCTGCACCAGAAAATATGCCATCTGATGGAATGCATTTGTGACGAAATGAATATGGGGGAGTAAAAAGAGATGTGATACTTTCAGATAAAGACAGATTTAGGCATGTTTATATAGTATGACAGACAGGTACAGGTAAATCTACTATGATTTTGACTCAAGCAAAAGAAGATATGTTGAGATGAAATTGATTTTGTGTGATTGATCCGCACGGAGATTTGGTAGATACTTTGATGAAACATTTCCCGAAAGAAAGAATCGATGATTTGATATATTTTGATTTATCTAATACTGAATATCCAATAGCATTCAATCCTTTGGATTGAGCTCATACAGATGATGAAAGAGATGTTGTGACAAATGATATGGTAGAAATGTTCGTTGATATGTATTGACCTGAAATATTTGGTCCTCGTATTCAAGACTATTTCCGTCATGCTTGTTTTTTACTTATGGAACAACCTGATGGGGGTACTTTGGTTGATATAATGAGGTTGTTTACGGATGATGCTTATGCAGAATCAAAAATTAGAAATTTAACAAATCCTGTAATTGCATCTTGGTGGAATAAAACTTACAAAAAAATGTGAGATAGAGAAAAGGCAGAAATTATTCCATTTTTTCAGGCAAAATTTTGACCTTTTACAACTTGAACATATATCAGAAATGTTGTTTGACAGCCGAAATCTGCATTTAATTTTTTTGATGCTATGCAAGAGTGAAAGGTGATAATGTGTAAATTGGCAAAAGGTTTAACTTGAGAAGTTAATAGTCAACTTATTGGTAGAATGGTAGCTATGCAGATTAAGCTTTCTGCTTTAAAAAGAGCGGCTCTACCAGAAGAAGAAAGAAAACCATATTTTCTATATGTGGATGAATTCCAAAATTATGTTTCACAGTCTTTTGAAAGTATTTTATCAGAAGCCAGAAAATATAGATTATGATTGACTGTAGCACATCAATATATAGATCAATTGAAAAAAGAGTGATTGTGATGATCATTAGATCTTTCAAAAACAATATTTGGAAACATTTGAACAATTTTTGCATTGAAGGTCTGAGCTCCAGATGCAGAATTTTTGGAAAATGAGTTTAGCCCAGAGTTTACAAAAATGGATTTACAAAGTTCGGAAATGTTTAAATGAATTATGAAAATGAGTATAAATTGATCACAATCTAGGCCTTTTTCGTTAACAACTAGAACAATTTATGGAGATCCTCCATTGAATACTCCAGAAAAAATAGAAATTATGAAACAAATTTCTTCTTTGAAACGATGAACAAAAAGAGAATTGGTAGATAAGGAAATCTACTTTAGAGTGGGAGTGTAGAGAGGTGTTAGTCCTTAGTCGCTAGTCGATAGTCGTTAGTCATTAGTCGATAGTCAATAGTCGTTAGTCATTAGTCGATAGTCGTTAGTCAATAGTCGATAGTCAATAGTCATTAGTCGATAGTCAATAGTCAATAGTCGATAGTCGTTAGTCAATAGTCGATAGTCGTTAGTCAATAGTCGATAGTCAATAGTCATTAGTCGATAGTCGTTAGTCGCTAGTCGATAGTCAGTAGTCGATAGTTTTTTCCTACTTGTGGCTTAAATTTCTGTAAAATATAGCCCCACAATTCTGCGGGGCGTGGCGGGGTTAAAAAGTTATAAAGTTAGAAATTTGTAAGGGTGCTTATTGTATTCTTTTTGAATAATGGGAGTAATCACCTTTTTTACAAATATAAATTGTTGAAAAACAAGTAACGATAATTTTTTACAGTGAGAAATTTTACTTTTCTTGCATTAGTAATATCTTTTTTGCTAGGAATATATTAACTAATAGTATAAATATTCCACTTCCGATTAGTGCATATTTTACGGGGAACAAAGATAGAAATTGTTTTCCAAGTGTTGTATAAAGAGCAAATATTGAAAATACTATTGATCTTGTGGTAGCAATTGCTACTCATTTTGTTTGTTCAACTAAAACTTGATTTCGAGCTGGCATCCATAATCCTTCAAAAAAATTAAATACAATAAACACTATAGCAAAAGCTATTCGCGATTGGAGGACAACCCCTGCAATTATGAGTAAAATGGCTTGGGATATTGTGGCAAGTATCCATGTAAAATTATAGCTCTTTTTCTCTCCTATTTTATAAGCAAATTTATTAGTAAGCATGACTGCGACTCCAGCTAGTGCAGTTATAATACCTCCAAACCGTTCTTGCATGCCATTTTCAACTAAAACGGGTAAAATAATTATAAAGAAAAAAGCTACATGACTTGATAAAGAGCGATATATTAACGATGTTCTTATATTTTTGTCAAGAAATACTTTTTTTATGCTGTTTTTGCAACATTTAGATTTTTTGAAAACATCTCTTTGAATGAATTGAATTTTTCTTGTATAAAGTTGTGTTCTTTTAATTGAAGTGTTAAAATTACTAAAACAATTGCAAAGATAACGTCTAATCCTGCAAGGATTGTATATCCATTATTTCCGAAATATTTTAATAATCCGGAAGCTATTAGTGGAGTAATGATCCCTGTGAGAGCCTCTAATGACATGAAATGACCAATCTTTTTCCCAAACTCTTTTTCTTTTCCTATTGATCTTAAATTTTCTTCTAAAAATGCTTGTCCTGTACCACTCCAAAAACTCCAATACAAACCACTAAAAATAGCTGCTACAATGAAGCCCGTAAAAGATGGGAAAAGAAAAATTACTAATGCGGATAAAAAGTTGCAAATCACTGAAATGACTAATGATTTTTTTCTTCCCATAGTGTCAGCAAATACAGATGTTGGTAATTCAAATAGCCGAACTGCAATTGTTGATACATTGGAGATAAGAATAATTTCTACAATAGAAAGTCCAGTATATTGGTAGAGTAGTGTTATTATTGGTACAAGAAAAACCATTCCAGATAAAAAATTAATTCGAGCTTGGAGTTTGATATTTCTTTCTGCTATTTTTTTATTCATTACGATAGCGTTTTATTAAAAAGTCGATGATGATTATTTGAAACTAAATTACTACTGAATATTCAAGCTTATTCGTTTATAACTACTCAATCAAGATTACAGATATAAGCTTTAGGAAATAATGTTTTTATTTTATTTAATGTTTTTTGATCTTTTTCATATATTCTTCAAACCAATATTCATTCTATAAGTTCATTTGGTATTCAAAATATAATAGCACTTTCTCTATTTGTAAAAAATAAATCCTTATTTTTTCTATTTTTGCAAAAATCTTCATATATATTTGGATGAACAAATTCTTGTAAATCTTTTTCAGGAATATCATTAGATAATATATCTCATTGCTTTATCAATCTTGCATAGCTATTACTTCCATTCATAATTATTCAAATTTGCACAAAATCTTGAGCTAAACTTGGTAAAAATCTAGCTTCCTTAGTTTGTTCCATATTCCAAATATTTGCTCACTCAGCTTTTAATGTTGTTAATAAATCGTTCATTTCATTAAACGGAATTATTTTATCTTTTTGTTTTCATGGTTTACCATTTTTTCACCAAAAAAAGCATCTAATAGTTCATCAACTGTATCGGTTAATATAGTCTTTCAATAAAAAATCTTTTTGGAGATTCCACACTCAAACTGTGTATGGATACTTTCATTCACGTCCTCACTCAAACTGTCAGCTAATCAATCAAAATTTTGCGATATGTTTTAATCATGTAATACTTTTCCATGTTCAGTGTAATAAAGTTCACTTTTTTAGTTTAACTAAATCTCAACATTTATATTTATGTTTTCTATTTTTATGCTTTTCCTTAATTTCATAAAAATTATAAATCTGTTTGATCAAGAGTTGCTTAGATTTTTTACTGGAAACTTGTTGATTAACTAGCTGTATATAATTTTCCAGGGATTTAATCATGGATGTTAATGGATTATAAATATCTCAATAATTGAAATTAAAGAAAAGGATATTAAAAATTAAATCGTAATCAAGCAAAATCCAAAAATTTATTGATATTGTTTTGTCTATTTATATAAAAATATTGCTTTACAATATTCAATAAATCATGAAAAAAATCTGATTTTTTATTTTGAGCATATTCTGTCTTTTTGGAATTTCTTTCGCGACTACAATTGATCCGATGAACTTACCAAAGTTCCAATACTTTATCAACGATTATTCTCAAGTTCTCACTCAAGAGCAAACTCAAGAGCTTAATCAGTATGCAGAAAATATTGAATCTAATTTGGGATATCAGGTAGTAAGTGTTCTTTTCCCACATAGACAAGGGAATGAACTTTTTGATATTGCTTTAAAAGCTTTTAATGAAAATGGAATTGGCGATAAACAAAGGAATGATGGACTTTTGCTTGCTATTGCTACAGAAGAAAAGAAAATTAGAATTATGGTATGATATGGATTAGAGGGAAAGATACCTGATCTGTTGGCAAGTCAAATTATTGAAGAAAAGATTAGACCAGAAGTTAACCAATGAAATATTTACCAAGGAATAAAGAATTTTTATGAAGTTATAGATGGAAAACAGAGTCCTCCAGAAATTAGTCAAGAAGAATGATCTGATCGGAAATATATTATGATCATGTGGAGCATAATTTTCACTTTGATTTTCTTGTATATACTTTTTAATTGAGGGCTTGGTTTTTGAGGAGGAGGTTCTGGTGGAAGGTGATTCTCTGGTGGAGGATGAAGTTCGGGCGGAGGATGATGATTCTCTGGCGGAGGATGAAGTTCAGGAGGATGATGAGCTGGAGATTAGCTTGCACTTTTTTTAAAAAAGATTATAAAAAATCTGACTTTTATTTTTTTATTTTATTTCATTATGAAAAAAAGAACATCTTGGATAATATGAATTATTATCTTGTTTATCATTTTTGTTGTGGGGCAATATAATACACTGGTAAAACTTGATGAAGTAGTAAAAACTCAACGAGGACAAGTAGAATCTGTATACCAGAGGAGAGCTGATTTAATTCCTAATATTGTTGCCACAGTGAAAGGTGAAGCAGATTTTGAACAAAAAACTTTAACACAAGTTATTGAGGCAAGAGCTAATGCTATTCAACTTAAAGTCGATGTAAATAATGCTGAAGAATTCGTAAAATTTCAAGAGGCTCAAGGAGAGCTTTCTCAAGCTTTAGGAAGATTGATGGTACTAACTGAAAATTACCCAAGTTTAAGGGCAAATCAAGCTTTTAGTGATTTGAGAGTTCAGCTTGAAGGAAGTGAAAATAGAATTTCTGTAGAAAGAATGAATTACAATGAAACTGTAAAAAACTACAATACAAAATTAAGAACTTTCCCTACTAATATTATTGCTGGATTGTTTGGTTTTGAAAAAGCAAATCTTTTTGAGGCAACAGAAGGAAGTGAAGTAGCTCCTGTAGTAGAATTTTAATTTTTTCAATATTATTTATTTCAATTTACTTTGTTTTGGGCTGTTAATAGTTGCTTTATACGGAAACTTTGTAGATTATTTTTTGTATAAAGAATAAAAATTTTTTTTAATTTGTTTTTTGAGGTTTTCAGTATCAATATTTAATTCTTTTGCAATAAAATCATAAATATATTGAATATTTTGGGGATAATTGGTTTGTCAGCGAAGTTCTTGTGGCGACAAATAAGGGGCATCAGTTTCTATTAGAATGTTTTCTAAATTACAAATCTTTAAACTATCTCTGATGTTTTGCGCTTTGGGATAAGTAACATTTCCACAAAATCAAATCCAGTAATTTTCTAAATTATAATTTTTCAACTTTTCAATTTCTTCATTTCCATATCATCGGCAATGAAAACATATTTTTAATTTTTTATAGTTTTGTAAAATTTCCATAGTAGAATCAAAATCATTTCTAGAATGTATAATTATTGGAGCTTGGATTTTTTCTGCTAAATCACATTGTTTTTTGAAAAGTTCTTTTTGTAATTCTAAATTTATATCTCACTCATAGTGAGTGTCTATTCCAGCTTCTCATATTGCTACAATATGATCTTTGTTTTTCAAATATAATTTTTCTAATTCATTTAATTTTTGTTCAATATTATTTTCATTTATATTCCCGACAACTACTTCATACGGATGTAGTCAAACTGTACATTTTATAAAGCTATCTCATGAATATTCTTTGCTTATTGTTATCCCGTTTTTATTGTATTCTTCATCAGCTCAAATATTTACCAAACCTTGTCATCATGTTTTTTCAAAATCCAAAACATGCTTTTTTCGATTTTCAAAAAGGGTGGGGGAGTTTAGATGAGTATGAGAATCAATGAACATATAGAAAACTAAGTTCGTAAATTTGTGGAATAGCTTGGAGATTATTTTAATTTAAAAGTTAGAGTATCTCAGATTTTGATTCATTTTTTTTCTGCTATTCAAGCATTAATTTCCAAAACATATTTAGCATTTCCCTGTGGCACATAATTTGGACATAAAGTAGCGTCGCAAGGATTGGCTGTTTGGATGTCTACTATTTTACCTTGAGAGTCTATTCGTATAATATCAAGTGAAATCAGTGTGTCTTTCATCCAGAAAGAATAGTTTTTTTCTTCTTCAAAAACAAAAATCATTCATCTGTTTTTTTTAAGATTTTCACGATCCATTAATCATTTTTGTCTTTCTTTGTCCGTTTTTGCTACTTCTACAATAAAGCATTTGTTGTAAAAGCCTCATTTAGCATAACAAACTTTGTTTACTCAAATAATAAATTTAAACATAAACCGTAAAATAATGTAGATAATCAAAAGAATTATCAATACGATAAGACTTTTTTTGAGCTTTTTAGATTTGATTTTTTTCATGATTTTAGTAGAAAATAAATATTAATTGTTATTTGTATATTTATTTAAATAAAAAAATCAACTAATATGAAATTTCTAAAAATCTTGTTGCGTATATTGATTCTTATAGTAATTATTTTTGTTCTATTTTTTGCTTGGAACTGGCTTCAAAGAGAAGCAGTTATAGTTACAAGTTCGACAAAATCAGTTGTTGCTAAACTACAGTCAGTAAATAAATTAGAATCAGCAGAAATGACTATTACCAAAATTATGAGAGCGGAAAAAGAGATGATTGACATAATTCCTACTATGTCTTTTGATAATACAATACAAGATTTTTTATTTCAAGATAAAATGATATTTGAGGTAGAATGAAAAGTAATAGCTTGAATTGATTTGAGTAAAGTACAAACATGAGATGTATTCACCAAAATAGACTGAAGTGTAAAAATAAATTTACCAGAAGCAGAAGTGTTACATGTGATATTGCATGAAAATAGCAAGCCTTTTGATAGGAAAATAGGAGTATTTACGAAATGAAATTTAGAAACAGAAACAAAAATTAGAAACAAGGCAAAAGAGGAGATGGAAGTAGAAGCTATAGAGTCTGGTATTTTGGAGCTAGCACAAAAGAATGCAAAAGAAAATTTAGAAAAAATATTTGAAGATTTGGATATTAGAGTAGATCTTGATTAAACCAATATCTAACTGTTGTTAATGAGTGTTTTTGTAGAATAGTTTATCTATTTTTTGAAGATTTTTTTTTGTTATGGAAAAAATATTTGCGTTTTCCCAAGTTGTAAAATTAAAATCAACAAATAAGATGTCAAAAATTTGCATTAAAATACATATTTATGTATAATTGGATATAGTTTTATAATTAACAATAAATGTTTTTATGAAGAATCAAAAATTGAATAGAGAATGTGATAAAAATTCTAATTTAATAATGGAGTTTTTGGCCTTGTTCAACAAAATTGATAAACATTTTGATAAGTTACTATGAATAGATAAATTTATACCTTTTAATGAAAAAATAAAAAGAATAATAAAAGGAGATTATCCTATTTCTTGGTTTGTGAAACTAAATCAATATCAAATAAAGCATTTTGGAGAGATTAGGAATGAACTTACACATGGAATAAAGTTGGATGGATATTCTTATTTGTATCCTAGTGATTATGCTATTTCCCAGCTGAAAAAATATGTAGATGTGATAAAAGCTCCTTTTAGATGTACAGATCTTTTTAAAAAACCAGTATTTACATGTAAAATTCACGACAAACTAACAAAAGTTTTAAAGGTTATGCATAAAAATAATCATTCTCATGTGCCTGTCTATGATGAAAATAAAAATTATGTCTGACTTTTGGCTGAGAGTGAAATATTGGCTTGGTTGATAGAAGGGGAATCTGCAAAGGATATTACTACAGCAAAAGTTGGAGATGTGTCCTTGATTTCTGATTTAGAATATATAGTTTTTGTGGATAAAAAATGTAATGTGTATGAGATAGATAAACTTTTTGCTCTTAAAAAACAAAAAAAGAAAAAACTTGGTGTGATTTTGATTACAGAAAGTGGAGATAAAAATGAAAAAATTTTGGGAATTATTACAGCTGGTGATACCGCTTTAATAGATGCTTATGTGGTCCGCTAATTACAGCACTTGAGTGTGTGAATTTTTAATTTGTTAACTCTTTATTATATGTGGAAAGATTTGGTAAGAGTATTTATAGAAAAAAATAGTCAGCTTAATTTGTCTGCAATTAGAGATGCGAAATGAATTAAAATCAAACACATCAATGATAGCATTGAATTGAATAAAATTTTGAAAATAGAAGAATGAAAAAGTGTTTGTGATATCTGAACTGGAGGAGGATTTCCACTTTTACCATTAGCTATTAGCAGTCCTAGTGTTAAATTTGTTTGAATAGATGCTAGAAGAAAAAAAGTTGATGCAGTTAATGATATGATTCATAAATTATGATTGAAAAATGCGGTTTGTAAGCGATCTAGAATAGAAGATTTTGATGAGAAATTTGATTTTATCACAGCGAGGGCGGTTGCACATGTTGATAAACTAATCCCACGATCTTATAAATTACTCAAAAAAGGATGATTTTTTGTATTGTACAAACAATATGATGATGAAGAATTTTCTGATTTGAAGAACTTATGTAAAAAGTATAAACTGAAAATAATAAAAAAACATAAGTATTGTTTGTTTGAATGAGATATAGAAAGAGTGATTTATTTACTCAAAAAAATATAAAATTAAATTTATTCTATTTTTAACTTGTTTTTTGAAACCATACAACTAAACATTAAACTAGTTATCTTTTAATATAAAAGACTATGAAATACAACAACATTCGTGAAGAAGAACTTAAAAATAAGGTGGGATCAGACTTTTTTGCAGATTTTGACACCACGGAGATTATTGGAAATATTGATTTTTCTGTTCATCCAAAACAAAAAGACCTCTTTTGACATAAAACCCCACTTCTCCGAGCTGAAGCCAAGACAGGGAAATATGATGTTCCTACTATGTTTGTTCAACTTATTTTAACAATCGGTAAGGCCAGAACTTTTGATAAAACATTACCTCCGCTATTTTTGTGAGCATTTGATTTTGAAAAAATTGCTTTTTTGGAGTATAATCAGATTTCTGATATTTTTTACCAAAATGATTTTAATCGAAATGTGACTCCGTCCAATCATGAGACTAGGGAATTTGGTATTGTAAAGCAAAGGGTTGCCAATATTTTGAAGAAGAATACCTTAATCTTTGACTATGAAAAAGATAATGAAAGCTTAAAAAGCTTTATAAAAAGTGAATTCAAAGAACAAGGAATTTGATCCCAAATTAAAATCAACAATAACAATTTCTTCCCTATTTATTTGAAACGATTAGAATTTGTAAAGCCTCATATCAATGCTGATCGAGAACTTTATAAAAGAAATGGGATCTTGGATGCAGACTTTTTTTTGGCTGATTTGTTTGTTGATGATAAAAACACTCAAATAATAATAGATGACGAGAGTGTTAAATTAGATTTATTTGTTATATTTAGAAATTGAGGCTATCAAATCTCCAAAGAAAACCTAAACAGCATGTTTGATGCCATTATTGAGATAAAAAATGTTAAACAATATGAGTTTTTTTGGAAAAATTACAAAAGACCTCCTGCAAAACTGTATCATAAATATATTATCCAAAGGAGAGATTTGCTTGTTCCTCAAGACATTAGGGAGAGGAAATGAGCCTACTTTACGCCTCGTATCCGAGTAGAAAAAAGTCAGGAATATATGGCAGACTATTTTGGCGAGAGCTACCAAGATGAATATTATATCCGAGATTGTGCTGCAGGGACTGGGAATCTCCTTGCAGGTTTGATGAATAAGTACAATATCTATGCTTCTACCTTAGATATGGCAGATGTACAAGTAATGAAAGAGATGGCAGATCTCAAAACCGCAAATCTCCTCAAGGAACATATTTTCCAGTTTGATTTTTTGAATGATAGTTTTGACAAACTTCCTCAATCGCTCCAAACTATTATCAAGGATCCTGAAAAAAGAAAAAAGCTGATTATCTATATCAATCCTCCTTATGCGGAAGCAACAAATGCTAAAACAGTTACTTGAACAGGAGAAAATAAAAGCGGAACAGCAAAGGGGACAATGATTCATGAAAAATATTCATCAGAGCTTGGAAATGCTAGAAATGAGCTTTTTGCCCAATTTTTAATGAGGATTTATAAAGAAATTCCTAATTGTAAAATTGCAAATTTTTCAAAGTTGAAAAATTTGCAAGGTTCCAACTTTAGTCAATTTAGGAAGTGTTTCCTTGCAAAACTAGAAAAAATTTTTATGGTTCCTGGAAATACTTTTGATAATGTAACAGGGCAATTTCCTATTGGCTTTTTTATTTGGAACTGTGAAGAAAAAGAGCAATTCTCACATATTGAAGCTGATGTTTATGATAAAACATGAGAGTTTCTAGGCTTAAAAAACATTTATGCAGATGAAGAAACTCCAAGAATAAATAAACGAATAAAATCTTTTAATGATACAATAAATCCTGTGATTGGTTTAATTGTAAGTGCAGCTCCTGATTTTCAACATAATAGTCAATTAGCTATTCTCTCAAAACAACAAAAAAGATATTGTTTTAATATCACTGCAAATACCTTAATAAAAATATCTATTTATTTTGCTGGTCGTCATTGTATTGAAGCAAGTCGGTTAAACGATAGAGACCAATTTCTGCGACCAAATGATGGACGAAAAACAGATACAGAATTTCATTCAGATTGTTTGGTCTTCACACTTTTTCACGAACAGAATGCTATTACTTCTCGTGAAAATAATAGTGTAAATTACCGAATTCCTTTTACTGAAGCGGAAGTTGATGCAAAAGAAAGGTTTGCCTCAGATTTTATGTCTTCTTACTTAAAACAGTTTACTCTTTCTCCTGATGCAAAAAAAGTGTATGAAGCCTGACTTGAACTCTGGAAATATTACCATCAGCAAGAATTTGAGCAAGGGGAATATCTAGCAAATGCGAGTTTTTATGAGATCAAGGAGCATTTCCAGTGAAGAAATGATAAAGGCAGGATGAATAGCAAAAGTTTAGATGAGACCTATAATCAACTTATTGGGGAACTCAGAGATGAACTCAAGAATCTTGCGAGTAAAATCTCAGAAAAGGTATATGAATACGAGTTTTTGAGAAAATAAGGATTTTACAGGCCAGTTAATTTTCTTGCTTTATCTTGGATTTTTTGTCTGTCTCGGCTTTTCTCTATAAATTGGGAAAAGCTTTTTATCAAAGTTTCATGATTTTTGTTTGGTACTAATATTCCGCTATCTGAGTCAACAAGTTCTACCGATGCTCAATCATTGTAGGCAAATACTGGGACTCCAGCTAGTAATGCTTCTACTGTACAAATACCAAAACTTTCTTTTGTGATGTTTATCAATCATTTCGCGTTTTGTATTATTTTGCTTTTTTCTACTGGATCTTGAATTCGTCATATAAAAACTATATTTTCTTTTGCAATAGACTTTAAATATTCTTCATCTGGTCCACTTCCCATGACTATTAGTGGTTCTTGAATTTCGTTAAATAAATCAATTATTTTGTCTAATTCTTTTACAAATTTTACTAATCTACCGACATAAATATAATAATTATTTGGATTTGTATTTATTGTTATGTTTGAAAAGCTGTCGTCTATCTTTGGATATTTTATTTTAGAATTGAGTTTGTATATTTCTTTTGCTAAGTTTGCTGTGTATTTGCTATTTACAAAAACCTCGTCGTATTTAATAAATTTTTTATCCCGATTTCTAAGTCTTGGTGTGATTGCTTTGAATATTTTGATTTTATATCATGTAATTTTTTGAGTATATTCTTGATAATGGCTCCAAATATACTGCATAGGGGAATGCAAATAAAGCATGGTTTGTGGGTTAAACTTTCAATTATAATCAATTTTGCAAAAGTTTAGGTTTTTTGCTATTGCAAAAGATGAAATTACTACCTTTTGTGGATTGTATTTTTTGATTTTTCTACTTAAAACTTTCATCAAAGGAATATAGAAAAACATTAGATTGCGATAATCTAGTATCGAAGCTAAGATTCACCTTTTTTTTGAAAATTTCAAAAATAATTTATTTATTCGTTTTGGTAGGGCTGTTATGACTTTTATATTTCATTTTCTGGTTTCCAATACTTTTCTATCTGAAAATAATGTGAAAATTTTAGTTTCAGCAAAATTTTCAGATTCTATTAGATCTTTGAAAACATTCAAAACACCTCATGGCATAATTCGACAATTTACGAAAGCTATTCTCATAGTAAGTGTGGTAGTTTGTAAAGGTTACCAATTAGGATCCCTTCCTTTTGGCCCCGATAGATTGGGGTTCGGGAGGTTGTAGTCCCCGATTCATTGGGTTAGGTGAGGTAAGGTCCCCCTTAATAAGGGGGATTAAGGGGGATTTAACTCCCAACTACCCCGCAGTACTGCGGGGGCTCAACTTCCCCGTTGGGGAAGGATTTTTTTTTGGGAAGTTCTTCCCTTAAAAAAGGGGACAAGCATTCATAAAGTTCATATCCTACCACCTGCCCGCAGTACTGCGGGGCGGGTGGTAGGAATGTCACTTTCAACTTTATAAACTTGTCACTTGTAACTAACTTATCATTTTTCTATTGAAAAATTTATCAAAAACAATACAAAGTGCTTGTAGACATTTTTTTATTTTAAATAAAAATTTATTATGGAAGAGAAGGAGATCAAAATCGAACAAGATGAGTATGCAGTACATACACCTCAATCTACAAAAATTATTACAAAAAATGATAAAAAACAAATTAAAAAAAATTTGATAAAATTTGTTGTTTGAGTAATTTTATTATTGTTGTCTTGGTCTTATATTCAAAAACATCCAGCAGAAAAAGTTAGTGTTTTTTCTGGGTTTGAAGTTTTAGTTCAAAAAATTGAAATATTTATTCAGAGTACTTTTGGTCACAATGGAGAATTGTTGGAAAGAAAATATGGTATGGAGAAGTATTATAAAGAACTTATAAAAATGGCTGAGAACAACAAGTGTATTGATGTTTCTACCCTACAAGAGATAGAGGATACTTATAAAAATTTAAAAAAAGAAAATCTTGATTGATTGGAATATTTCCTGCCTGAATATACCAAAAAGGCTTATGAGTATGATAATATTGTGAAGGACGATGATTGTTAAAAAAATTTGTTAAGTTCAAAAAAAAAGTTCAAAAGTTTTTTGATTCTTTATTTTTTGATGACTTATCCCATTAATGGAATATTTATTCATCGGAAAACTGACAAATCTTTGAATATGATATAAACTCATAATGTCATTAATAATACGAAAAAAACGGTGTTGACATATCATTCTATGATGAAATATTTTTCTGGTTTTATTTTTCCTAACTTTTGTATTAAAACTCCGATTATTCTTCCTCAATCTAATGCAGGAATTGGCAAGATATTAAAGATAGCTAGGGCTAGAGAGATTAATCCCGCAAATGCGAGATAGGAAATCGGTCATCAAGCTTCTAGTAAATTACCTCCAAATTTTATGACTCATACTGGTCAAGTTAATCCTCCTAGAGATCATTTGATTTTTGATTTGTTAAATGAAATTAAATTTTTTCATAATTTTCATAATGCTGAAAAAGTTAGTTTTACTTGTGCTCAAATTTCTTTTAATCCCATTCAAATTGCTTGGGGTATTGGATATTTTATATCATTTATGTATAAGGCTCCAGATGTAATAAAAGCTATTCCCAATATGCAACTATCTTCTTCGCACTCGCCATGTACAACTGTTTTTTGTTGTTCTCTTTCGTACAAAATATCTATTTTGTTTCAAATATTTTCTTTTAGTACTAATCCTACATTCCAAGCATTTACATCTGTATTGTTTATTTTTGTGATAATGTCCCCTGTTTGAAGTCATAGAGATTCTGCGATCGATCATTCTGCTATCATATCTATTACCAGGGGTACTTCAGTTTTGTCTCAGCTAATAAGTCAGGCTTTTTCTAAGTATGAGTAGGTTGGCATCAATAAACTCTGAGATTCCAACTTTATAGCGTTTTCTGATAATACAGAAAGAGGTTTTGTTCATACTGTAAATACGGTGGTAAAGATTATCCGTGCTACTAGTAAGTTCATTAAAACCCCTCCTGCTAAAATCAATAATTTGTTCCAAAATTTAGCGAATATAAATCAATCTTTTGCAAAAAAATCTTTACTATTTTGTACTTCATCTCATTTTAATTTGCAAAATCATCATAGGGGAATCAAGTTTAAGGTATATTCTGTTCATTTTTTATCTGTTCCAAGTTTGTATATTTTTGGAGGGATTCATATTCCAAATTCCACAACCTTCACTCCAGATCTTCTAGCTGTAATAAAATGTCAGAGTTCATGTAAAATTACTAAAACCATAAACATAAGTATTCATAATAAAATTGATCGAATCATGTTTTTCTTGTTGTAAAATAGTAAATAATAATTTTTAGAGGATACTAAATTGTTGATAAAAAACAAGATGAAAGTCAAGTTTTTTGGAAAAAAGTTTAAAAATAAAAGACAATGCTAACTAAGAAGGGGTAATTAAAGTTTATCTAATTCTTTGTCAGGGATTCTACTTGGTATTTTTTCCAAAGGAGAAAAAGTATGTGATAAAAATTCTTATAAGTTTTTCATTTTTTGAGATATTTTTCTATTTCTTTTAATGGAACCTTTTACAACAAAATTAAATAAACCCTAGATATTCTAATAAAGTTTCTTTTAATTTGTGTGTTCTGTGTCTTTTGAGTTAAAAAGTAATTTAAGATAGGTGTTGATAATAGGAGCTTTATATCCATTTTTGTATATTAATCTTAACATTTTTCTAAACCCTATTTTTTCATAAAGAAGCGAATTAATTTTCTTGTTTTTTAAAAGATATTCGAAATACTTTTCGTTATTTATTAATAATGGATCGAAAAAAAGAATAGCATCGGCAAGATCTAAATCTTGTAAAGATTCTTCAGTTAAAATCTTTTTCAGTTCAAAAGGAGGCTTATTATCAAATCTAAGACAAATAGCTACTTTTTTGATAAGAGGAAGAGAATGGAAAAGTTTTTCAAATCATTCTTCATCTTTTATTTCAATATCAACAATATATTTTCCATTGTTTTCTTTTTTTAAAAGATGGTTTATTAATTCCTTATCTGAAATATGAGTTATATAATATTCTATTTTCTTTGTGAGTTCATTCTTGAGTTCGGGTAGTGTTCTGTTATCTTTAAGTAAAAGTGCATAAATTTCTTCCTCAGACCTGTTTGTAAGGGCATGGAGATGTTTGAAGTTTCACCTAACGAACTCATTAAAAATTCCCCGTTCTTTTGGTGTTAAAGGTTTGTCTCATTTTTGAGCTCACTTTTTAATAGGGGTTTCATCTATAAAAGAGAATTTAAGTTGATTTCCTTTTCAAGTCATTTTCTTTTTTTTAGCTAATAAAAAATATATAACATATATTGTATATATATATTTGAAGTAAAAAGTCAAACTAAGTTAACAAGTTCATCAAATTCGTAAAGCTTGCCCCGCCCCGCCCCGCCCCGCAGTATTGCGGGGCGGGGCGGGGCTGCGGGGCGGGGCGTGGTTCATAAAGTTCATCAAGTATTAATAACTTTATAAACTTTTAACTTGTAACTTTATAACTTGCAACTTATTTTGTGATAAACAATTTGAAATTTTGTCAGGAAACTGTATTGTGTTTATGTTTATATAATATTTTTTCTTATGAAATTAAAAATCTACAACACTATGTCTCGTCAAAAAGAGGAATTTGTACCACTTATGGAAGATTCAAATTACAATTGACCAAAAAAAGATTTTGTTTGAATGTATTCGTGTTGACCTACTGTTTATCGAGATCCAAGTATATGAAATTATAGAGCAACATTTACTGCAGATCTGATTAGAAATACTCTAAAACTTTTTTGATATAAAGTGGTTTCTGTGATGAATATTACTGATGTTGGACATTTGACTTCAGATGCTGATGATGGAGAGGATAAACTTGAAAAGTGAGCAAAAAGAGAATGAATATCTGTTTGGGAGGTGGCAAAAAAATATGAAAACATATTTATGAAAGGTATGAAAGCTCTTAATATTGATACATTTGATGTGATGCCTAAGGCGACAGATCATATTGCCGAACAAATTTCTCTTATTCAAAAATTAGAAGAAAAAGCTTATACTTATGAAGTCCCTGGTGATTGAATTTATATGGATACTAGCAAGGTTGAAAATTATTGAGAGCTTATGTGACCAAACTATAAAAAGAGATTGGAAGATCTAAATGCTTGAATAAGAGTAGATATGTGAGGAAAAAAAAATCCTACTGATTTTGCATTATGGAAATTTAATGTTACTGGTCAAAAAAGAGATATGGAGCGGGATTCTCCACGATGAATATGATTTCCAGGTTGGCATATAGAATGTAGTGCTATGTCTAGTAAATACCTTGGTGAACAATTTGATATTCATCATTGATGAGCAGATCATATCACGGTTCATCATTCAAATGAAATAGCACAATCTGAATGCGGATTTGGTGTCCATCCTTGGGTAAAGTATTGGGTACACAACGAATTCCTTCAAGTAGATTGAGGTAAAATGAGTAAATCATTATGAAATGTATATACTTTGGAAGATGTACAAAAAAGATGATATTCTCCGTTGGATTTGAAATATTTTTATTTTATGGCTCAATATTCTAACTTTCAAAACTTTACTTGGGAACAATTGGATGTTGCAAAAAATACGAGACAAGCTCTAATCAGAAAACTACAATGAAGAGAAGAATTAAAAGATAGAAAAGAATTTGAAAATGATCCATTTTTCAAAGAAGCTATGGAAGCTGTTTCTGATAATATTAATACACCAAAATTATTGGCAATAATCCAATCGTCGTTAAATAATGTTAATGAAAATACATATGCAATTATTACTTTTTTTGAAAATAATTTTTTAAAATTATGATTATTTGAGGAACAAGAAAAAGTAGAAATTCCATCAGAAGTTCAAGAATTAGCACAAAAAAGACGAGAAGCAAAAAAGAATAAAGATTGGAATACGGCAGATTCTTTGAGGGATCAGCTCACTTCTCTTTGATGGAAAATATTGGATCGTCCAGATGGATTTGATTTAGAAAAAATTTAATTAAAATATAATTATATTTTCTTTTATGAGTAACAACAAAACAACAAAAAAGCTTTTGATTAAAAAAATAATGTTAATATTTGCTATGATTTTTTTATTTTCATCTATTTTTGTCTTAGTTGTTTTTTCTGAAAATAGGAAATTAGTTAATTACACCAGTAATTTCAAAAATGCCTTAAATTTAAAATTTACTGTACTAAATCCGTTTCCAGAAAAGGAAAGAATAAAATCTGTATATTTAATAGCTGGATGAGATATTATGCTTTCCAGAAATATTTGACGCTTAGGTAAGTTAGAAGGATATGATCGTATTTTTTGATCATGAAATTACAATCCTATAAACGAGTTTAATTGATGTAATGATGAAAATTGTATTTTATTTTTCAATTTAGAATCCTTATTCTATACTCCAGACAACGATATTAGAGAAGCATGATTTATGTTTAGAGCAAATCCTAACAATGTTCAAACATTATCTCAATTGAAATGAAACAAAGATTTGGTTTTATCTTTGGCAAATAATCACACTATCAATGGATGATTTAAATGAATAAAAATGACCAAAAAAATTTTGGATGATTATTGAATTCATTACATTTGAGCATGATTTGATTTAAAGGAAAGTAGAGAAATAAAAACAATCAAAAAAAATGATATAAAAGTCTGTTTTCAAGCTTATTCTTATGACTGACAGTACATTAAAGTTTGAGAATGAAAAATTTCATGGAATAAAATAAATGAAAAAGATATTATAGAAGATATTCATTATATGAAGTTTCTAGACTGTGATGTAAAAATCATTATGTTGCACTGGTGAGCAGAATATTATACTAAACCAAATGCTTCTCAAAGAAATCTGGCTAAAAATTTGGTTCAAGCATGAGCTGATTTGATTTTTTGATGACATTCTCATGTCCCTTGAATTTTTACAAAAATAGATGATAAGTTTGTTTTTTACTCATTGGGAAATTTTATTTTTGATCAGAGGTGGGGTATAAGTAGTAACATAAAAAATGCTAACTATATTTATGATTATGGTATAAAAAGGTACACCATACCGACTTATATTTCATTGCTCTGAGGTATTGAAATTACAAAAAGTTCTGGTGGCGTGGATATTAAATTGGACAAAATAGTTATGAGTGAAGTTGAAAATTGAATTCACAGTCCATTAAATGAAGAAACTTATCAATGAATCTATGATAATATAAATGAAATAGAATAACAAACAAAAATTGTAAAACATAAAAAAAGAGGACTCCTACCTTGCCCTCTCTTTTTTTGTGTACATAATTTTTAATTATTTTCGGTCACTTCCTCCACATTAGTTTTGAAAGTATTTGGGTTTGGTCATGTTCTAAATGGATATTCATCTGGTACATAAAATCATTTTATTTGGCTTAAACATTTTGTTACATTAGTTTGTCGGTTGATAGGACTAGATGCATAAATCATTCATTCATTATTTCAATACCTACTTAACTGTTTTACTGTATGATAATGTCATAAATGTTGGTTATTTAATGTATCAGCAATGGCTTTGGCTCATTCAAGAGCAGATCACATGGAAACTCTATCTCATCTATCATTATTTCAAACATTCCCTATATTGTTGGCTGTTGTTAGATATCTTCCAAGTGTACTTTCGGCAAAAGCTACACATATTACCATATCTCTATCAATATTTGTTCACTTTACAGCATCTTCCCAAAATGCTAATTCTCTATAAATTCCTACTCAATAATCTTTAATAAATTGGTCGGCTCTGTCTGCTAATGTTTTTCCTGTCATAAAAGTTACCCCTGATATATCAATTTCTCTTGTGTATTTATCGTTAAGGTATTTAATACTATATTCATTTGGAATAATTTCTTTATTTTCTATTACACTTAAATCTAGGAAGTGGAAAGGATCCAAGGCTACTCAATCCTTGAAAATGAAAAATGTTAGATTTGGCTCTTTTGATATAAATCATGCTCATTTTGTTCAAGGCTCTCACCCTGAGTATCCAATTAGTTGTCATCTGCGTACAATATCTCATTTTTTTACTAGTGATGTATTCATAAACATATACACTGAAATATATCACTTAGGATGAACTATTAACATCCAATTTATTCCAATTCATGGATTGTCTGTAACATGATATATTATTCCATCATTGGAAGAATAAACTGGAGTTTGTTGCTCGGATTTAATTTGAATTCCTCGATTGGGGATACCAAATTCTTTCTCAAAATTCTTGTCTCCAAAATGTACTAAAATTTTCTTTATTGGATATATGGGCCAAGCCATTACTTGTGGATTTTCTTTTTCTTTGGTATTATTAAATAATTCTTCTAATTCTTTTATTTTTTCATCCATATCAAATGTGAGTCAGTGATGTTTCTTTTGAACAATATTACTTATCATTGTCAGCATTGCATCGTGAATATCTTTTCTATTATTAAATACCATATTAAACTTTTGTTGAGCCAACTGGTCGTTTTTATATAATTTCATAAATTCAATTAGATAATTCTTTTTTTGGTGTAGTGTATTTAGTACTACTTGGTATTCAGTAGCATCTTTATTGGCTTTTAGCTTTAATTCATTTAAAGTTTTAATTAGTTTAATTTGTTCTTCTTCATTTACACTAAGCTCTTCCATTAAATTGTTAAATTGAATTAAAATTGATTTTACCAAGTGTTCGTTCGATAGTGTTAAAGGAATATTATTATTCATGGCAAACAACTTAAACTCATCTATTTTATCGCCATCAAAAATTTGATTATTCATTTTGTACAAAAAATTGGCGAATTGAGAAATAATTTCTTTACTACTTTCCATTCAAGCCCTAGTATCTTTTAATTCTTGTGTTTTTATCAAAATTTTCTTTTTGTATCAAGATATTTTTTGTAGCATGCCTCAAACATAATCTGTTGTATAATTTATGTCTTGTATTACAGAGACTATCTCAGCTCTAATTTCTCTATATTTATCAGTTAAATTCTCACTAAATCAAAGCTCTTTTCAATCTAATTCATATAATTGTTTTGTAATATCAGCAATGCTCGCCTCCAATTCTTTTATTGTTTTAGTGGCCTCACTAACATCAAAAGAATCTAAATTTTCTTGAGATTGATAATATTGTCCATGAGTGATAGACCACATTCAAAATATAGAAAATATTACAAATATTATCGCTTTATAAATCATTTTAGCATTTAATTTTTCAGTAATTTTTGTCATTTTTGAAGTTTTATATTTTAAATACATCTAATGATACTTGCATTCAATTATATTCTAAAATTTATAAATAATCAAAAAACACACGAATATATCGTGTATTTTAGTTGACAAATTTGTTAAAATAGTTCTACTACATATACTATTTGAATAATTTTTTTAGTTTTTACAAAAATTCTTCTCTTATTCTTTCAGTATTTTCAATATATTCTTGATCGTTAAAAAATTTACGGTTGTCTGGATCTTTTACACCTTCTAGTCAAATAGAGCAATCTGGTATTATGTGAAAATGTAAGTGATTTATAGTTTTACCAATATTTCACTCCACTAATCAATCTCTCAGGAGAAGATTAACATCTTTATGTTTAGTATGTAATTTTGTTGCCCACTTTTCTAACAATTTCCACATTTCATTTTTTTCTATTCAAGTTAATTCTTTTAACAAATAAACTTGTCTTTTGGGTATTATTAATAAATGGTCTTCAGCATATGGAGCACGAGCTGCTATTATAATAAAATTTTTAGACTCATCTACAATTTCTTCTGGTTTTATATGAATAAATGGATTATAATCTCTTCAAAATTTTCTTAATGCTTCAATGTATTTCATTGTTTTGTTTATTATATAAAATTTATAGTTTGAAAGTAAGCTGGGTGATGTATAAGCAAAATTATCTTTGTTTTTTATCTAAACAAATAAATTATAATCAAAACACATTGTTTTGTCAAAAGATATGATGTCAATTTTACTTCGTTCGCAATAAAATGATAAAATGTTGAAATGATAAAATGATAAAATGATTTTCTTCCTACCACTGACTCGAGTAGCACCCGGGTGATAGGAAGAAAACTTTATGTAGAAAGAAAAACTACTTATAGTAGTCATAAACATCTATAATTTCATCCCAAATATCCATTTCTTGAATTTGTTGACTATGTGTGACAGTATATAATTTCAACTCCCTCTGCTTCACAAAATCGTTGAGCATGTCAGCAACTTTTCATACAGTATCTACATCTAAATTATTTATAGTTTCATCCAAAAATAGGATTGGGGATTTTGTATAACTAGATATTGCTAGCATTCGTACTAGTTTTAAGATAACTCTTTGTCAACCACTCAGTGCTTTGATATCTCTTTCTCATTTGTCATCATATACTTTTACATCCATTTCCAAACTGTCTCACTTTTGTAGCAGTTTTATATCTATGGCATAATCGACGACTTGGGCTAAAAACGAGTTTATGATTTCTGTTAACATTGGCAAATATCATTCCAAAACATAAAGCATAAGTTCTTTTGAAAAAATTTGGTATAGATTTTTTACTAGTTTTTCATCTTCTTGAAGTCACTTGATTTCTAGTTGATTGCTTTTGAAATCATTTATCAAAATTTCTAAATCACGGATGTTGTTTTCTATATTTTTATTCAAATTTTCCAATTCTTGAATTTTTTGTATATCAAAAGATTCTAGTTTTTGCTTTTGTTCTTGTTCCAATTTATTCAAGTTTTTTAGCTCTAATTCTAGTTTTTTGCTCTCTTGTTTGTTGTTTTCTATTTTTTGTTCTAGTTTAATTTTTTCTTCTTTTATATTTTCCAATCATTTTTGTGATTCTTCCAATTGTAGTATTCCCTTATCTAACTTGCTAATTTCTGTTTGGATATTTTTTCGTTGATTGTAGGTTTCTTGAATTTTTTTGAACTCAATTTTTGTAAAAAATATCTTCAAATTGTTTATTGATTCTTCTGTTTTTTTAATTTCATTTTCTAAATTTTCTATTGAATTTTGTTCTAATTCTTGATCTGGGTTTATCTTATTGTTATTTTGGATTCTTTCTTGAATTTCAGCTATTTTACTTTCTAATTCTTGTTTTTCTTTTTCAAAACTTTCTTTTTGTTTTTCTAATTCTTGAAATGTTTGTTTGTTTATTTCTTTAATAAAAGGACAAAAATCATTTATTTGTGAACATTTGTATTGAGACTCTTCGTTGATCGATTTGTTCAAATTGTTGATTCTATCAACAATATTATTTAAATTATTTTTTAGAGTTTCTTGAGTTTCATTTAGATTTTTTATTTCAATTTCTTTTTTCTCATTTTCAGATTTAATTTTTAGTTTTTTATTTTGAACCATTAATTCTGTATTCTTTTTTTGATTGGCTAAATCCTGTCATTTAGTAGTCAATTCAATCACTAGATTGTTCCAATCTTCTATATCATTTGGTTTTTTTGAAATGAATTCGTGAATCTCATTTGGGATATCATGTTGTAAATTAACTCAATCCAATATTTTATCAGTCTCTTTTAATAAATTTATTTTTTCTTTTTTCTTATTGTCTATAATTTCTGGATTTATATTTTCTATTTGTTTATCAAAATTTTCTATTTGTTTTTGGAAATCTATTAAATCATTGTGTAGAATTTTGATGTTTTCTTGTTTATTTTTTGTTTGTTCTTGTGTGTGTTGAAGTTTTACAAAAAATTCTTGGTAAGAGCTTTTTTGTTTTCAGATATGGCTGTTTAGCTCTGTATTTAAGTTTTTATCAAAAGATTGAACACTAAATCAATCTATATTTATGTTATCTGCTATTAACTCTCGTTCTTGGATTAGTTCTTGGTTATTTGAAAGGGCAGTCTTCAGATTTTTATCAGTTTCTGGAATGTCTATTTTTTTGAAATTTTGGATAAGGTTTTGTAATATATTTTTGATTTTTAAATCATAATTACTTGTGTCAGATTTTACTTTTAATGTGGTTTGAATATCTCTCCTTTTGTTTGCGATTTGGTCCTTGATTTCATCTATTCAAATTAGATTGAAAATATTTTTCATTACAGTCAGTCTTTCAGCAGCTTGGAGTTCAAAAATATTTTCACTATCTTGTAATAAAAACATAGTACTCAAAAAAGCCTCTCTAGGTGGCAAAATAGTAGATAAATTTCATTCTAAATCTCTTTCATTTTTGAAAGTAATTTCTTCCAAGTTTACTCAATCGGTTTTTTTCAAAATTTCGTGTATATCTTGATCAGATTCTTTTGAAACTCCTCATATTAGGTTGTGCACCAAAAACAGTTGAGAAGTGCATGAATCTTTTACCGGTCATTTTGTAAGATTTCTGACTATCAAATATTTTTGTCCATTTATTTCAAACAACAATTTAATGAATCAGTTTTTGCTGTCTACATTCAAAACATTTCTACCAGTATTTTTGTAAAGAGCATAAACTGGTCCATCAAAAAACAGAAAACTTTTCCCACTACCAATAGGAGCTTTGATCAAAAATTTTCCTTTATCAAAAAAAATATTTATAATTTTATCTTTGAAAGGTCAGATATTTTGATATGATATTGCCAATAAATCCACTTGTTATTACAAAAAAATAAATTTAACTTATACTTAATTTAATATGTTTTTTTATATCTTGAAATATTTCTTTATCAGCTATAGTAAATAACAACATCTCTAATTCATATGGTTCAGCATTTGGTCAAAATACTTGATTTACGGTAGACTTAATAAAGTCACAGTATTTAAAATAAGCTTCTTGTTCAGGGATATATACATTTTCATTGTTTATGTAATTTTTTATATGCTTTAAATTAATGATAGTTTTTATATCAAAATCTGAAATAATCTTATTACGACCATTAGGGATTGGATAATACTTATAAGTTAATGATTCTCTATTTTCGTATTTTAGTATTAGTCGATTTAACGTATAGATTACTCTTGAATCATAAATTACAAAGTCTTTTGGTCTTAAAAAAGATGCTATTTTTGATAGAGATGAGATAGTATTAAATGAATCTTTTGATAATTTATTTTTTCAAAGCTGTATCTTAAACTTCCTTATTTTATCAATATTATATTGATTCATTTTGAATGATTTTATTCATCACCATTCATTAATTATCCAAAAATCAATTTTTTCTGTGTTAATTATATTTTTATATTTTTTTTCAATAATATTCTTTAGCATAACATTGCTTTCATAAATATTTTTAGCCTTAGACAAGTTTTTTATTTCTATTTCACTAAAAATATTTTGGTCTATAGGAAATTCGTATTGAAAGCGTATATTTAAGTCAACTTTTTCTTTATATAGTTTAAGTATTTTTAAAACATTTCTCATGTTATGCTATTTCTATATTATAAATTCATTTATCTTCCATACTTAGCATTTCATCCTAGTCTTTCTTCGATTCTCAATAATTGGTTGTATTTTGCTATTCTATCAGTTCTACTAGCTGAACCAGTTTTGATAAATCCAGTATTTAATGCAACAGCCAAATCAGCGATGAAAGTATCTTCAGTTTCTCCAGATCTGTGAGAAATTACCGCTCTCATACCATTGTCGTGAGCCATTTTTACAGCAGAAATAGTTTCGCTAACAGTTCATATTTGGTTTAATTTTATCAAAATACTGTTGGATAATTTGTTTTCTATTCCCATTTTAAGTCTTTCAATATTTGTCACTAACAGATCATCTCATACTGTCATTATTTTGTCTCCAAGTTTTGTATTTAATTCTTTCCATCCTTCAAAATCATCTTCAGCCATACCATCTTCTATAGACATTATTGGATATTTTGCACATCGGTCTTGGTATAAGTTTACTAATTCACTTGCTGATAAAGTTTTTCCTTCTCCAGATAATTCATATTTTCCATCTTTGAAAAATTCGGAAGAAGCGACATCTAGTGCTAATTTGATTTTTCATGTATATCCTGCTTTTTCAATAGCTTCAACTATTACTTGTAAAGCTTCTTCATTACTTCATAGATTTGGGGCGAAACCTCATTCATCTCCTACAGAAGTTGCTAGACCTTTTGCTTTCAAAATCGCTTTCAAATTATGGAAAATTTCAGTTCATCGTTTCAATCATTCTTTGAAGTTTGGAGCAGAAACAGGAACAATCATAAATTCTTGAATGTCTACATTATTGTCTGCGTGACTTCCTCAGTTCAAAATATTCATCATAGGATAAGGTAATGTATTTCCATTATCCAAGAACTCATAAATCCATTTTCATTCGTTTTTTGCACAAGCATTTACAAAAGCCATACTTACTCCTAAAATAGCATTTGCTCATAGTTTTGACTTATTTTTTGTTCCATCAAGTTCTATCATAAAATTGTCCAATTCCACAAAGTCAGAAAATTCTTTGTTTTCTATGTTTGATTTTAATGTGGTGTTTACATTATTTACAGCATTCAAAACTCATTTCCCTAAATATCTACTTTTGTCGCCATCTCTCATTTCTAGAGCTTCGTGAACTCAAGTACTAGCTCCAGATGGAACTATAGCTCTTCACATTACTCAATTTTCTAAAGTTAATTCTACTTCTACAGTTGGATTCCCTCTACTATCCAATACCTCTCTTCCGTGAATTTTACTAATTTTTACCATTTTGAATATTTATTTAATAATTTAAAATTTACTTTTGGATAATCATTCTATTGATTGTTTACCGTTTGTCTATGTTAAATTCTAAATTTGGAAAAAACTCTATATTATTGCCTACTCATATAGATCCCAATAAAGAAATTTTGATATTATTCATTTTGTTTTTCATAAGATTTATGGGTTCGATTCAAGTACAATGTCCTGGCCGTATAAAATCAATATCATTTTTTTTGAAATATTTTATAATACTTTCAACTTCTTTTTTACTTGATTCCATTAAATGTAGCCCTCCCATAATTCACATTATTTTTTTGTTTCCAGTTATTTTTATAGCTTTATTTACTATATTTATTATACCAGGATGAGAACATCATACAATTATTATAATTCATTTTTTTCAAAAATTTAATATTGCAGATTGTTCTTTTATGTCTCATCAGCTCAAAGATCAGGTTAAATAAAATCATTTTTCAATTTCCAAATAATCTTCAACCTTTATTATGTTTTTATTTTTAATAGACTTAAAGTCCGTTGGTGTATATATTTTTGGTATATTATATTTTTTAATAAACTTACTCAAAGAGTTACAGTGATCATAATGATCGTGGGATACTATTATAGCATCTAGTTTTTTTGGATTTAGTCTTAATTCTTTTAGATTATGCTCTAATCATTCAAATATTTGTGCACAATCAAATAGATAATTTTTTCAAAAATATTTTATTCGAAAAGAAACTCAATGTTGTGCTAAAAGATTGTTTGTTAAACAAGTATTTTCAGCTACAACAATTAGTGATGAACTTTGATTTGTTGGCATTGTTTATGATATAATTTAAAGATTTCCTTAATTGATTAGCTTAAAATCTACTCCCATCTTTCCATTATTAGCTTAAATCGTGGAGTATACTTTTCAGGCTCAGATTTTATATCTTTTTTCAAATTCTCAATATTAATCCATTTGTAATTCATTATTTCTTCTGGATTTGGCTTTACAGGTCAATCGTAGTATCAAATAAAAATTTTGTCTAATTCGTGTTCTATCAATCAATTATCAAATGAAGCTTTGTAAGGCATATCAAATTTATGTTCTATATCACAGTCAAATCAAAATTCTTCTTTAAGTCTTCTATGAGCAGCTTCTTCATAATTTTCTCAAGGTCTTGGATGACTACAAACAGTATTTGCCCATAATCATCAGCAATGATATTTGTTTTTTTCTCTTTGTTGAAGTAATAATTCTCATTTTTTATTGAACACTAAAACTGAAAAAGCTCTGTGTAAAAGTCACAATTCATGTGCTTTTAGTTTTTCTTCTTTTCAGATAATATTGTCATTTTGATCTATCAAAGTCACATATTCTTGCATTAGTTTTTGAGTTAAGATGGATAAATTTATTTTATTAAACTTTTACCTGTCATTTCGCTTGGTTTTTCAATTCACAATAATTCTAAAACAGTCGGTGCGATATCTACCAAACCACCACTAGATTCCAATTTATATTTTTTATCACTTACAAGTATAAATGGAACTGGATTTGTGGTATGAGAAGTTTTTCGTTCTTCATTTTGGTCTTCTACATTACCATGATCCGCAAAAACCAATATTTCGTATCAGTTTTTTAATCAACATTCAACTAATTTTCAAACACAATCGTCTACAGTTTTTACAGCTTTGTGAATAGCATCAATTACTCCAGTATGTCAAATCATATCTCAGTTTACTAGATTTGTTATTATCAAATTATAATTGTCGTTTTCTATTTTTTCGCATATCGCATCAGTAATTTCATAAGCTGACATTTCCGGTTTCAAGTCATAAGTTTGAACTTTTGGAGAAGGGATTAAAATTCTGTCTTCATTCCTAAATGGTGCTTCTACTTGTCAGTTAAAAAAGAATGTCACATGAGCATATTTTTCAGTTTCTGAAATTCTTAATTGTCTCAATCAAGCATTACTTACCACTTCTCCAAGTCAGTTTTTGATTTCTAGCTCAGGGAAGGCTACTACTGCATTCATACTATCGTAAAATTGAGTCATTCACACATAGTAAACATTCAAAGGACTTCTATTCCAACCCTCAAAAACTGGCTCAACGATGGCTTTTGTTAATTGTCTTGTTCTATCTGTTCTAAAATTCCAAAATATTATTGAATCATGCTCTTTGATTCATTCGTATCCTTTGAGTACTATAGGTTTTATAAATTCATCTGTTTCTCAGTTATTATGAGATTCTTTTACTCATTCAATCATATTATCAAATACTTTATTAGTTTTTGCATTACAAATGGCGTCGTAAGCGATTTGAGTTCTGTCCCATCTTTTGTCTCTATCCATAGCATAAAATCTTCACATGATTGTGCATATTTTACCAAATCATAATGTTTTTAGTTTTTTTTCTAAACTTCATAAATATTCCAAACTTTTTGTCACAGGAGCATCTCTTCAATCAGTAAATACATGGATATTTACATTATGAAAATTTTCTTTATCACACAAATCCAAAAGAGCAAATAAGTGATCTATGTGAGCATGTACTCATTCTCATTGCAAAATTCACATCAAATGTAGAGTAGAGGAGTGTTTTTTACAGTTTTCAATTGCTCATTTTAGAGCATCTATTTCAAAAAATGATCAATCTTTGATACTGTGATTTATTCTTTCTAATGATTGAAACATTATTCTACCACTACCGATTGTCATGTGTCAGACTTCAGAATTTCATTGGTATCAAGCTGGAAGTCAAACATCTTCTCCGCTTGTGTTGAGTAAAATATTTGGATAATTTTTCATCAAATTATCTGTGAATGGTGTGTCTACTTGTGCGATTGCATTATTTTCTGTTTCTTTGCGATATCATCGTCAATCGCGAATTATTAACATGACTTTTTTCATAGTTTTATTTTTTAGGATAAAATTTTATTACTTTATTGTTTTGGAAATCGTATATTTCGTTGTGAATAAAGTAAGTTTTTTTGCTCTGTAAACTCTATGAATATATTTGTAAAATTCAAATAAAAAATTTTTTTACTTTTCACTTTTCTAATATTCAGATCATAAATTAATGTTTTTGTCAATCACTTTTTTTTCTAAATCCCCTTATTTTTTGTATTTTTTATAACTTAGTCTTATAATTGAAAAGACAGAATTTTTATTTTATATTATTGTGAATCCTGATATGTACACAACATTAGAATATTTAGAACATCATATTAAAGTTCAAAACTCAAAGAAAAGTCCAAGAAATTTTTTTAGAGAAATAAAATTACTTGTTGTTATTTTTGTGATGTCTTTTGTTTGAATGCTTTTGTTTACCAATGCTCAATTGTTTTTTTGAATTAAAGATGATGCAGAAGTTGTTGATTGGAATCAAAAAACTATAACTACAGACAATAGTGTTTCTTTGATGATTGAATGAGAAAAAGAGGCAAAAGAATCTCTTGAAAAAAAACAAAAAGAACTTGATTTGCTAGTTTCTCAGTATGAAAATAATTTTAATATAATAGAAAAATCTCCTAGTTTAACTACAGAACAAGATTTAAAACAAAATATGAAGTCTTATGATTTTGATTTTAATTTACTTCCTCCGATGGACAGGTTGATTGTGTCAAAGATCAATTTAGATGTACCTTTGGTTGATAGTAAATACAAAAATGAGGTAGATTTTACTCAATGAAATTTCAATGAAGAATTAGAAAATGGGGTAGTGAAGTATCCTACAACTCCACAACCTTGAACAGAATGAAATACTTTGATTTTTGGGCATACTTCTCAAGAATGGCGACAAAAAAATCCATATTGAACGGTTTTTTCAAAACTATCGAACTTGGATCAGTGAGATATTATACAAATAATACGATGATGAAATCTTTATGAATATAAAATTATAGAAAAAATAATCGTAGTTCCATCAAAAGTAGATTCTCAATTTCAAAAGTATCAATGAATATGATGAGACTATGTTACTTTAATGGGTTGTTATCCTTTAGGTAGAACAGACAAAAGGATGATGATCACAGCAAAAAGAGTAGAATAGGAAGTTTATAAAATTTGACTGTATGGGTTATACTATTCCCGTTGTCCATCCTCGCTGTTCATTTGGATCATGGTAATAGCTTTTTTTGAATGCCTCCGGCCCCGCAGTATTGCGGGGCTAATATTTCAGGAGTGAAATCCGCGGACGAGCTCTTTTTTATTTTTTAAAATGAATTTTAAAAAATGTAGGGTATCTTACTTCTAACTTCGTAATTCGTCGACTTCCCACAATAAAAAGATTAGGGTAGGAAAATCTCAACAAAATGTAGGCGCGCCCCGTAGTACTACGGGGTCGCGCCTGCAGAAAGTGAAAAAATTTATTTAATACTTCATCATGAATGAAAAGTAGTAGGTTCATACAGTTCATCAAGTTTTAGCCCCCTTTAATAAGGGGGGTAGGGGGGATTTTGTGATAAATGAGGCTTTCTGTTTGATCCCCTTAATTATGGAGTTCTCCGTAACGAGCAAGGGGGATAACCACTTTTAACTTTATAAACTTAGCTTCGCGGGCAGCACCCGGGTGGTAGGATGGAATTATAAACTTGTCACTAATCTATAAGTATCTTTTGCGATCATAAGTTCTTCGTTTGTAGGAACTACAATAACTTTAACTTTTGAGTTATCTGTTGAAATTATTCTTTCTTCTCCTCTGAAATTATTTTTGTTTTCATCTAATTTTATTCCTAAATATCCTAGATTATCTACAATTAGTTTCCTTTGTACTGCTGAGTTTTCTAAAGTTCCAGCAGTGAACACTATTACATCTACTCCATTCATATAAGCAGCATAAGCACCGATATACTTCAAAATACCCTTGTTATACATATGAATTACTGTAGATTCAGGCTCTCTTCATGCTAAATATCCTTCCTCTATATCTCTCATATCAGCACTCACTCCTGAAGCTCCTAAAACTCCAGATTTTTTATTAAGCATTTCATCTATCTCATCTATACTCATATTCATATTTCTTATCAAAAAAGGTATGATTGCAGGATCAATATCTCCACAACGAGTTCCCATAATAACTCATTCAAGTGGAGTAAGTCCCATAGAGGTATCTACCACCTTACCATCTTTGATAGCAGTAACTGATCATCCATTTCCAATATGACAGGTGATTATTTTTTTTGTATTATAGTCTCGGCCGAGAATTTCGCAAGCTCTATGACTTACATAATTATGAGAAGTCCCATGAAATCCATATCTTCTAATTCCATGTTTTTCATACAATTCACGAGGTAGAGCGTACAAATAATTTGTAGCTTCCATAGTTTGATGGAAAGCAGTATCAAAAACAGCAACATTTGGTACATTAGGTAACAATCTTTCCACTGATTCTATTCACATAATATTTGCTGGATTGTGTAAGGGAGCTAGAGAAACTAATTTTTTCACTTCTGCTTTTACCTCTTCGTTTATAATTATAGATTCTGAAAATTTTTCTCATCCGTGTACAACTCTATGTCATACAGCAGAAATTTCATCTAACGATTTTATCACTCATACTTCCGTGTCTACTAATAGATCCAAAACCATTTTTAATGCTTCGTCATGATTTCTGATTTCGATTTCAATTTCTTTTTTTTGATCGTTTGAACTTTTGTGCTTTATGGCACTTCCACTTATTCAAATTCTATCTACTAATCATTTTGCTAAGACATTGTTGTTGTCCATATCAAAAATCTGGTATTTTAACGATGAAGAACCAGAATTTATTACTAAAATTTTCATTATTTATTATTTCAAAATAAAAATTTACCAATAATTGGTAGTATTCATGATAGTAGAAATCCAAAGCTTAAAATCAACTATTTTATAATTTTACATTCGTCTAAATTTTTTACTCCAGCTGCATTAGCTTCTTCCATATCTATATGAAAATCCAAAGCTCATTTTGAATCTGCTCTAATTATTACATTTTCAAAAATTAATCATCTTTCTCATTCTGTTTTAACGCTTACGATTTGACCGTTTTCGAGTCAAAATTCTTTAGCTTCTTCTAAATTCATATGGATATGTCTTTGGGCTACAATCGCTCATTTTTTTGTTGTAATACTTCCATTTGGTCATATAATTTCCAATCATGGTGTGTTTTCCAAATCTCCAGAAAGTCTAACTGGGGCGTTTATTCCCAATTTATAATTATCTCAGAGTAGTATTTCTATTTGAGTATCCTTTCTGTATGGTCATAAAATTCTAACTTTTGATATTTCTCATTTAGGTCATTTCAAGACCACACATTCTTCAGTGGCAAATTGTCATGGTTGTGATAAATCTTTGATTTTTGTTAATTCATATCATTCTCAAAACAACAAATCAGCATCTTTTCTTGAAAGATGGACATGTCTATTTGAAATTCAAACTGTTATTTTCATTTTTTTGTTAAAAAAATATAAAACTATCTAACATAGACTTCTTTGAAGTGTTTTTTGAACAAATTTTCAGCTTTTTGTACTGCTTCTTCTGTTGGAGCTGCTACTCAGTGTAATTCATATTTTCGTCATAACTCTTTCCATTTATGCTCTCCAAAAGTATGATAAGGGAGAATTTCTAGTCTTTCTATACATTTGTACTTCCCATATTTTTCTCATAGCATATTTATATATTCTTCTTGATCAGAATATCAAGGCACTAAAACATATCTAATCCATGTTCTTTTGTTGTTCTTTTCCAAATAATCCAAAAAATTGAAAACATTTTTATTTTCTTGTCATGTAATTTTTTTGTGCCAATCGTTGTCTATATGCTTAATGTCCAGTAAAATCATGTCGGTATATTCCAACAATTCCTCCACATCTTTATTCCAAAGACATCAGTTTGTATCCAGACAAGTATGTATGTTTTCTTTTTTTAATTTTTTGAATAGGTCAATTAGGTTTTTTGCTTGTACTAGTGGTTCTCCACCTGAAATCGTACAACCACCTCTAGTTCAAAAATAAGGAACTGTTTGTTTTATCATCTCTACTATTTTGTCTATTTCCATTTCTTTTCATCAATTTATTGGAATAGTGTCAGGATTGTGGCAATATATACATTTGAAAAAACATCATTGTAGAAATAAAACAAATCTAATTCAAGGTCATTCTTGAGTTCAAAAACTTTCTATAGAGTGTACTTTAAGCATGGATTAGGTTAATAAAGTTTATAAATTTAAGATAGAGTTCCTCCCCTTGGGGAGGCTGTTCTCCCCCGCAGTACTGCGGGGATAGGTGGGGGTTTTATTTCCAACTACCCCCAACTACGCTAGAACAACTTCCCCGTTGGGGAAGGATTCTGTGTTTGTACTGATAGAACAACTTCCCCCAAGGGAAGAACTTTTCGATTTATATCTTCATCATTTTGTCGCAAACGAAGTTACGAATAAAGTTTGTTATTACATACTTTCGTGGAAGGTTCTGGATATTACTTCTAGCTGGTGTGCTTTTGATAATCTAGTAAAGTTTACAGCATAACCAGAAACTCTGATTGTTAACTGTGGATATAATTCTGGGTGTTCATAAGCATCTATAAGTTTTTCTTTATTCAAAACATTTACATTGATGTGATGAGCTTTTTTTGTGAAATATCAATTTAGCATATCTACTAAATTTTCTATTTGTTCTTTTTCATCTACACCTAATGATTTTGGTATAATAGTAAATGTGTTTGAGATTCAGTCTTGAGAGCATTCATATTTGAATTTACTCACAGAATTTAATGATGCAATAGCTCAGCTAGTATCACGACCATGCATTGGGTTTGCTCCTGGAGCAAATGCTTCTCAAGCTTTTCTTCAATCTGGAGTTGCTCATGTATTTTTTCCGTACATTACATTCGATGTAATTGTTAGTAATGAAAGAGTAGGATTTGCATCTTTGTATGCTTTATGTTTTTTGAGTTGTTCGTTGAAATATTCAACTACTTCTTGTGCTATTGAATCTACTTTATCATTATCATTTCCAAATTTTGGGAAATCTCATTCTATTTTGTAATCTGTAGCTACTCATTGTTCATTTCTGATTGGAGTTATTTTTGCATATTTTATAGCGGAAAGCGAATCTGCTATAATAGATATTCCTGCAATCCCATAAGCAATATCTACTCCATAATCAGCATCTATAAATGCCATTTGGGCTCTTTCGTAATAATATTTGTCATGCATATAGTGTATGATGTACATAGACTTTGCATAAACTCTAGCGATTTCGTCCATTGCTATTTTGAAGTTTTCCCAAACTTCTTCGTATTTTAGTTCTCAGTTGCTAAGCTTTTTGAGGTCCAAAACTTTTTCTCATCATTCTTCTTCTTTTCATTCATTGATGGCTAAAAGTAATCCTTTTACCAAATTTGCCCTAGCACCAAAATGTTGAATTCTTTTTCATAGTTCTTGATATGATACACAGCAAGCAATACCATAATCATCAGAACCACGAGTACAAACCATCAAATCGTCGTTTTCATATTGTATAGAAGAGGTATCTATTGATACTTTTGCACAGAATTTTTTGAAATTTTCTGGTAAATCTTTTGACCAAAGTACTGTTAGATTTGGCTCTGGAGATGCTCATAAATTATACAATGTCTGCAAGAATCTGAACGAAGTTTTGGTAACTTTTGTTCTTCAGTCTATAAATTGTCATCATATAGATTCTGTTACCCAAGTAGGATCTCCACCAAAAATTTCGTCATAAGATGCTGGTCTAAGATGTCTAACCATTCTAAGTTTCATTACAAATTGGTCTATAAGTTCTTGTGCTTCATTTTCTGTGATTTTTCATTCTTTCAAATCTTTCTCTATATAGATATCCAAGAAACTTGATACATTTCCAAGTGACATAGCGGCCCCATCTTGTTCTTTGATAGCTGCTAGATATGCAAAATATAGCCATTGTACCGCTTCCTTTGCGTTTGCTGCTGGTTTTGATATATCAAAACCGTAGCTATCAGCCATTATTTTTATATCTTTCAAAGCTTGGATTTGTTGTGATATTTCTTCTCTAAGTCTTACTTTTTCGTCAGTCATATCTCATGTAATGTTGGATTTTTCCCATTCTTTATTTTCTAACAAAGCATCAATACCATACAGAGCTAATCTTCTATAATCTCAAATAATTCTTCATCTTGCGTAGTTATCAGGCAATCAGGTGATAATATGTTTGCTTCTAAATTGCCTTATTTCTTCATCATAAGCACTAAATACTGCATCGTTGTGGTTTTTTGCATAATGAAAAATATCTTTTACTCTGTCGGACATTTCCAATCATCTTTCTTTGATCGCTCTTTCTACGATTCTGATACCCCCAAATGGTTTCATCGCCCTTTTCAAAATTTCGTCTGTTTGAAGTCAAACTATCACTTCGTTTTTTTGGTCTATGTATCATGGTTTATGGCTAGTGATAGTTGATATAGTTTCGGTGTCTATACTTTTACATCAATTATTGTCTCTTTCTTTTTTTAACGCGATTTTACATTTTTTTCGTAATTCTTGGGTTTTTTTTGTTGGTCATACTAAAAAAGAGGCATCTCCATGATATGGAGTAATATTTTCTTGGATAAATCATTTTACATCTAGTTGTTTCATTCCTTAAAGGTGTTGTTGATAAAAATAATATTTTATGGATATTGTAGGAAAACAAATTTTACTACCATCGTTTTGATACTCAATATCCTGGTCAAATTATTACGACGGTTTGTGGAAAACTGCAATATAATTGTTAAATTTTTTATATCCACAATTATATTATAATTGTTTTTTTTAAAAAAGCAAAAAATAGGGGAGGAAATTTATTAAGTTTTTCAACTTCTTATCTTTTCTTGTTGAAAATGGAATGAATTTAGTTATTTTTATTTTATTTGTATTTATTTTAAGTTAAAAAATTATTTAGTTTTTTGTATTTGTAATTTTTGTATTTTATTATTTAAAACAATATCATGGCAAAAATCTTAGTAACCTGATCTACATGACAAATTTGATCAGAATTGGTATTAGAGTTGAGAAAAATTTATTGATGAGACAATGTTGTGGCTTTAGGAAATAGAACAAAACCTTCTGATGAGTTGTTGAATTCATGACCATTTGAAACAGCAGATATCAAGGACATACAAAAAATAAGAGATATAATTGAAAAGTATGAAATAGATACAATTTATCATTTAGTAAGTTTGCTTTCAGCTACAGGAGAGCAAAATCCAAATTTAGCATGGGATGTAAATATGTGAGGACTAAAAGATATGTTGGATTTGGCTGTAGAATACAAAATAAAAAGATTTTTCTGGCCAAGTTCCATTGCAGCATTCTGACCAAATACTCCTAGGATAAACACTCCTCAATATACTCCAATGGATCCTACTACAATGTATGGAGTTACCAAGGTAGCAGGGGAGTTGTTGTGTCAGTATTATCATCAAAAGTATGGATTGGATACTAGAAGTTTGAGATATCCATGAATTGTTAGTCGAAAAACTCTTCCATGAGGATGAACAACTGATTATGCTGTAGCGATTTATTATGATGCTATACAAAAAGGTGAATATGAGTTTTTTGTAAACGAACAAACAGTATTACCGATGATGTATATGCCTGATGCTATCAAAGCAACAATAGATATCATGCAAGCAGATCCAGAAAAAATAAAAATTCATACTAGTTACAATCTAACAGCTTTCTCTTTTTCTGCTAAAGATTTGGAAGAAAATGTTCGTAAATATATTCCAGAATTAAAATGTACTTATGCTCCAGATTTTAGACAAAAGATTGCAGATTCTCGACCAGCTTCTCTAGATGATTCGGCTGCACAAAAAGATCGGGGCTGGAAAGCTGATTATGACTTGGATGCTATGTCTCAAGATATGATAGAAAATCTTAGAAAAAGACTTTCTTAAAAAATTCTTGCAAAACTAGATTGTTTTACTATATATTCAAGCGTTTAATTTTATTTATTAACTTAATTCTTATGAAAAGATTATTGTTTGTATTGCCTATGTTGGCTTTAGTTACTGTTTTATTTGCTGGATGTACAAAAAACCAAGACACTAACTATATCACTTGTACAGAAGAACAAAAAACTGCGGAAGTTTGTACTCAAGAGTACGATCCAGTTTGTGGAAATGATGGTTTGACTTATGGGAATGCTTGTTCAGCTTGTGCAAGTCAAAATGTTGAATCTTATAAACTAGGAGAATGTGTAGCTGTTTGTGATGAAGGTGCTGAAGTTTGCGACACTCCTGAATTAGAGTAACCTTTGATATTACCGAGTTAAAACTACAAAGTTAAAATAAAAATCTCTAGGCATTTGATTAGAGATTTTTTTGTTATTTTCGTTTTTGATTGATATGTAATTTAATATGTGTATTATTACATTGACTGGTAGCCTCCCCGAGTTTCTAAAAATATATCTTTTAGACCATTTTGGCATTGTTATGAATAAAATAATTAGAGAATTAAAAGATTTATACTTGTGAGGTAACAAAATAAAATCTTATTCTGCGGAAACTATTAATGTTTTGGCGCATAAAGATAGGGTTGGATTCTTTGTCCTTAATCAGAAAAATGATAATAAATATATTTTATATATTTACTGAAATATTAAAAAAAACGATATAATATCCATTAAACAACTTTTTTCGAAAAAAATGTGATATATCTCAGTTACAGTTGTGGACATTAGCGGTAAATATGTAAGGATAAAATCTAATAAAAAGTTGGATATAGATGATTTTTTGATGTATATACCTAATTTTTATATAAAAAATTGATGGTTGTTTTGACCTTATTTGGACAATCTTTTATCGATCTTGATATTAAATAAAATAAATTGTAAATTTAATTTATGGCAATCTATCGATGAAGAAGCTAAACTAATTTATTCTAGTTTCCCGAAAAAGTGAACAACAATAGTGCTTGATGTTTTACGGCAAGAATATTTAAAAGAAAAAATAAATTTAAATAAAATATATTGTATCAGATCTACATCTTTTACTAGTAAATTATCTACGATAGTTTGAAAAGACATTGAGGATATTGATTTAAATTTAAAATTTAAATTGGAAGTAGATTGTTTTGATTGTAAGGCAAAATATTTTTTATTATGTCCAATTGTTAATTGACATTCTGCTATTGCTTCTGTTAAATTATCTACATTGGATAAGTTTGAAAAAACATTAAATTTATTGTTTAATAAAATAAAATGAAAAAAAATTTAATTGTATGAGCAAATTCTAAAATATTGAAAAATATAGAAGTAGCTTATAAAAAATATCTGGATTGAAAATTGGATTTTCAGAAAATAGTAGGGAAAATAAAGTTTTCTAATTTAATCGTAATTTCTGGAATAAATTGTGTATGAAAAAGTACTTTTATAGAAAAAAATAAATTGCCATTTTTGATGACATATAAAACAGGAAATAATATTAAAATTCAAGAGAAACAAATTATAATTGATGAGGAAAGGTTTTATAAAAAAATGATCAATTGAGAATTTTTTCATGTTTATGCAGTAAATTGAAATTATTACTGATATTCAATTGAGGATTATTGTATTCTTTGTAAAGAATATGGAAGTGTTTTCATAGAAGTTTCAATTGAAAGTATATATTTATGATTAAGATATATTCCTAAAAAAATATTTATTTTGGATTATTCTGAAGAGCAAATAAATAAAGATATAGTAAAAAGAATACCAGAAAAAAAGTGTTCCAAAGAAAGGATAAAATTATTGAAAAAAATAATAGAAAAAGAAAAGAGATTTTTAGAAAAAATAAACGAAGGAAGTGATTTTATTTATTTAAAAACACCGTTAGAAAGTAAAAAACAAATAAGTTTTATTGATTCAAATAAAAGTGAATAATCTTCAAAAACAATTATTTATAAACATTACTAACATAATTATTTAATCTACAATTACCAAATCATTGGTCAAGCTCGGTGTGGAGTATGCCAAAGTTCTCCATCTGCCTCTATGTTGTCTGTACATGGCTTCCAAATAATTCTCGGATTATCTGTATCTTCTCATCATATGCACATACAACAAGGGTTTGGCCTCTTTTTACTCCTAAAATCACATTTACATTGTACAGGGACAATACCATTGTACTTTTCTTTAATAGTTCAGCGGAGCTTTCAACATTTCTTACACTTGGTAAGATTTTTTTTTAGAATAATCATAATATTTAGAATAGAAAATAAAAAACTTTTCTATCCTAAGACGAAAAGTTTGTGGGTTTTACATCTTTCCTCTTAGGGCTGGATTTAGCACCTTGCAATAATGCAGGTTGCTGAGATGGTTGTAACGAGCCAGTGCTCTTCCATCTTCTCTTGATGTATTTTCAAGATATTGATTTTTTTCTAAAAATCAACAAAATTTTCAATTATGTTTTTTTATTATTTTTTTTGGAGATGGCGAGAATCGAACTCGCGTCTAAAAGACATAAATAATAGCGTCTACCACAATAGTTTGTTTATTAAGCCGTGAATTTTATGTCTTTACAATTGGCAAATTCAAAAGCCAACAAACAGGCAATGGATTTTTTATTGTACAGACATTTGTTTACCTACTTGTGTCTCCGTCTACCTAGTAGGTGTCTGGTAGAACCGGTTGATACGATCGTATGCCGATGTTATAACCGGCATTGTTCTTACATCCATCTTGCGATGGTGATTGAACAAAAAACTAGGCGTAGTTTAATACGAAAGCGTTAGCTCTTGCTAACAAATTTTTTGAGTTTGCATTTTTAGATGCTAAGCGATTATTTTAGACTCGGTACGCTCATCGAGTAGTGGCAACTATTAGATATGAGAATCTTTTATCGAAACCTGTACATCCCCATACACTTTGATTATAGCTATTTTCCTTTATTTTTCAATTGTTTTTTTTAAGTTTTTTACTTAAATCACTAACTTCATTAGAGAGGGGTTGGTGGATTCGAGAAATGGCGGGAAGCAATTTCCTTTGATAAGGGGGACAGAAAGTATTGTCCTCCTTCTTTAGAAGGAGGGGGACCGCGAAGCGGGGGAGGATGTAAATAAATCCCTCTACCCCCGCTATTCAGCGGGGGAGATCAGCTCCCTTTGAAAAAGGGAGACAGTTTTGTTGTTTTTCTTACTTGTGATCCAAATACCCACAAATTGTAGCTCCGCAATTCTGCGGGGCTGCAAGAGGTGAGTTGAAATGACTGGCTGTTCATAAATTTCCCTTTTACCTATCCATGCCCCTGACCACCCGCCCCGTAGTCCTACGGGGTCGCGCCTGCAAGTCGAAATGACTGGCTATTTATAATTGATTAGTTTGTCAAGTTAAATTATTTGTTTGTTTATAAATTTTTTGCTATTTTTTGTTTTGGGAATATAATTGTTTTCGTAAGACTTTTTTAGAAGTTTCAAAAACAAAAAATATGTACTACAAAAAATCTATAGAAGATATCGCACAAGAGTTTCAAGTTGATACAAAGATTTGATTGACTGACAAACAAATTAAAGAAAATCAAAAGAAATATGGATTGAATATTTTGACTAATGAAAAAAAAGTTAAAGCTTGGAAAGTATTTTTAAATCAATTCAAAAGTTTTTTGATTTTGGTGTTGATAGCAGCGGCGGTTGTTTCCATTTTTATATGAGAAATGGTTGATAGTATCGTGATTATCTCTATTGTTATTCTCAATGCTATACTTGGTTTTGTTCAAGAATATAATGCAGAAAAATCTATCGAATCTTTGAAAAAAATGTCTGGTCAAATGTCTAGAGTGATTAGAAATGGGAGAGAAATTTTGATTGATTCCAAACAATTGACCGTGTGAGATATTTTAGTTTTTGATGCAGGAGATAAAATTTGAGCTGATGCTCGTATCATCCAATCAATTAGTTTGGAATTAGCGGAAGCAGTATTGACAGGGGAGTCCTTGCCTGTAAAAAAACATATGAATCCTATAAACCAAGATTCAGCTTTGTGAGATCAAAAAAATATGATTTTTGCATGAACTGATGTTACAAAATGACATGGGAGAGCAATTGTTGTGTCAGTTTGAATGCAGACAGAAATATGAAAAATAGCTTATATGATACAAGAAGCTCCAGAGCCACAAACTAATTTACAAAAAGATTTAGATAAATTGGGGAAACGGCTTGTATGGATAATTTTGTTGATTTGTGTTATAGTTTTTATTAGTGATGTTTTTATAGTAAAAGATTCTCGACAAAATGCTCTTTTGATGGCAATTGCTTTGTCTGTTGCAGCTATCCCTGAATGATTGCCTGCTGTAGTTACTGTCTCTTTGTGACTTGGAGTAAAGAGGTTAGTCAAAAAGAATGCTTTGATGAGAAAACTTCCGAGTGTGGAAACTCTTGGTTCCGTGAATGTTATTTGTACAGATAAAACTGGAACATTGACCAAAAATGAAATGACAGTTAAACATATTTTTGTGGATAATAAAGTTTTTGATTTGGATTGAGTGGGTTATCAAGATTTTGCTAATAAAAATTTTTTGATAAAAAATAAAAACAATGAAAATTCTTTGAGAGAAATCTTGAAAATTGGAGTTTTGTGTAATAATTCTTCAATCAATTGAGTAGATATTGTAGGTGATCCAACTGAAATTGCTTTGCTTGTTAGTGCAATGAAATGAAATATAGAAAGAATGATTTTAGAAAAAGAATATGAATTAATAGACGAAATCCCTTTTGATTCCGAGAGAAAAATTATGACAAGTATTTATAAAAAAATCTCCTTTTCAGAATTTATAGAAAAAAAAGATAATAAAATTTATTTGTATTCTAAATGAGCTCCAGAAGTTTTACTTGACAAGTGTACACATTTTTTAGTCAATTGAGAAGTAAGAAAACTAACAGAAAAAGATAAAAAAAATATACTTTTACAGAATAAAAAATTTGCTGAATCTGCTTTAAGGGTTTTATGATTTGCTTATAGAATAGTAGAAAATTATGAGTTTAACCAAGTTTACAAGACTGAGAGTTGAAATATTTCTGCTTTGGAAGAGAATTTTGTGCTTGTATGATTACAAGCTATGATAGATCCACCGAGAGTAGAGGTAAAAGATTCTATTCAAATTTGTAAAAATGCAGGAATTAGAGTAGTAATGATTACAGGAGATAATGTGACAACAGCTAAAGCAATAGCAGAACAATTGGGAATAGATTGAATGACTATGGATGGAGTAGAACTAGATAAAATTAGTGATAGAAATTTAGCCAAAATAATAGATAAAATTTGAGTTTTTGCTAGAGTTAGTCCTGCTCATAAACAGAGAATAGTAAAAATTTTAAAGGAAAAATGAAATATTGTAGCGATGACATGAGATGGTGTAAATGATGCTCCAGCTCTGAAATCAGCTGATATATGATTGTCGATGTGAATTACAGGCACAGATGTAAGCAAAGAGGCGAGTGATATGATTCTTTTGGATGATAATTTTGCTACAATTGTAAATGCAATATATGAATGAAGATGAATTTATGATAATATCAAAAAATTTGTAAACTATTTATTGTCTACAAATTTTGCAGAAGTTTTGATTATTTTTATTAGTGTTTTATTGGGTATGCCTTTACCTTTGGTTGCTATACAAATACTTGTAATAAATTTAATTACTGACTGATTACCAGCTTTAGCTTTGTGAATAGATCCAGTGAGTCCAGATGTTATGTCTCGTAAACCTAGAGAATCTGGTTCAAAAATAATTGATAAAAAAATGTTAACAAGCATTCTTTCATTGTCATTTATAATGACAATAGTTGTTTTAATTTTGTTTTTTAGATATTATAAAATAGATTTAGTTCAAGCTAGAACATGAGTTTTTGTCTTATTAGTTTTGCTGGAAATGATTAGAATATGGAAGATTAGAAGTGAATATAACTTAAAATTCTTTTCAAATAAATGGTTGATATGAGCTGTTTTATGATCGATTGGATTTGTTTTATTAATAGTTTATGTTCCGTTTTTGGCTAATATATTCCATGTAAAACCATTGTCAGTTGGGATGTGGATAGAGATTCTGGCAATATTAGTTATTTTATTTGTTTATATAAATGTTGCGAAATTTATAAAGATGAAAGTTAAAAGTTGATGATTATCCCCCTTAATAAGGGGGACTAAGGGGGATTAAAATCTACTTGTGGCTAAATCCCCCCTCCCCCCCTTAAGAAAGGGGGGCTGTATGGACTTTTTACTCAAAAACACCTCTGAAATTTGCAAAAAAAATAAAATCATATATAATTGAATGTACTTTATATATTACAAAAACAAAAAATGATTAAATTTGATAGGGTTGTATCTCAGGTAGCGGATGATATTCGTACCATTACGATACAATGAGCTACCAATATCGCTAGAGAGGCTTGTAAAGTAATGGAAAAACAGTTGCGCTTAAAACCTTTTTCTAGTAAAAAAGAATTAAAAGATTTTTTTGATAAATCTTCTCGTCGTTTAATTGAAGCTAGAGAAACAGAACCAATGCTTCGTAATGGGATGAAATATGCAAGGTATAGATTAGCGCATTGAGCTGACGCTATTCAGCTGGCAGATGCTTTTGCTGAATATATTACTTGGATAAATGAAGAAGAAACGATTAGAGCTAAAATATGAGTAGATTTGATTGATGATTGAGATAATATTGTGACTCATTGTCATTCAGGTTCTGTTACAAAAATACTAAAAACAGCACGAAATGAATGAAAAAAAATTCATGTTTACAATACAGAAACTAGACCATTATATCAATGAAGAAAGACTTCTACGAAATTAGTTGAAGCTGGTGTTCCAAATACAATGGTAACAGATAGTTTAGCACCATTTTTTGTGGATAATATTTATGAAAAAGATATTGAAATAAACAAGGTCTTTTTGTGAGCAGATTCTATCCAGTCTAATGGAGACACTATAAATAAAGTTTGAAGTTTTGCTATTGCTTTATCGGCTTGGCATTCAGGTATCCCATTATATGTTGTTTGAAGTTTATTGAAACTTGATATTTTGGGTGAAATTTGAATTGAGACTAGAGATGGTAAAGAACTTCGATCGGATGCTCCAGAAGGTTTGAAGATTTTGAACTATGCTTTTGATATGATTCCTGCTAAATGTATTACAGGGATTATTACTGAGTTTTGAATAATTAGACCAGAAAATTTACTTAAAGAAGTGAAAAAAAGATATCCTTGGATGTTGGAGTAAGTTCGCTCCGCTCACGATAAAATGATAAAATGTTGAAATGATAAAATGATAAAATGATAAAATGTTGAAACTTGTCCCGCTTAGCGGGATGAATGATAAAATGTTGAAATGATAAAATGATAAAATGATAAAATGTTGAAACTTGTCCCGCTTAGCGGGATGAATGATAAAATGTTGAAATGATAAATTAAATTAAAAAGTTCTTCCCTTGGGGGAAGTTGTTCTAATGTAGTTGGGGGTGGTTGGAAGTAAAACCCCCACCTATCCCCGCAGTACTGCGGGGGAGAACAACCTCCCCAAGGGGAGGAACTTTCCCCACAAAATTCTTCCTTTCACCCCGAAAATCGGAGTTTGGAAAGTTGAAGGGGGCTATGAACTTTACAAACTTATTATTATAAGAATGAAAAATAAAACCTTTTCTTTGAAAGCACAACTAATAAATGTTACAACTGGAAATGATTTTCAGATTTGGTTAAATGAATCGCAGGCTTTTAAGTTTGGTATTACAGCAGTAGATAATGTAATTTTATCTTATGAAAAAGATGGCAAACATAAGAGATTATCTGTAAATGTTGATTTGACTAATGATTTTTTGGAGTCTTGAGAGGTTTGAATCACCCAAGATATTTTTGAAAAACATGATATAAAAACTTGAGACATAGTTTCTATTTCTACAATTACTAAAAATCCACTATCATTGCAAGCTATAAGGAAAAAACTTTTTGGAAAAAAACTAAATAAAAATGAAATTAAAGCATTAATGAGAGATATGACAGATGGGAAAATTAGTGATTTACTTGTGGCTTATTATGCGGCTTGTAGTTTTGCTTATTCTAGTGACAAAGAGGAACTTTATTGGACAGCAAAGTATTCTGCTGAAATGTGAGATATGATTAAATTTAAGTATGATACTGCTGTAAAATATTCTATTGGTTGAGTACCTGGGAATGAAACAACTATGATTATTGTGCCTATTTTGGGTTCCCTTGGTATGTCTAGTCCAAAAACTTTTTCTAGAGCTATAACTTCTCCTGCTGCAACTTGAGAGTGTGTAGAAGTGCTGATGGATACCGAATTTTCGGTCAGTGAAATGAAAAAATTGGTTACTAAAAATTTATCTTGTTTGGCTAATGGAGAATTTTTGAAATTTGCTCCAGCAAATGATAAGATAATAAAAGTTTCATACCCATTGTATATGGAAGCATATTCCAAGGTAGCAATTAGTATTATGGCAAAAATTTATGCCTGATGAACGAAGTTTTGTTTAATAGATTTGCCTGTTGGTAAAAATTGAAAAATAAAAGATCAAAAAACTGCAGATAGAATTGCTGGTCATTTCAAATATATTTGAGAAAAACTTGGGATGAAAGTTTATGTGGAAATATCTGATGCGAATCATCCTGTGGGTAAGGGGATATGAGCAGTTTTGCAAACAAGAGAAGTTCTCAGAATCCTTCAAAATAAAAAATGTATTTCAAAAGATATCAAAGAGAAATCAATTAAGTTATCCGCTGATTTGATTCGTCTTGTTTGATTGGCTAAATGAAAAAAAGCTATTGAATTGGCTACAAAACAATTGGAATCTGGAGCTGCTTGGGAATATATGAAAAAATTAATTACAGCACAAAATCGTATTCGCAATAGGAAACCTGATTATAAAAAAGTTTCTTATCTGGGAATAGTAGATTCAGAAGATTTGCCTTTGGCAAAATTTTCAGAAAAAATAATAGCAAAAAAAGCTTGAAAAATAAAATCACTCAATGTTCAGTTAATAAAAGATATAGCTAGATTGTTTTGAGCACCGTTTGATAAACAAGCTTGAATTTATTTTTATAAACAACATTGAAATTTGGTGAAAAAGTGAGATGTTTTGTGTGAATTGTATTCAAACAATCAAGAGGATCTTCAAAGATGATTGGAAGCTATAAAAAAAGAGAAACTTTTCTTTTATTGCTAGGCGGGCATCCCTCTTATTAAGGGGGATTGAGGGGGATTTGTAAATTCAATAGTTGGGGGTAATTGGAGTTTGTTAGGGCTATTTAACCCCTACCTACCCCCGCAGTACTGCGGGGGAGAACACCCTCCCCCTAGGGAGGAATTTTGTTTGAGTGAGAACCCTATGGAAATTGTTCTGGTTTGTTCAGTAGCTTGCCACGACAGAAGATAATAAAGGAGATTTTTTGACTATGTTCGAAATGATAGGTTTTGCGATGATGGTTTGTGAAAAATAACTGTTCTTTATTAATGTTGATTGTTTATGTCTCACTCGGGTGATAATAATTAATGATATTATATATTAAAAACAAAAAATGTATATCAAAATCGTATTTTAACTACGGTTTTTTTGATTTTTTTTATGTTTTTGAGTATAATTATATTACTAAACAAGAAATTTGAAAATTTTGTTTTCTTGTGATAGAATGTGAGTAGTGATAAGAATTACTTCTTAGCATGAAAATTAGTTTTTAATTTATTTATATATAAACAAAATGACTATTAAAGAAATGTTTAAGACTTTAAATCCGCATCAACAAGCTTATGTGAATTTAGAGTTACCGGATCCAAAGAATGGGGAATATATGCTGGCATGTTTCCATATGCTCCCTGGTAAAAATTTGAATATGTTGCAAGTAGCATGTGAAGTAGCTGCAGAATCAAGTACATGAACAAATTTTGCTGTGATGACAGAAACACCGTATTCAAGAAGTATGAATGCTCTTGTTTATCAAGTTGATCTAAAAAAAGAATTAGTTTGGATTGCTTATCCTTGGAGATTGTTTGACAGAAAGTGAAATGTTCAAAATATTCTTACTTATGTTGCAGGTAATGTTTTTGGTATGAAGGAAATAAAAGCGCTAAAACTTCTGGATGTACGGTTTCCACCTGCAATGATGGAGCAATACGATGGACCTAGTTATACTTTACAAGATATGAGAGATTATTTATGAGTTTATGATAGACCGATTCTTGGTACTATTGTAAAGCCTAAAATGTGATTGACATCTGCCGAGTATGCAGAAGTATGTTATGATTTTTGGGTATGATGATGAGATTTTGTAAAAAATGATGAACCACAAGCTGATCAAGATTTTTCCCCTTATGATAAAATGGTTAGAAATGTGAAGGAAGCTATGGATAAAGCTGTAAAAGAAACAGGAAAGAAAAAGGTACACTCATTTAATGTTTCTGCTGCGGATTTTGATACAATGATCGAAAGATGTGAAATGATTGTAAATTCTGGTATGGAGCCAGGTTCTTATGCATTTTTGATTGATGGAACTACAGCAGGGTGGACAGCAGTTCAAACTCTTAGAAGAAGATATCCAAATGTATTTATTCATTTCCATAGAGCTGGGCATGGTGCTTTTACTAGGCCAGAAAATCCTATTGGTTTTTCCGTATTAGTTTTGTCTAAATTTGCTAGATTGGCTGGAGCATCTGGGATTCATACTGGTACTGCATGAGTTGGTAAAATGGCATGAACTCCTGGAGAAGATATAACAGCTGCAGAAAATATCTATTTTTATTTGGCGGATGGACATATTTTTGACCAAAATTGGGGACTTATACCGGAACATGATGAAGATTTGATAGAAAAAATACAAATGGATAATCAATTTGTACTAACAAATGAAGATGATAGTTGGAGAATTGTAAAAAAATGTTGTCCAATTATATCTGGATGACTTAATCCAACATTATTAAAACCATTTATTGATCTTATGTGAAATATTGATTTTATTACCACTATGGGAGCTGGTTGTAATGCTCATCCAAAAGGAACCAAGGTTGGTGCGAAAGCTTTGGTGCAAGCTTGTGAGGCTTTCCAAAAGTGAATAGATATTCATGATTATGCTAAAGATCATGAAGAATTAGCAGAAGCAATAGAATTCTTTGAAAAAAAGAAAAAATAGAAAAATAGGTGGGGTAGTGGTGTTTGATAATTATTTATCATTTCTTACATCCTACTTTCCACTCTCTCTTTTAAAATATAAATTATTATAAAAAAATGAACAATAAAACAAAAATTAATCTTGATGAAATAACTTATGAAGAATATTTAAACGATGATATTTATAACATTGATCCTGGTTGAGATATCTCTGATGGATGAGAGTATGTAGATTTCTTAATAGAAAATTTAACAAAGGAGCCAATTCCTAGAGAGGTTCCTGAAGAATATATTGATCAGATTGTAAAAGATGAGGATTATATGGAATTTCGGGCTTATTTGGAAAGGATAGCGGATGATACCGAATTGATAAAAAAAGTAATGGAATATGTAGAATTTAACTATCCTGAATTTTTTGAAGATAGTCAAGTAGCTAACAATGAAAAAATTCCTAAACAAAATATAAGGGCAGATAAACCTTTGAATAAAAAAATTCCTTCTGATTTATGATCTGAGGAATGAAAATTAACCCATAGACAGTTAACTCAAACGGGTACAGAAATACAAGATGTGCTTACTTGGTAGTTTTATTTAACTTAATAGAAAAAAAACATGGCTAATAAAAAAAACACATTGGATGTAAAGGTAAAAAAAATAAACATTCATGACGGTGAAAAATTAATTGTTGTTTTAAATGAAATAGATGCTGTAGAATACGGATTGAATGCTTTTGATAAAGTAAAAATAATTTTTGGAAAAGAAATTATTGTGGCGAATTTGGATATTACTAAAAAACTAGTAAAACCTTGAGAAATCTGAGTTTTTGAAGATACTTTTGCTAAGGCAAATTTTAATGAGTGAGATATTGTGAGAGTGGAGTATACAAAAAGGTCAAATAAAACAGTTGAAGCCATTAGAAAGAAAATGCAATGAAAGTCTATTAGTGAAAATGAAATCAATTCTATTATTAAAGATATTTCTCAAAATAAATTAGTTGATTCCTTGATGACTTACTATGTTGCTAGTAGCTTTTTTTATCCTACTAGTGATAAAGAAACATACTTAACCGCAAAAGCTATGGCTGAGAATTGAGTTATGTTTAAATATCCAAAATGAACCATAGTTGCTGATAAACATTGTATTGGAGGTGTACCGTGAAATGAAACCACAATGATCTTAATTCCACTAATTGCATCTTTATGAATTAAAATACCGAAAAATTTTTCAAAAGCTATTACTTCTCCTGCTGCGACAGGTGAGTGTGTAAATGTTTTGATGGATATTGAATTTAATGAACAAGAAATAAAAAAATTAGTTAAAGAATTGAATTGTTGTTTGGTATGGTGATGAGGTTTAGATTTAGCACCAGCTGATGATAAGCTAATTCAAATACAACATCCTTTGAGTATGCAAAATATTTCAAAAGTTGTAAGTTCTATAATGGCAAAAAAATATGCAATGTGAATTACTCATTTGCTTATAGATGTGCCTATGTGACCAACAGCAAAGGTTAAAAACATGAAAGAAGCTAAAGAGTGGGAGGAAAAATTCAATACACTTTGAAAACTACTTGGAATAAAGATGTGTGTTGCAATTACAGAAGCTAAAGAGCCAATTTGAGCATGAATTTGAGCAGTATTGCAAGTAAGAGAGGTTCTTAGAGTTTTGCAACAACATCCAAAAAGACCTATGGACTTAGAAAAGAAAACACTACATCTTGCTACAAAAATGATTGAAATGGTTGGTTTAGCGAAATGAAAAGAGGCAGAAAAATTAGCTTATTGACAGCTTATATCATGAGCTGCGTGGAAATATATGCAAAAAATTATTAAAGCACAAAATGGTAAAAATCCAAATATACAATCGGAAGACTTAGAATTATGAAAATATTCTTTGGACATCAAATCAAAGAAAGATGCTGTGGTAAAAAGTATTGATATGCATCAGCTAAATATGGTTTGTAGAGCTTTGGGTTCTCCTTTAATGGATGAGGCATGAATATATTTACATAAAAAAACTAATGCAAAAGTGAAAAAATGAGAGGTTTTGTGTACCTTTTATTCTATGGATGAAACAAAACTTAAGGTAGCTAAAAATATGATGAATAGAAGAAATTTTTATATATTTAAATAAATTAAAATGGCTTGAATAATAGCCACTATATGACCTGCAACAGACACAAAAGAAAAACTTATAGCTCTACACAAAAATTGAGTTAGAATTTTGAGATTAAATTGTTCCCATGCTACTTATGAATGGATGGAAAAACTCTTTTCTACTGCTAGAAAGGTCGAAAAAGAACTTAGCAATACTTTTGCTTTTTTTCTTGATATTAAAGGTCCCGGGATTAGGACTGGAGATTTAGAAAAACCTGTTACTTATGAAAAAGATGAAAAATTTAAAATAGTAGTGGATCAAAAATTGGTAGATAATCCTAAAACTATGTTTGTAGATTATCCATACTTACTAAAAGATATTTATGTGGGAGCTATTATTAGAGTAGATTCTGGAGTATTTAGTATTAAAGTTGTTGAAAAAAATAAAGATCATATTGTTGGTCAAGCTATGAATAAATTTACTGTTATTTCCAAAAGGCATATAAATTTACCTTGATTGAAAATTAAACTTCCTGGTATTACAGAGAAAGATAAAGAAGATATTTTATTTGGTATAAAGCATAATATCTCGTATGTTTCTTTAAGTTTTGCTAGAAGTGCCAAGGATCTGGCTGAACTTAGAGAATTTTTATATAAAAACCAATCTGCTCATGTAAAGATTATAGCGAAAATTGAAAGCCAAGAGTGATTAGACAATTTATCTGAAATTATTAGAGCTGCTGATGCTGTGATGGTCGCTAGGTGAGATTTATGAGCAGAAGTCCCTATTGAAACAATCCCTTCTCATCAATTAAACATTGTGGGGAAAGTAAAAAGAAAATGAAAAAAAGTTATTGTTGCTACTCAAATGCTAGAAACTATGATGGATAATTGTATTCCTACTAGAGCAGAAGTTACAGATGTTTTTTATGCGGTTCTGCAATGAGCTGATTATTTGATGTTATCCGGAGAAACTTCAGCTGGTAAATATCCGATAGAGACAGTAGAAGTAATGAATAGAATTATCGCAGAAGGGAAGAAGTTTATATAAGTCGCTTCACTCATGATGAAATGATAAATGCTCGCTTTGCTTGCGATAAAATGATAAATTGTTCGCTTTGCTCACGATAATTTACTTTAACATTTTATCCTTTTATCTTTTTAACACGAACGAAGTTCGTTATTATCTGTTGAAAATTTTTTACAAATATATAAACAGTATTATGTTATAATAACTGTTTTTTTATTATTTAAAATTATTAATTATGGGAGATTTTGATGTAAATTATATTGTAGATAAGTATTGAGATACAATCAAAGAAGAAATAAATGTAAAAGATATTCAATCATTTGATGATGGTATAAAAATTACAAAGCTTTTTAAGCCTTTATGATCAGCTTTATCTGCTAAATTTTCTAAAGATACTGGAAATATTATTAAATATTGAAAAATGTGAAATATTACTGAACTTGGAGAATGAAGGATAAAAGTTTTTGATGATAGTGGCAATGAATGGATTTTGGAAAAAGAAGACTATGAAATATCTTATCAAGGTTTGGACTGAGATGATGTTGCTGTGGATGGAGGAGTAATAGTAAAATTAGATTTAGAGCTTACTCCAGAACTTGAAATGGAATGAGTAGCTAGAGAAATTTCTAGATTTTTGAATCAAATGAGAAAGGATGCAGATTTTGCAGTAGAAAATAAAGTAAAACTTAATTATTATACAGAAAGTCACTATCTAAGGACAGTTTTGAATAAGTTTTCTGAAGATCTTAAATGAGAAGCACTTTTAATTTCAATTGAAGAGTGACAGACTGATTGAACAATTTCTTCAGAGTTTACTTTTTGAGATGAAAGTATCTTTTTTATTCTGACTCAGTAATTTATGAAAATTCATATTAAAAACTTAAAGCTTTTTGAACAAAAAAAAGAGGCAATAAGACAAGCAGGAAAAGGGGCTTTTTATGTTATTGCTGATTTTGATAAAACATTAACATATGGTACTTTTAATGGTAAAAAAATTCCAAGTATTATTGCGCTATTAAGGGATGGAAATCATTTGACAGAGGATTATGCACCAAAAGCACATGCACTTTTTAACCACTATCATGCAATAGAACATGATTCTTCCTTGTCTTTGGATTATAGAGAATCTCAAATGCAAGAATGGTGGGAAAAACATAATCAATTATTGATTGATTCAAAACTTAGATTTGCTGATATAGAAGATATTGCTCAAAATGGAGATCTTCAACTTAGAAGTGCAGTTCCTAGTTTTTTGCAAAAACTTGATGAAAATTGAGTTCCTTTTATTATTTTTTCTGCAAGTGGTTCTGGAGATGCAATTCCACTTTTTATGCAACATAATAAGTGTGATTATTCAAATATTACCTATGTTATTAATCGTTTTAATCGAGATGAAGAAGGCTATGCAAAAAGTTTTAATGGAGAAATTATTCATTCACTAAACAAAAATGAATGAATTTTTTCAAAACTTCCAGAACTTAAACAAAAACTTAAAAATAGAAGAAATGTTATTCTTATTGGTGATTGACTTAAAGATGCAGAGATGGCTCAAAGTAGTGATCATGAAGTACTTCTAAAAATTTGAATTCTTACTTTAGAAACTCCAGAGTTATTAAAAGCCTATGAAGAAGCTTTTGATCTAGTACTAATTGGTGATGAATGATTTGAAGAAGTAGAAAACTTATTAGAAGCAATTTTGGCGTAAATAGTATTGACTTTTATTTGAAGAAACATATATTATAAATAATCCTGAAGTCAAACCAATCAGGAGGTTAAAAAACAAAATTATGGTAATAAAAACCGAAATTGATGGCGATGTTTTTACAACGGAACATCGTCATATTGTATTCGCCCTCAATATTGAGGGCAAAAACATCAGAGGGTTTGCTTTAGATATAGCCCTAAAAGGATTTGAAGAAATAAAGAATACCAATGGTAAAAATCCCTTTACAAACGAAGAACTTCGCTATGGAGAAGTTATTTCAAAAGAGATTGATGGGAGACTGTATCATGGTATTGTTTGTTATTCACTTCAAGATGGTTGGGGCAATGCTTATATGTATATCTTAAAGGCTCTTAATGAGCTTGATGTGCAAGAACCAATGTCAGTTGTTGATATTGGAAACTTTCTGATGGGGGAGAGACCGGGAGCTCCTGATCAAGACATATATTTAGCTTTTATGAACTGTAATAAAAAATTACGTGTTTATAAAAACTTATTTTTTTGTATGTCCTAAAAAATGCAAATACCCGACAAACAACACCTTATTGTCCTATTCTCTTGTTTTTCTTGGAGAGTTTCTCTTGTTTTTCTTGGAGAGTAGGACTTTTTCATAAAAAAATGCTTGTTTCTCTTGTATTTATTTTAGGCATTATTATGGTCGTAATATATTTATTTTCATCCATTTACTATGGCAAAAACTTGTTATGAATATGCTATTAATCTTATTAGCAAATATCCAAAAACAGCAAAAGAACTTCAGATAAAACTTTATCAAAAGGGTTATGATTCAGAAATGGTGCAAAAAACCTTGGAAAGATTGAAGTCTGATAATTTTGTAAATGACGAGCTTTTTGCTGAAAGTTATCTTAATAGTGAGGTAATGAAAAAGTGAAAACCTCTTTTTATGATTGTGCAAAAGCTTATACAAAAGGGTATTGATAAATCTTTATTAAAAGAGATTACAAGTAAGTATGATGAAGATATTCAAAAATGAATTTATTGATGAATCAAAAAAGAGATTTCAAAATATAAAAAAAAGGGGGTAGAGGGATTTGATATTATTCAAAAACTTATGAGAAAAGGTTATAAGTTGGGTGATATATCTACTGTTCTTAAGTCAAAAGAATAAGATTAATTTTTAAAATATTTTTAATAAACAATGGGAAAGTGGCATAGTATTGCAGCAAAAAAAGCTGCTGGAGATCTAGAAAAAGCTAGAAATTATTCTAAAATTTGAAAAATTATTCAGTTGGCTGCTAAATGATGAGCTGATCCATCTATGAATCCTGCTTTAGAATTAGCTTTACAAAAGGCTAAATATTACAATCTTCCTAGAGATGTAGTAGATAAAGCTATCAAAAAATGATCTGGACAATTGAAGTCAGAAGATTTGAAAGAAGTTTTTTATGAATGATATGGGCCTGGTGGGGTTGCTATTTTAGTAAAGACTTTGACTGACAATACCAATAGAACTAGTGCAAATATAAGGACCACTTTTTTCAAGTATTGATGAAACTTATGAGAACCTGGTTCTGTAGCTTGGCAATTTATTCCAAAATGAGTTTTTGTGATTGATTCTAAATTTGAAATGATAAATGATAAGTGAAATCTAGTAGAAAAATTGATTCCACTAGAAAAAGAACAAGCAGAGGAGGAACTTATGGGCTTAGATATTGATGATATAGATTATGAAGATTGAAATCTTATTCTTGTTGTAGATAAAATAAATTTTACATTGATATGACAACAATTGAAAGATAAATCGTATCACATAATAGATTCTGCTATCCATTATTTACCGGATAATACTATTTCTTTGTCTTGAGAAGAAGAACAACAGTTGTCTATTCTGATAGAAAATTTAGAAAATGATGAAGATGTAGATTCGATTTTTCATAATAAGAAGTAAAACTGAGTTCATCAAGTTCAAGGGTAGGCTTCCAACTTTTAACTTTATAAAATATATTACTTGATTCTATATCGTCTAAAATACTTTTTTGTTATTTAAATTACTTTGTGTATAATATGAGTATTGCCATACTCCATAACAATTTATGATAATTTTTCTATTGTAATTGAAGTTATAATTTATAAAAGAAAGTAGTGTTTCATCATATAGGAGAATTTTTGTTATTTTATGACTCCTTTTGATAAATTTTGTTTTGATATTGTTGGTAATGTTTCATAATTTTTATAGTTTGTCACCGTTTTATTTAATTTTGTAAAAATGATGAAAAAATTTTTCTTTGTTGTTTCTCTTTTATTAATATTTATGCCTATTTCGGTATTTGCAGGATGGCAAGATCTCATCCATTCAGGTGATTTTGTAACTACTTGGAAAACTGACGATGGTAAAGTTTCCTTGGGATTTAATTTGGAAGGAACGACTATGTATGATGTTTCATGGAATTGTGATGGTAATTATGAACAAGGTATCTGGGATCTTAAGATTACTCACGACTACACTGCTTCTGGAACATATGATATTTGCTTGAAATCATCAGGTAAATTACAATTTAATCCTTCCAGATTAACTACTGATGAAAAAGTAAAATTACAAGAAATAAAGCAATGGTGAAATATTAAGTGGTCAAGTTTTAATAGTGCCTTTAATGGTATGATAAATGTGCAATTAACTGCTATTGATGCCCCTGATTTGTCAGCAGTAACTGATATGTCTAGTGCTTTTCATGGTGCAAACAAACTTACTGGTTGTGACTCTATGAATACTTGGAATACTATTAATGTGACTAATATGACCAGTATGTTTGAAAATGCTGGTAAATTTAATGCTCCAATAGGAAATTGGAATACTTCAAATGTAAAAGATATGTCCAGAATGTTTAGAAATGCTCAGTCATTTAATCAACCAATAGGGAATTGGAATACTTCAAATGTGGAAAGTATGTCACAGATGTTTCATACGGCTAAAAAATTTAATCAAAATATTAGTGGTTGGAACACGAGTGGTGTGACTAATATGTCATATATGTTTTATAATGCTACAACCTTTAATCAACCGATAGGGAATTGGAATACTTCAAATGTAAAAGATATGAGATATATTTTTTGTATTGCATCTGCCTTTAACCAACCAATAGGAAATTGGAATATGAATGGCGTGACTAATATGACATATATGTTTTATAATGCCTCTTCATTTAATCAGGATATAGGAAGTTGGAACACGAGTGGTGTGACTAATATGTCATATATGTTTGATGGTGCTACCAGTTTTAATAATGGTGATATCCTAGGTGGTAGTCATAATCATCTTGACTGGGATACATCGAGTGTTAAGAATATGTATAGAATGTTTAGAAATGCACAAAATTTTAATTCTCCAATTACTGGTTGGGATACTTCAAGTGTAGAAAATATGTCACAAATGTTTAATGGTGCTACATTATTTAATCAAGATATTTCAGATTGGGATGTAAGTAAGGTTACAGATTTTAGTAATTTTCTTAATAATTCTAATTTGAACATAAATAATTATGATAAATTATTAAGTGGCTGGAGTCAGCAATTAGTTCAGTCAAATGTCCCTTTTGGGGCAATTAATATTTATTATTGTGATGCTCAAATAGCTAGAGATAATTTAACAACCAACTACAATTGGACTATTGATGATGGTGGATTAGCATGTCCTCCTACTAATATTACTCTTTCCAATACTTGAGTTGATGAGTGAACGACTTATGTTGGCCAATTTACTGGTACAGATACCAACTTACCATTAACCTATTCTCTTGTTGCAGGAGAAGGAAGTGAGGATAATAATAAATTTACATTAAGTTTAGATGGAGTTCTTGCATTTGCTATTGCTCCTGATTTTGAAACTCCGTTGGGTAATTGAGGTAATGGTGGTAACAATTATATTATTCGTGTACAAGCAAAAAATAGCAGAAGTTTAACTACCGAAGCCGTATTTATTATTACAGTTATTGATGTTGATGATTTCCCACCTGTAATTGAAATCATACCATCAAAAAAAATAAATAATTGACCTATTACGGGTACGATAATAAAGGTTTCAGACCGTTTTTCTATAGAATCTATTTCATTAGCTTGAAGCACAACTGCTACAAGTAATCTTTCTTGTGTCCCAATACTTCCAACTCCAGCAAATCCGTTTATTAATCCTACTCCTGTTACTGGGCAACATGGGGTTATTACCTGTGATGTTGATATTAAGAGTTCTGGAAGGCTTGTTGTTACTGCAAAAGATATGTCATGAAATGTTGCTACTGCGTTTGAAGATGGTTATAGGATTGATTCGCAATGACCACAATTGACAGTATTTAAAGTAGATACGCAAACTTATGGAATTCATAAACCAGTGGTACATTTTGATGTTTTAGATCCATCAGCATTAGAAAAATATGAGCTTATTTATGTTGAAAATAATAATGTGACTGGGACAGTTTCTTCTCCAAGTACATGAACTTATACTACATGAAGTGCATATATTTCATGAGGTGTTATTTTAAATCTTGATCCTGATGAAAAACCACATGAGATTACTATTCGTGCTTATGGTAAATGTGGTAATATAACAACTCGTCCAATTGTTTTTTGACCGATAGTTGTTTTTGAAACACCAACAATGATAAGTAGTTGAACAATAACGGATATCGTGAAAATTTATGCTTCTGCTACAGGTGGGGAAATAGAGAATATCCTAGTTGGAGGAACTGCATGAGCAACATTAGTAAGTTGAAGTTGTGTGAGTCCATTTTGAGGGACAGGAGAGACCTATATAACAAGCGTTACATGTAATATAAACATTTTCCAGACATGAGTAGTGACCGTAGAAGCTAAAGATTCAACAACCAATTTAGTTGGGCAGAATTCTCAGAAATATTTTGTAGAAACAAGTGCACCAACTATCACCATTATTTCAAGCAAAAAATCTAGTAATCAAGCTATTACCTGAGTAGTTGAGATCCAAGATGATGTGGTAATTGATGCAGATCAGATTACTTGAGCAACTAATCCTTCTGGTCAAATTAGTACTTGGAATTGTGTACAAACCAATGGAAAAAGGGTTGATTGTAGTTGGAAGCTCTCGTGATCAGCTTCACTAACGATTTCTGCGGTAGATAGTGCTGGTAATTTATCAACACAAACAGAAACAGGATTTGTGATAGATACCATTCCTCCTGTTGTGGCATTTACCTCAACAGGTGTTATTTCTTCTTTTAACCAGTGATCATATCCATTAACTGGAAGTTGTACTGCGGGTGACGGTGATGTTTATGTAATTATAAATAATCAACCATTTGTAACCTCTTGTTCCGGTTGAAATTGGAATTTTAATGTAGATTTTTCTTCTTTTATAACATATCCTGACTGAAATATCCCGTTAAAAATAAGCCAAACAGATGCCTTATGAAATTCAACAACAATTACAGGTTTGCTATTGAAGGATACGCAAGCCCCTATTTTTACTGTTACTCCTGCTGATTGAGCGTACTTGAATCAGCAATTGAACACCATTTTAGGAACAAGTGAATCTTGAGCAGTTATTACTATTAGTATGTTGAGTGGGACTCAAATATTAACTGGGGAAGTAGATGTTAACTGAGATTGGAGCATTAATATTACACCCGCATTTGATGAAGGTACTTATGAGATAATTGTTTCAGCGGAGGATGAGTATGGAAATAAAAGTATTGATTATGATATCAACTTTACAATAGATACGACTAAACCTGTTTTAACACTTTTATGAGCATCTACAGTTAATTTATTTGTATGAAATTTATTCACAGATGAAGGAGCTACACGAACGGATAATGTGGATTGAACAGGAATTGTATATTCTTTAAATGTAGTTGATAGCTCCCAAGAATGAACATATGAACTAGAGTATGATTATACTGATCAAGCGGGGAATTCTGCATTGACGATTAAAAGAACTGTTATTGTACAAGCA
>JAKJDW010000040.1 GCA_022705745.1 Patescibacteria group bacterium
TGAAGTTTTGATACTAGTAGTATTACAATGGTGGGGAATGAGTTCTTTTCTTCTTTCAACCAAAATTGAGCTTTAACATCCTTGCCAGAAGGTAGTTTTGATACTAGTAGTATTACGAGTGTGGGGAACGATTTCCTTTCTTTTTTCAACTACAATTGAGCTTTGACTTCCTTACCAGTCTGAAGTTTTGATACAAGCAATATAACAAGTGTTTGAAGTAGTTTCTTTCGTGCTTTCAATAACTCTTGAGCATTAACATCATTACCTTCTTGAAGTTTTGATACGAGTAGTATAACAAGTGTTTGAAGTTATTTCTTCTATTATTTCAACTGAAATGGGGCATTGACTTCATTACCAACTTGAAGTTTTAATACAAGCAATATAACAAGTGTTTGAAATTATTTCTTTTCTTATTTCAACAGTAACTGAGCCCTAACTTCATTACCAACTTGAAGTTTTAATACAAGCAATATAACAAGTGTTTGAGATAATTTCTTCTATAATTTCAATCGTGATTGAGCATTAACATCATTACCTTCTTGAAGTTTTGATACAAGTAATATAACAAGTGTTTGAAGTAGTTTCTTTCGTGCTTTCAATGACTCTTGAGCATTAACATCATTACCTTCTTGAAGTTTTGATACAAGTAGTATAACTAGTGTTTGAAATAATTTCTTCTTTGGTTTCAATAGTGCTTGAGCATTAACATCATTACCAACAGGAAGTTTTGATACAAGTAGTATTACGAGTGTAGGGGATTATTTCTTCTATTATTTCAATAGTGCTTGAGCATTAACATCATTACCAGCTTGAAGTTTTGATACAAGCAATATAACAAGTGTTTGAAATTATTTCTTCTATTATTTCAATAGTGATTGAGCATTAACATCATTACCAACTTGAAGTTTTAATACAAGCAATATAACAAGTGTTTGAGATAATTTCTTCTATAATTTCAATCGTGCTTGAGCATTAACATCATTACCTTCTTGAAGTTTTGATACTAGTAGTATTACAATGGTGGGGAATGAGTTCTTTTCTTCTTTCAACCAAAATTGAGCTTTAAC
>JAKJDW010000041.1 GCA_022705745.1 Patescibacteria group bacterium
TGTATAGGTTTAGTAATTCGGTAACAAAAAAGTAAAATTGATAAAAATTTTACAATATAAGTTACCAAAATGACAATGAAAAAGATAGAAGATGCTGTAAAGAAAAATTATATATGAAGATATTTAGCGCTATTTAGTGAATATGAGGAAGTAAAGAGAAGAGAACATAAGTATTATAATAAGGTAAAAACCTTTTATGAAGATAATAAACTTGAAAGAAAAACATTCTTGAAATATTATAATAGATATATAGAGTCATGAAGGGAAGAAGAAAGTATATTCCCGCAAAAAAGATGACCGAGATATAAGACAAGAAGGATAGATTTAGATATAGAGGAAGAAATAGTAAAATTAAGAAAATTAGGCAACAACAGATATGAAATATACAGTATATTAAAACCAAAGTACAAATGAAGAAGTCCATCTTGTTCAGGTATATATAATGTTTTTAAGAGGTATAAAATAAATAGAATGAATCATGAGATAAAAGAACAGAAACAGCAAATAATAACGAAGAAGATGTGAGAATTATGACATATAGATTGTCATTATTTAAAGAGATGAATAATAAAGGGAGATAGTAAAAGATACTATTTGGTGTGATTGATAGACGATTATACAAGGATAGTAGAATGTCAGGTAACTGAAGATTTAAAGGCATTAACAGTAATGTTTGCATGATTAAGATGTATAAACTTGTTAAACTGATATTATTGAATAGAATTTGAAAGTATATTAAGCGATAATTGAGTAGAGTTTGGTAGTAAACAAGCAAAAGATAAAAAGCAATATCCATTCGAAAGAATGTTAATGGAGTTATGAATAAAGCATAAATATACAAGACCATACAGACCAGAAACAAATGGTAAGATAGAAAGGTTTTGGAGAATAATAGAAGAAGAGTTTTTAGAATGAAGTGAATTTGAAAACATAGAAGAACTTAAAGATGAATTAATGAAATATGTATATTACTACAATAATATAAGAGCACATTGATCCTTAGAATGACAATCTCCTTTTAATTTTACAAAAAATTTGTTACCGAATTAAGTAACTTGTACA
>JAKJDW010000042.1 GCA_022705745.1 Patescibacteria group bacterium
GTTGAAATTTATTAGATAACCAAGCCTACAATTTGATAATCTGAGATAAGTAAGTATTTGTGCCATATGTATTTCATTTAAGGCCTCAACCGATTTTACTTCAATCACTACCTTATCTTCAATTAACAAGTCTATCCGGTAGCCACAGTCTAATTTTACTTCTTTATAAACAACCGGAAGTGCTTTTTGTGACACTACTTTTAACCCTTTGCACTGTAGTTCATATAATAAACAGGCTTCATAGGTTGATTCTAAAAGACCAGGTCCAAGTTCCTTATGAACCTTTAGAGCAGAATCTATGACTATTTTCCCAACCTCATTTTCTGTCATTTTTTTCTTTAACCGCGAAGGACGCAAAGGAAACGCTGAGATTCTTTTTTTTACAACTTCACTATTATTATTAAGTCCTCGTGTATTATTTCTTGACACCTCTTGGCGTGCTTGGCGGTTTAGGTTAATTTAACCGCAAAGGACGCAAAGGGAGGCAGTTGAAAGGTTATAAAGTCAAAAGTTTATAAAGTTGAAAGTTTATAAAGTTGAAAGTTTGAAAGTTTATAAAGTTCATAAAGTTTTGATGAGGCTGGAGATGGTCTTGGAGATTTCTATTGCTTGGGTATTCAATACATTAAAATCGTGTTCAGATATATAGCAAAGATCTTTTGCCAGTTGGATCATGGAACGAACTTCACCACAGGAGCCTTTGTGGAATAAATCTTATCATAAAAAGAGCTTGTTGAGGATGATATTTATCATATTTCGCCTCCTTCAATAGAGTTCTAATTCTTCTATTCCACGGGGCAAACCGTTCAATATTCACTTTCTAACTTTCTACTTTTTAACTTTTTACTTTCAACTCTTGGCGCTCTTGGCGGTTGAGTTGATTTAACCGCAGAGAACGCAAAGGAACGCTAAGATTTTTTATTTCTTTACTTAAAGCCTCTTGGCGCTCTTGGCGGTTTACAATTTTTCAGGGCATGGCACAGCCCCGTCAACTACATTCTTCGACGGAGCATAGCTATATTCTGGTTTCTCACGGCTA
>JAKJDW010000043.1:0-333 GCA_022705745.1 Patescibacteria group bacterium
GCGGAATGCCATTGCGTATCAGTTGCGAAGCTATTTGCCTCAGAATATAACTTTTGCCCACACGCCGCTGTCCAACCAATACTTTCACCAGAGTGGTATTCATGTAATCCATAATTTTATCGGTATAATCATGACGGGGAAAGCCTGTTTCCGGAACATTTCCATTCCAGAAATTATACTTGGATAATATAACAATTTTTTCGTCCATACTCGAAAATTTTTACAAATATAGAACTTTTTTCAAGTTTACTCGAAAATTTTCCCTCTTGTTTTCGCATTTACTACCAAATGCCATTATTTTTTCAAATCAAAGACAAATAACTCACCGCCTGA
>JAKJDW010000043.1:387-989 GCA_022705745.1 Patescibacteria group bacterium
TGCACAGATCGGGTGTCCCGATGATGAGATGAGGTCGAAAAAAAATAATTAAGAATCAAAAATGGAGTGGAAAGTAGAAAGTAGAAAGTGAAAAGTGGATAGTGAAAAGTAGAACTTTATGAACTTTCAAACTTTACAAACTTTATGAACTCTCGACTAAATATCCAACCTCCATCCACTAACCTCCAACCACCAAAATTGATGAAAATTTTAATCACAGGTACCGCCGGATTCATCGGCTTTCACCTTGCCAAACGGCTGCTGGAAAGTCGGTATCGACAACATCAACGATTACTATGACGTCAATCTCAAATATGCCCGCCTGGCCGAAACGGGAATTTCCCGCGAAGCCGAAAAATGGCACACGCCTGTGCAAAGCACGAAATATCCGGGCTATACTTTCGTGCGGATGAATCTCGAAGACCGCGATCCATTGATGGCGCTTTTCGAAAAGGAAAAGTTCGATAACGTATGCAACCTGGCAGCACAAGCCGGTGTACGTTACAGTCTGGAAAATCCTTACGCCTATATCGACAGCAACATCGTGGGGTTTGTCAATATCCTTGAAGCCTGCCGCCACCACAACATCCGGCATTTGGTTT
>JAKJDW010000044.1 GCA_022705745.1 Patescibacteria group bacterium
TTAATCAAAAAAAAGGACAAGATGTTAGAACTCCAACCCCTTCCTTATGCTTATAATGCGCTTGAACCCTATATTGATGAAGAAACCATGAGAATTCATCATGATAAACATCATCAAGCCTATTTGGATAAATTCAAATTAGCTTGGCAAGAACAACCTGATTTGAAAAAATTAAGCGCTGAACAGGTTTTGTGGCAACTAGAAGAACTTAAAGAAAAAGTTGACGAAAAGACCTGGATGGCTTTGAAGAATCATGGTGGTGGTTTTGTTCACCACAATGTTCTTTGGGAAATTATGTCACCTAATGGGCCTCGAGAACCCGTTGGCGAGCTCAAAGAAAAAATCAAAGATCTGGGTAATTTTGCTGAATTCAGTTTGGATCTGGTTGGGCATGGTTAGTCTTAGATGGGCAAGGCCAGTTAAGAACTTATGCTTTACCCAATCAAGATTCGCCATTAAGTTTCAAACACCACATTCTTTTGGGTGTAGATGTTTGGGAACATGCCTATTATTTGAAATATCAAAATCGTCGAGCAGACTATTTAACGGCTTGGTGGAATGTGGTGGACTTTAACGCCGTGGAAAAACGCTATCAGGCTGCTTTAGCTAAAATAAAATAATTTAAACTTGCAGATTGCAGAAAGTTATTTTAGGATGGTGCTCTATGTTAGAGCTAATATTGGATGTTGAAACCAAAAAAACTTTTGAGGAAGTAGGCGGTTATTTCCCAGAAAAATTAGGGGTTTCCTTTGTTGGAGCTTGTTTAAGACAAACTGGCAATAAGCAGGGCGAGTTATTGTCTTTTTTTGAAGACGATTTACCTCAACTATTTCCCCTCATTGAAAGAGCTGATGTGGTGATTGGGTTTAATATTGATGGTTTTGACATGCCATCATTGAGCGCCTACTATCCAGCAGATATTAGAAAAATTCCCACCCTGGATTTGATGGCTCGGATTAAAGATAGCGTTGGCCAT
>JAKJDW010000045.1 GCA_022705745.1 Patescibacteria group bacterium
CTTTATAAACTTTATGAACTTGACGGACCACGCCCCGTAGGACTACGGGGCTGGAGCAGGCTTGATGAACTTTAACACTTCATAAGTAAATTTATGCATCTTTTTAAGAGAGTTTTGTTATCTTTGTTCCCTGATGAAATGATGGCAAACAATGTAAATCCTGCCAGCATGTTTATTTCTTTTATTTCTACAAAAGATTTTTTTTCTGTAATAAATAGAAAAATAATCGAAAACTATAAATTAAATCTTTTTGACATAGCCATTGATCCGTTTGAGTTCAAAATTGGTTTTGGAGAAAATAGAGGAATCAAAAAGAAAGATGTCGATTTGTATTACGGTTATTGTAGTACAGCCAACATGAATGGTTATAGGTTTCTAAATCCTGCGAATATTGGTAATGGTCTGGCTTTGATAAGTAGTATATCTTTAGAAAAAATTTTTAGAAAATATCCTAACGAGTACTTTTTGAACTTTTTATTTGCTATTTATTTATTAAATTTTGTATTTTTAGCTAGAATCAAAGTTTTCCCCTTTGACGATACACAAAAAGATTACAACTGGTTTATAGAAATTTTGTTCAATTTTTATGAACTTATTTTTGAACAATCAAAACACAAAATGGACTATGCTTTTTTGGGGAAGATTAAGAGGGAAGTTTTGTGAGAGATTAACTTTTTATTTTTATTATTTGAGCATTCCAAACTATTCAACTGAGTTTTCAAAAACTCGGATGAAAGTGATGAATACTTTTATAAATGGATTTTTTATGACGAGCTGAAAGAAGCTGGTTTGAAAAATATGATAGCAAATTTTATAGATCAAAGAGAAAAATTTATCTACAAATCCAGCTTTTCTATCGTTGAAAGAAAAATATTGCAATATGTTTTACCTGCTGATATTTTGTTAAAGTATTTGTTTATAGATGCAGACA
>JAKJDW010000046.1:0-353 GCA_022705745.1 Patescibacteria group bacterium
CGAAGGAAATCGAATCCTCCTCACGTGGATTGCAAGTCGACGTCGCCAAGCCTTGGTACATGCGCCCCCATTTGAAGTTCGGCTTTTTACAGAGACCGGGATTTCGCCACAAACTGATAAATTAAACTGAGAAAATTAACTTGAGTATTTTTAGCGTGTTGCCACTACACCAACCCCCAGTTAATTTTTTGGTCGGGGGTACAGGAATCGGACCTGTGATTCTCGCTTAGGAGGCGAAGTAACTCGCTGTTTCACTACAATTTGTGCCCTCTGTAGAATTCGAATCTACGACCTCTTCCATGTCACGGAAGCGCTCTCGGCCATCTGAGCTAAAAGGGCAAATGGGTAAGTGG
>JAKJDW010000046.1:400-873 GCA_022705745.1 Patescibacteria group bacterium
TTAGGAATCTGCAGAGGTAGCAGGGTCATATATGTCCTTTAGACTCGAAAAGGAAACTTACTCGTTTGCGGGGATGGAGAATCTCGAAATCCCGACCCAGTGGTTAACAGCCACTTGCTCTACCTCTGAGCTACATCCCCAAATTATGTTGTTTTAATATTCTTCCTATTTGTGTATGAGAAAGATTTAATTCTTTTGCAAGTTTACTAATATCACCTCTGTTTAAAGGAAAATATTTTTTTATAATGCTTTTCTTTCCCCATATTTTTCTTTGGACCTTTCAAATAAATTTTTCCAAGTTCCGAATTCTTTAGAATCTATTGTATTATCTTTTGTAGTCCCCCAATAAAGATGTTTAACGTTGCTACATTTAGAATTATTGCATGCATGACATAACATAATTTTGATATTTTCATGCGTTGGAATTTCTGTTTTTAGAAAATGAGCTAATAATCCTCGATATTCTCTAGAAT
>JAKJDW010000047.1 GCA_022705745.1 Patescibacteria group bacterium
TTCAAAGACCAGATACAACGATCATCTGTTTTAGTAATGAATAATATAGCAGAGGGTTTTGAAAGGAAAACAAATAATGAATTTAAGCAATTTCTTTTTATAGCAAAAGGCTCGTGTGGTGAAGTTCGCTCAATGTTATACATTGCTAAAGAGCTAAATAAAATTTCAGAAAGCAGTTTTAACAAAAACGTTGAACTTACCGAAGAAATATCGAAAATTCTTTCAGGACTTATCAAAACTTTATAAACTATAAACAGTAGAAAGTTCATAAAGTTAAAAGTTTATAAAGTTGAAAGTAGTGGAAAGGGCTGAGAATATAAACAGTAGAAAGTTTATAAAGTTAAAAGTTTATAAAGTTGAAAGTAGTGGAAAGGGTTATAATATAAACAGTTAAAAGTTTATAAAGTTGAAAGTTAATCACAAAGGCAAACTGCTCATTTCGACACCCAGTCATCAAGTCACCCAGTCTCCCAGTCACCTCGTCTTCACGTCTTCTCTGTCTCCCAGTCTTCTCGTCATCTCATCATCCAGTCATCCAGTCTCCCAGTCTTCTCGTCTCCTCGTCATCCCGTCTCCCAGTCATCCCGTCTCCCCGTCTTCTCGTCTTCTCGTCTCCCAGTCACCCCAGTCTTCTTCTCGACTCATTAACTTTTGAAAGCGAAATAATTTTTAATGATTAAAAACATCTTGATAAACATCATGGAAAATATAAAACCCAGGATGGTTTATTATCCATTTGGCAGCTGTCAATGCACCTATAGCCAGTGCTTTTCTAGAGAAGTTTTTATGTTCTATGATTATTTGATCAAATAAACTTGTAAAAATAACGCTATGTGTGCCTACTTCTTCACCTTGTC
>JAKJDW010000048.1 GCA_022705745.1 Patescibacteria group bacterium
AATCAACTAACAAGTGTAGACTGAGTAGAATTCCCCAGCTCTTTAATATATTTAGATCTTTCCCAAAATCAACTACAACTAACAAGCGTAGACTGAGTGGCATCTCTTAGCGATTTGAGCTATTTACGCCTCGTAAACAACTGTATTAACCCCTTATCATTATCTCAGGAGGATAGGGACTTTATTACAGCAAGAAATAATAATAATCCAAGTTGGATGAATGAGCAATATGTCTGTCTATGAATAGAATATGAGCCATCTGAGGCTACTACTGGTACTGTACTTGCCTTACTTGCTCTTTACTGACCAGCTAACAAGATTCAAGCTCTTTTGGATGATAATGGCTGATCCCTATCACAACGAGATGAAGTCTTTGACACAAATTGATCTCGTCTTATTGATTTTTCAACCATAGTAGATGCTGGAACAAACCTTCGGCTGAATAATGTAAAAATATGGGATGCAGAAAATGGACAATATATTTTTGGAGATAAAGAACTTATGGCTACAGTAGATCGGATTTTTGAGCCAGGAACACTAACTAAATACAACCTCGTATCAATAATGGGCTGTGCTACTACTGCCACCTATTGTGATCTCTATAATAAATGAATTACTAGCATAGAAAGTGATGCCTTTGTAAATCATACACAATTGCAGTTTTTAGATCTTTCCCAAAATCAACTAACAAGTGTAGACAGAGTAGAATTTCCTGATTCTTTGCAGAGTTTAGAGCTTTCCCAAAATCAACTAAC
>JAKJDW010000049.1:0-258 GCA_022705745.1 Patescibacteria group bacterium
TCAAGCGCGATGAGAACGGCGTGATACGCGAAAACCTGATTATCAAGGACAACAACCTGCTGGCGCTCCATACACTCAAAACTCAGTTTCGCGGAAAGGTCAAGCTGATTTATATTGATCCGCCGTATAATACAGGGAATGATTCGTTTGGTTATAAGGTCAGCGAAGAAGGCAAGGCGTTGAACCGGAAGTTTTTCGGGGAACAGGTATGACAGCGCTTTATTCTGATACCCATCCTAAAATGGAAGCCCTACATAT
>JAKJDW010000049.1:288-718 GCA_022705745.1 Patescibacteria group bacterium
CCCGAAAAATGAATATGTTGGCACAGTTGAACGCCTCTGCCCGAATGCTTGCTATGACAGGCTTGCGTTCTCAATACCCACAAGCCAGTGAAGCTGAATTGCGCCACAAACTGGCAGATATATTATTGGGAGAAGAATTAGCGCGAAAAGTATATGGAGAAAGCACTTATGCAGAATGAACCCATCGAAGTAACGCTCAAGGTTACGGATATTTTCGAGAAACTCAGTGTCGCTTACTTGATTGGTGGTTCACTAGCATCCACGCTTTATGGTATGGTGCGAACCACACAGGATTCGGATATTGTTGCGGAAATGCGTCTCGAACATCTCCAACCGTTTGTTGCCGCATTGCAGGATGAGTTCTATATAGACGATGAGATGATAGCTGAAGCCATCCGGCGTCATTCCTGTTTCAACATTATCCATCGTG
>JAKJDW010000004.1 GCA_022705745.1 Patescibacteria group bacterium
CCCCTCTTTTAATTCTAAATCACCCCCTTAATCCCCCCTCTTTTAATTCTAAATCACCCCCTTAATCCCCCTCTTCGAAGAAGAGGGGGACAATAGACAAGAACTGGGAAAGCCCCTCTTTTTCAAAGAGGGGTTTGGGGTGATTTATGTTCAAAAAGGGAGTCAGGGGGTGATTTAGAGGAAGAAGAGTGGTTTTGGACTGATTTGAAGTAGAGGATGAATTTGATGAGCCACACTTATCACGGAGCAAGCTTTATAAACATACAGATTACAAATGTCCAACATAGACTATACTCGTCTTTGTCTGTCAAATCTTTGTCAATCTGCTTATTTACTGTCTATGTTATTTATTTATCGCAGGATCTGCTAGCTTACAATTTAATATTAGTTAGTATTAGCTTCCAAAAAAATGGGGTATTTATGTGCAGATAACTAGCATTAGCATACCGATCTTGTGCCATCTTAGCCATATTTAGCCAAATAAATAGATAATTTATTATTTATATAAAGAATTGCTTGGATAAGGAGAGATTGTTTAGATAGGGAAGAATTGCTTAGATGAAGGTATTAAAATTTATTTTATTACAAAAAAAACTCAAGATAAATTGAGTCTTTTTTTGGTATATCAATATCGTATTTTTTATCTTTTTGACCAAGTTGGAGCTTTTCTCGCTTTTTTCAATCATGGCTTTTTTCTTTCTTTGATCCTAGAATCTCTTTTGAGTAAGCCATAAGGTTTTAGTTGGGTCCTAAAATCACTATTTCGGTCTACCAAAGACCTAGCAAATGCTAATTTGATAGCATCAGATTGTCCAGCCACACCTCATCATCTAATAACGATTTCTGCATCAAATTGCCTAATGTAATCTTTTCATAATATCAACAACGGCATAATAGCATTTTCGTATAAATGTGCGTTACCTCCAAAATATTCTTTTAGAGGAAGTGTCTTTCAACTAGATAATCTGATAATAAAGTCTCATTTCCCTTTTGGAAATAATTTAATTACGGCTGAAGTCTCCTTTCTTCTACCTACAGCATAATTGTATTCGTTTGCAACCATTATTTATATAAATTTACAGGTTTAAAATTATCATATTTTGTAGTTGTGTCTACTACTAATTTAAGTCTTTTCATCCTAGAATCTCTAAGCTTGTTTTTGGGTAACATCCCCCTCACAGCATACCATAAAGCTTTTGTTGGATTTTTTTGGATTAGCTCATCCAAAGAAATACTTCTGAGATTTCATTTGTAACCACTATAAGTGTAATACTTTTTTTGTTTGAGCTTGTTGTTTCATTTTACTATAAATTTTCAAGCATTTTCCACTATTACATAAGATCATGCATCCCAAAAACCCGACAAATACGATTTGTCTTTGCCAGCAAGTTTGTTTGCTATATCTACGGCTAGTCTTCATAAAATTAGACCAGTAGCATCTACTTTGTATCGTTTTCTGTTTTTCTCCTGATTTTCTCTCTTTACCCAAAGAGTTTTATTCAGATCTTTTTTTGTAAATTCCATCTTTAAACCGATTTCTATATATAAAACACTAAAATACTATTTTGGTATTTAAACTATATTAAACCAATTTCAGCATTATTTTTTCAGCTGAATCTCATTTTCTAACTCCGAGCTTGTAAGACATCACATAAGAGGTCCTTTTATCTCCTCAAAGATATTTGGGCAACCATTCCAAAATAACTTTTTTGCCTTCAGCTTCCCCAAAAATAGTAGCCTTCACTATTTTTATGCACTCTCTTTTTGATTCAGCCTCAGTATTGTATCTGGAATATGTTTTTACAAGTTTAGAAAAAAATGCGTCAGTTTCCGCTTTTAGAACTTTCGCTCTTTTGGGAGTTGTCGTAATTCTACCAGTTTTTACAAAACTGGTCAGTAAGTTTCTTACAAAAACATTTTTTTTCTTAGCACCCGTATTGAGTTGCTTTAATTTATTGATTCTATGTCTCATTTTGATCAAACAAATAATTTAAATTTTTATCCAGCCAGTGATTTCCCAATATTTGCCAAAGACTGGGTTATTTCATCAATAGCTTTTCTTCCAACACCCTTCATAAGCAACAATTCTCATTTTTTCTTTTTTTCCAAATCTTCTACATACAAAACAGAATTTTTTATTAAGGCATTTCTTGTCCTCTCACTCAAAGGTAATGCATCAATTGGCATTGTTTTTATATTCATTTCTTCTGGTAACAGCTCCTTTTCAAAATTAAGTTCGTTGTATTCTAATAACACAGACCTATCTATATATACATCATCAAAGATAAATAATTTCGCATAAGAAGCTAGCACTTCTCCAGCAAACATTACTATTTCTTTTGCTGATACTCCAGCAAATAATGATCTGATCTCCAATTTCAAACTGTCTTTTGTTCATCCAGTAAAATCATCTATTACTTCATCTACATCATATTTTATGTAATCAACTAGTTTAAACTCGTTATCTATAAGCAAGGTATTTACATCCACATTTTCTTGTTCACTATCACGACTTCTTAGGAATTCAACACTATAATATTTATATCACTTTTCTATTCTGAGATCTATATTCAACTCCAAAGACGGATCTGTAATTTCAAACAAATACTCGTTTGTATTTAATAGTTCAATTCAAGTAGGTAATTTCAGGAAGTCAGAACTATATTGTCAGATACCCTTGAATCTTTGTGAAACCCATTGTATTGATTCCACGCTAGGATCAAACTTGAACCTAAGCTTTTTGAAATTTAACATAATCGCAATCACATCTTCTTTTACTCAGTCTATTACATGATATTCGTGTGGAACTCATTTAATTTTCAAACCAGTAATCGCTCATCAAATATTATAAGATAAAATAATTCTCCTCAGAGCGTTTCACAGAGTGTTTCCAAATCATCTAGGTAAATAATTTAACTCAAATTTTGTTACATTGTTTTCTTCTTCGGAAACAATGATTTTTGGCGTACCTATAAACTTTTGAATATCTAACATAGTGTATTAAAAAGAATATAAATTTTTATTTTAGAATATATTGTAATATTGTAATAAAGGGGAGTTGGGGAATAACTATGCTCTCGCATAGAATTCAATTACTTTTAGTATATCAGCCAAAACTCACAACTCTCACAGTTTAGGCAAGGAGAGCATCTCCACTTCATACTTGTTTCTATCTACCTTGATCCATGAAGGGATTTTTTGAGTCTTACTGACTGTAATCCCAGTATATAACGGAGAATCTTTTAGTTTGGTCTTTAAGGTAATTTTATCTCCAATTTTTATAAAAGTAGAAGGTATATTATGTTTTCTACCGTTTAACAAAAAGTGTCCATGATTTACTGCCTGCCTAGCTTGAATAATTGTCTTTGCTAATCCAGATCTATAAATTATAGAATCTATTCTTGATTCCAAAAAAATATATAAAGCCAAATCGTGACTAACTCAGTTATTCTTGGAATATTTTGATGATTGCTTTTGAACTAAATTTCTAAATTGTTTTTCGGACAAAAGATAAGATCTTTTCAAAATCTGTTTGTTTCTCAAAAGCTTTCCATATTCTGAATGTCTTTTCATAGAGGAACCATGTTGTCATGGAAGTGATCTTCTTTTTTTGATATCATATTTATCACTTCAAAACAAATTTGCTTGTTCCCTTCTACATAATTTAAACTTTGGTCATGTATACTTCATTGATAATAATTAATTATAAATTTTTGAATATTTTGATTTTTTAGTTTCTTTTTGGTCTAACTCCTTTTACTCCACCAAACTGGATCGGTGTGGCTTCTTGTATATACAACAAATCTACCAAAGCTACTTCGTTGATAGCTTTGAAAACCCCATCCCTTGCCATACCTATTCACTTTATTACAAGTCATATCTCTTTTAATCAAAAACTCTGAGCTTCTTTCAAAATATTTTTTGTGAGTACTTCTGCCGCATAGGGAGTGTCTTTTTTTGCTCATTTATATCACAAAAGTCATGTCCCTCCTCCTAGAATCTTGTTTCATTCATTATCTGTTAAAATGATAAGAGTATTGTTTGGGGTAGTTTTTACATGTAAAACTCAGCTCGTAATTTTTATATCTTTTTTCTTGTTTGTCTTTTTTATAGAAGCCATAATTAAAATAATTTAATTAACTAAATAAAACTATTTTTTCAAAATAGGTCTAACTTTTGATCTACCGAGAAGTTTTTTTGCTGTCCTAGCATTTTTTCTAGTAACTTGTCATCTAACGGGCAGACCAATACTGTGTCTCATCCCTCTGTAACACTTGATTTCTTTTAACCTTTTGATAGCAGAAGCTATCTCTCTTTTGAGATCGCTCTCCAAAACATAGTTTTGTAGCTCGTCACTAATTTTTTTTTGTTCTTCTTCAGAAATATCTTTTACTTTTTTCATAAAAGGGATTCCCAATTTATCTAATATTTTTTTTGATCTACTTCTGCCAATACCGTATATGCTAGTCATAGCTATCCATATAGATTTGTCCTCAGGTAGAACATGTCACATCAATCTAAACATTCTTTCAAATTTTTAATTAAAATAAATTATTTATATAAAACAAAAAACTATCCTTGTCTAGTTTTGTGTCTTGGATTTTTTTTGCAAATTACATAAAGTTTTCCTTTTCTTTTTACTATCTGACAGAACATACATCTTTTTTGTATAGAACTCTTTACTTTCATTTCGATCAAATAAACAATATAAATTATAGCATATTATTCAGTCTCCATATCTCAAAGCTCTGTAGTTTCAACATCATTTTGAGTTGAATCGTAGCTATTGTACCTGTATACAATACGACCTTGCGTCATATCATATTGATTTACCTCCACTTTTACCCAATCACCTGGTATTACAGAAATATGCTTTTGCTTCATCTTACCAGATAGTTTGCAACGGATTTCCGCTCAAACATCTTTTAACTTAACCTTTAGGATTCATGCTGGAAGTTTTTCAAGCACTTCTCCATCTCGCTCTAAAGCAACTTCTTTAACCATCAATCTCTATTTTTTTAATTTCTAAAACCGTTTCACAAGGCCTAAATCAAATCCTTCTTTGGTATCTGTTTTTTCTTTTGAACTTCAAAACACCTATTTTTTTTCATTTTTTCGTTTCCAAAAGTTCTGCAGATACTTTTGCCTTTTGAATATAAGGAGATCAAACTATTACCTTTTCTCATTTGTCATCAAAAGCTAATAAAACTTCCTTGATATTTATTTTATCTCACTTATTTCATTCTATTTTATCTACAACTATAGTATCTCATTTTTTAACTATATATTGATGTCATTTTACTTCTATTACAGCATACATAATGTCGTTGGTTTATATATTTAAAATTTGAAGCTAAGCAATTTTTCATAATTGTGCCAAAGTATTATATTTTTTCTTATTAGTCCTATATGCGTTTGAAACGATAGCTTTCACTCTTTTGTATCTCCTAGAACTAGGAAAATCATAAACAACAAATTTTCTATATCGCTTTGTGCCATAGTGCTTTTGTTTTTTAGCTTTTTCCAAAATATGAGAAGATCGTAACTCCTTTTTATAAAAAGAAATCATTCTCTCATTTGTAGTTAAGTCTCAAGTTCTTCGAACAGTAAATCACATGATTTTATTATTTAATAATAAATAAATTTTTGATTTTAATTTGCCGAGAACCGGAATTGAACCGGTACTCCATATTACTGGAAATGGATTTTAAGTCCATCGCGTCTACCAATTCCGCCACCCCGGCTTGGTTTCAACACTTAATATTGTAAGTGTCTAAACGCTAATCTATTTAACAACTTCTTTGTATATCTTATCAAAAACCTCTGGAAAAGCTACTGCAATATTTGACAAAACTTTTCTATTCAAAAGGATGTTTTTCTTGGACATTTGTCCAATAAAAGCACTATACTTGGATCACTTTTCCCTTAAACTAGCCGACAACCTTCCTGTCCATAATCTCCTAAAATCTCTTTTTTTTAGTTTTCTAGAAACATAGGCATGTTGTCATTGTTTTACTAAAGCATCTTTTACTTGGGTATACAAGTTTTTTCTACCCAGTCTAAAACCTTTGGCAGCTTTAATATATTTTTTGTGAGATCTTTGTCTTTGTAATCCACTAGAAACCCTAACCATTTTTTATGTTATTTATAAGGAAGTAAAATTTTGACCATTCTGCTATTAGCTTTGGATAATTTTTTTCAATAAGGACTTTTTTTATTCGTCTTACCTTTGTTGGTAAGTAGGTGATTATTACAAGATTTTGAAGTTAAAACTTTTCAAGTTTTTGTAATTTTAAATCTTTTTGATGCACCACTATGTGATTTTGCTTTATTTGCCATCTTTTTAATTAAAATTTACTGAATAAAATAATACTATATCATTGTGCCTCTTTTTTTGGTGTAGAATATTGTGTTTTTCAAGCATCAGATAACTTTTCTACGATTTGGTTTAACATATCTACGGCTTTTGATTCATACATTCTTTCCCTTCACTTCAGTCTTATTGAGAATTTTACATTATTTCATTCTAACAAAAATTCTCTTCATTTTTTTATTTTTAATTCTAAGTCGTTATTTCATATAGAGTAGTTGATTTTCAATTCTTTCAAAACTTTCTGTTTTTGAGTTTTCTTTTTTTCTCTCTCATCTTTTTGTTTTCTATACATATATTTACCATAATCCGTCAATAATGCGGTACAAACCTGTTTTACGGGGTCATAATGTATTTGAACTAAATCAAGACCTTTTTGTTCTGCCATTTCCAAAGCTACCCTTCTTGGGAAAGATCACAAGTTATTTTTTTTTTCATCCACAATAACTATTGTTCAAGCTTTTATAGAACTGTTTACATATACTATTCTTTCTCATTTATGCTCAAAAGGTCTTTCTTGCATACAATATTTTATAAACTAAATAGCCAAGGTCTAATTCGCTCCCGGCGGGACTCGAACCCGCGATCTTCGCCGTGAGAGGGCGATGTCCTAAAACCGCTAGACTACGAGAGCCCACAAAGTTTTATTAAATTTATCCCCAGGTGGATCCCGCAATGTGCGGGACTAGCCCGAACCACCAACTTATCCCGCTGTATAGCGGGATTGCTCTATCCAATCTATCTTTCTTCAACTTGTTGGTATGTTATTTTATCCCCAGGTGGACTCGAACCACCAACTTACAGCTTAGAAGGCTGTTGCTCTATCCGATTGAACTATGGGGACTTGAGACATACCTGGTAAATAATTTAATTTGGACCCTATCGGAGTCGAACCGATTACCTCCTGCGTACAATCCCGCAATTCTGCGGGACTAGCCAAGTGAGAATTTAACACTTAACAAATCACTCGTAATTCATTATCCTATCAATGTGTCACGATTTTTTCAAATTAGACTCAATTTTCAAAGCTATTTTTTTATTTTCACATTCCAAATATCAAACCAGCTTTAAATCATTTCACATTCTTTTTGTAGAATAAACTTTTCAGTCCAAATGTTGTTGGTATCTTATTTTTACATTCCCCGTAATTCATAAATAGAATCTCGTTCCCTTTAATAAATACACATAGAACATAAAATAAAGATTGTTTTGATTTAAATTTGGACCCTATCGGAGTCGAACCGATTACCTCCTGCGTGCAAAACAGGCGCTCTAAGCCAGGTGAGCTAAGGGCCCATATAAGTTTGGACACAACTTCTACAACAATTTGTTTTACTATTAACCGACTACCTCCTGCGTGCAATCCCGCAATTCTGCGGGACTAGCCAGGTGTGACTTTAGGAATCCCGATCTATCGGGAAGCTAAAGGGCCCATATAAGTTTGGGGAGAGTGTGATTTGAACACACGTAGCCGTGAGGCGTCAGATTTACAGTCTGATGCAATTGACCGCTCTGCCATCTCCCCTTTTTATACTTTATATAGTGAATACATTCTACCATTTCCCCCCAATAATATTAGCCGTGAGGCGCCCCGATACATCGGGGTGCAATTGACCGCTCTGCCATCTCCCCTTTTTATACTTTATATAGTGAATACATTCTACCATTTCCCCCAATAATATTAGCCGTGAAACGCCCTGATACATCGGGGTGCAATTGACAGCTCTGCCAATAAATAATTTTCTACTATTCTCTTCAAAATAAAATTAACTATGAGGTGTCCAGGTGGATCAGGGGACTATTGACCACTTCTTCGTATATTTTAAAACAACAAATACAGCATAATATTGTTGCTTATAAGTATGACAATTATGTATATGAAAATAAAAAGCAAAATCAAGTGTTTTTATATTATTTTATCATTTTTTCGACAGAATGGTTGTTTTTAATCTCGCTTTGGTTCTATATGCTTGTTTAAAAATGAGAAAAAAAGATGGACTTTCCTAGCTTTACAAGCAAAAGAAAAAGTGAGGCGAGGTTTTTATTTGGATTTGATTGATAAAAAAAGTTACTTTAAAATTATTTTATGATATCAAAGTAGCATAATTATCTTTTGAATGCTTGAAGATGGTTTTTACTTCCGTTAAGAAGGATTTGGAGTCATTGTATTATAGAAGGGTGATTTTTGAACAATGGCATCATATTTTCTAAATCAACAATATCTTTTTCTTCAACCAAAATACCAACCTGTATTGCTTCTGCGCTACTTGTTTTTCATTTTACTATAAGATCATCGTATAATTGTTGTAGTTCTGTATTTTTGAATTCTCCTGCTGACATTCACTCAGTTGGATTTTCCAATCAGTATGCTTCCAAAATTGTTGCGATTACGGATTGATGGTTTATCTCTCCTTTTATTATATTATTAAGTCTTTTGTCGCCTCGCTGATCATACATTACTTGATATATATCTTGTGCCAACTTTTCTTCTTCTATAATAAATTGCAATTCAGAGATTTGTTCAGGAGTTAGATCAAGTCATGTATCCACAACAAGATTCATATGATTAATTCATGTTGCTGACGAATTGCGTCAGATTCCTTGTTGTCATCAACCACGAACTGTTTGTCCTCTTTTTGCGTTTCATCATCATTGTCATTGTTGTTGATTTGTAGTTATTTTAGAGCCTCTGGATTGAGATGTTAATTCTAGTCTGTTTCTATTGACTTGTTCAAGTGATGTACATCAAGCAAATAAAAAAACTAATCCCAAAACTGAAAATAGTATTAATGTTTTTTTCATGACATATTTATAGTATATAAAAATGGAGGCCTTTTATATTTTTTATAAAAACTTTTTCAATAGATTTTCAAAATAAAAAAAATGTTTTTTAGCTTGTGTAAAAAACAAAACAAACCCTGTCTCAATATAAATCGCAAATTAACTTTTTGATAATAATCTACAAATAAATATGCTTAAAAAGTACCAACAGAATCTGATTTGAGTGGTGATCACATATCTAATACACCAAACATATATAAAACTCCTAATACTATAATACCGAATCAAAACAAAACTATAGCATTTCTCGTTCATCCAAGATATTTTTCAGCTCGTGCATTTTTACCTAAAAGATCAACTAGTTGCGCTGAATAATAAATCAAAACAGCCCCTATCAACATAAACAATGAACCCAAAATTATTTGTTTTCGCATTGTGTGTTTTTGATATAGTTTGTAAATGATACAAAATAGCGGGTAACGGGACTCGAACCCGTACGAACAGAGCTGAAGTCTGCTATGCTACACCAACTACATCATACCCGCACAACAACAAAAAAAACATTGGCGTGACGCACTTTATACAATATATAAATGTAGAATGTAAAATCAAGTATTTTTGACGCCAAAATGCTTGTCTAAAAACAACATAAGGACTAGCTTAAATTTTTTGTTGCAATTTGTATATATCTTTCGTATATTCAATCTTGTTTTATTTATATAAAATACGCGTATATTATGAGATTCAACAATCCAATTTATGAAAATGAAGAATTAACTTATCAAGATGTGTTTTTATTTCAAAATTATTTTGAGTGAAAATCTAGGTTTGAAGTTGAAATAAAACCGACAAACTCACTTTGAACAGAAATCCCTATAGTTGTAGCAAACATGAATGCTGTAGCAGGGAAAAGAATGGCAGAAACTATCGCTCGCTATGGTGGATTAGCGGTTTTACCACAAGATATGTCCATAGAGACATTGGAAAGAGTTATAAAGCATGTAAAAAGTGCTAATCCAAAATATGACACTCCCATCACGGTTAAAGCGAAAAACACAATTAGGGATGCTATGTGAATAATCCACAAAAGAGATCATAATTGTGTAGTAATGGTAGATGATGATTTTAGAGCTATTTGAATTTTTACCCCAAAAGATTTTGCGGATTTGGATCAATTTTCCTTGCTTTGAGATATAAAAAAATGACAACTTATTACATGAGAAGTGTGAATTTCAAACGAAGATGCTTTTAATATAATGGATGAAAAAAATATATCATCGTTGCCAATTGTAGATAAAAATTGAGTATTGAAATGAATCTTAACCAAAAAAAATACCATTAGAAATAGTATTTACAAACCAACTTTGGACAAAAATGGAAAACTGAATGTAGCAGTGGCTATAGGAATAAATGGTTTTGAAGAAAAGGTTCATAGGTTATTTGAATTGTGAGTAGATATTTTTGTTTTGGATACAGCACATGGGTATCAAAAGTCTATGATAGAAAATATCAAAAAATTTAGAAAGTTGTTTGGAAACTGAGCTACTTTAATTGCTGGGAATGTAATTACAGAAAAAGCGACCCGTGAATTAATTAAAGCATGAGCAAGTGGTGTAAAAGTATGAATATGACCTGGAGCTATGTGTACCACTAGAATGAAAACTGGAGTATGAAGACCTCAATTTACAGCAGTATACAAATGTGCAAAAGAAGCAAAAAAACATAGTGGTTTTGTACGGGCGGATGGTGGAATAAAGTCACCAAGAGATATGAACTTAGCTTTAGCTGCTTGAGCAAATCATGTGATGTTTGGCTCCTTATTTGCTGGGACTTTAGAATCAGTATGAGATGTAAAATATGATAATGATGGGAATATGTACAAGGACAATTATGGAATGGCAAGTAAAAAAGCAGTAAATTTGAGAAATCAGAACGAATCAAAGTTTTGATTGTTGAAAAAAGAGATGTTTCGTGAATGAATTTCTAACTCAAAAATTTATATAAAAAAGTGAAGAGAATCAGTATGAGATATTGTAGATGATTTTGTTGCATGACTTCGTTCTGCTATGACTTATGTATGAGCTAGTAATTTAAAAGAATTTAATGAAAAAGCTATTATTTGAGTACAGACTAATGCAGGTTTTGCTGAATGAGAACCTGTGGGAGAAATGAGATAAGATTTATAAGATAAGGTTTATAGAATAAGTTCTCGTTTTATCAAAATCATTTGAAAAGGAGAAAGGAAATCTTATGCTAAAAGTAAGAATTTATTTACTAAGAAAAAATTATGGAAACAAAAGATTGTAATGGAAACATTTTACAAACGGGAGATACAGTCCAACCTATCAAAGATCTTCAGGTAAAATGAAGTTCACAAGTGTTCAAAAAATGAGAAGCTATCAAGAAAATTCGTCTTACAGATGATCCCGATTTTGTGGAAGTGAAATGAATTTATTTGAGAACAGAGTTTTTGAAAAAAAGAAAATAGTTGTTTTAAAATATAAAATTAGTTTCTATGCCAATAAACAATCCTCTCGCAGAAAAAGAAATCAAAGAATTGATCAAAGTAGCCAAAAAAACTCGTAAAAATGCTTTCGCTCATCGTTCTATGCACAAAATATGAGCTAGTGTTTTGACTATGGATTGAAAAATTTTTTGATGATGCAATGTAGAAAGTGCTATTAGTGGGCTTGGTACTTGTGCAGAACGCTGTGCTGCAGACAATGCTGTTTCTCATGGACATTATGAGCTTAGGGCTGTATGCACTGTAGATACCCAACTTGTACCCATTTGCTGAGCTTGTTTGCAATATATTTTATTGTTTTCTCAAGTTTCTGATCAAGATATTTGGATGGTTAGTGCTGATCTTAAATGAAATTATGAGATAAAAACACTTAGCCAGTTATTGCCAGAATGATATAAAACAAAAAAAATAGAAAATCTCAAAATATACAGTAAAAAAAATAAACAAATTAAAAAATAATCTTTTATTATTTAAATCTACAAAAAAATGACTTGAGAAGAAATTACAACAAATGTGGTAGAAGCGTGAGAAGTTGTTCGCGCTGGAATGAGTGTTAGCACAATGGTACTTATTTTAGCTGGATTTTTGATTTTGTATTTTATTTTAAGGTATAATTCGTTGATAAGGCTTAGAAACAACATCAAAAATTCTCTAGCTGATATTGATGTACAAATGAAAATGAGATTTGATTTGGTTGATAATCTTGTAAATACTGTAAAAGGTTATGCTGGACATGAAAAAGAAACTCTTGAAAATCTAACAAAGGCTAGAACAAATTTCTTGAATGCTAGTTCTATGAGTCAAAAACTTTCTGCTGATCAAGCGTTAAGTGGAGCTTTGAAAAGTTTGTTTGCTGTATCAGAAAATTATCCAGACCTAAAAGCTAATCAGAACTTTTTGCAATTACAATCAGAACTATCAGATATAGAAAACAAAATCGCCGCAAGTAGAAGATTCTTCAATTCTACTGTAAATGAATACAATTCATCTATAGAAACTTTCCCTACAAACATTGTTGCTAAATTGTTTGGGTTTAGGCGTGAAGAGTTTTTCGCTACAGCAGAAGTAGAAAAAGCAGTTCCAAAAGTTCAGTTCTAAGTGAGTAGAAAGTTACGGCAAGTTTGTAAAGTTACAAATTATTAATCTTTATAAACTTTACGACAAAAAAGTTCTTCCCTTGCGAAGCGAAGCGGAGTCCCGATGTATCGGGAGAGGGAAGTTGCTCTATCGTAGTTGGGGGTTGTTGGGGTAAAACCCCCACCTACCCGCCCGTAGCCCCGCAATACTGCGGGGCGGGGCGGGGGAGAACAACCTCCCCAAGGGGAGGAATTTTATCTCCAAACTTTACTAATCTGTTTGTCCACAGAATTGCAGGACTATACAATATTAGAATTTTTTTCTTTCCTACCACTCGCTCCGTAGGACTACGGGACGGGTGGTAGGGGATGCAACTTTTAAACTTAATAAACAACTGGGATGCCAAAATGAATTTATAGTTCTATTCATCAAAACAGATTTAGGAGTCTTTGTTTATTAATACTATTCCCTGTATTATTGTTTTTGATTACAAACATAATTTTGACTTTTTCATTTATGGATAGCTCTGAATGAATATATTTTCTTCAATCACGAAAAATGGCTTTGTATGAAACGAATAACATTTTCTTGTTACTATGACCAATCATAGTAATTTGGTGAGTTGTTTCTTTCTTTTTTCATAGACAAATCATATTTAAATTTGCTTGAGCAAAACCTATCACAAGGAAAGAAAATCCAGAAATTTACAATATTGTAGAAAATTTATGTATCTCCAAATGACTAGCCACACCAAAAATATGAATAATAGAAGATGATAGTTTAAATGCTTTTGCGACTTGATGGAATGTCAAAAATTGATGGATAGTTTTTTCTAGATGAATTTTAAATAAATTAAACAAATCTGAAATAGAAGCAGTTGCATGACATGAACTAACGCACATTTTGAACAAAGATTCTTTGATGATGATAATTATAGTTGTTTTTGTGTGAATTATTGGGACATTGGGACAGGTTTTGATTAGATATTCTGGAAGATCTAGAAATGAAAAATGAGGAAATATACTGCCTTTGATATGATTGTGATTGTTGTTATTGTGATATTTAATCTACCCTTTGATTAGGCTGGCACTTTCTCGTAAAAGAGAATATTTGGCTGATGCTGGTAGTGTTGAGTTAACAAAAGATAAGTATGCTATGATTAGTGCTTTACAAAAAATAAGCGAAAACCCTGTGATAGAGTCTATCCAAAAAGATACCGTAGCAGCTATGTGTATAGAAAACCCATTTTCAAAAGCAAAGTCTACTAGTTTTTTTAGCAAACTATTATCTACTCATCCTAGTATAGAAGATAGGATCAAAATGCTGAGTAGTTATTAAAATAAGGATGAATACGAACTTCGTTCGTGATAAGATGATGAAACTTGCCCCGCTTAGCGGAGTGAATGTTAAAGTGATAAAATGATAAAGTGATAAAATGTTAAAATGATAAAATGATAAAGTGATAAAATGATAAAGTGATAAAATGTTAAAATGATAAAGTGATAAAATGTTAAAATGATAAAATGATAAAGTGATAAAATGTTAAAATGATAAAATGATAAAGTGATAAAATGTTAAAGTGATAAAACTTGCCCCGCTAAGCGGGGTGAATGTTGAAATGCTAAATGCTTGTCCCGCTTAGCGGGGTGAATGATGAGGTGATAAATGCCTGTCAATAAGCAGGGTTCCTTGTTTTAAGAAGATGCTTTATTTATCTTTACTACTGAAAATTTTTTTAGTAAGAATAATTAGCAAAATTACTATTATCCCACCTCCAGCTACATAAAACCAGTTCCGTAAAATTAAAGTTTTGGAAAAAGATATTGTCCCGGGGCCGGTATATTCGGTTGTTTGGTCGATATTTGTGATATGAAAATTATAATGTGGTTGATAATTTATATCTATTTTTATAGAAAAAAATCCTTTGTAGTCTGGTAAATTCAAGTTTTGAGTAGACAAAGACTCTCTTTTGCCAGCTTCTAATAAAAAATCACTTATTTCAAAATATTCTGAATAGCCAAAAAAATTTGAAATAATTCCCGTAATATTGACGGATTGGTTTGTGTTTCATTGGTTTTCTAGATCTAAAACTATTCGGTTATGGATTTGATCTCAGGATAAGCTAAGCCTTTTAGCTTTGATTTTGGATTTTACTTTGACTCATCATACCAAAATATCAATACTATGCGACTTACTAAAAACTACTTTCATAGCTCCCAACGATTTATTTTCGTCTTGAATAGAATACAAGACACAACCATGACTTATGCCTGAATATCATACAGGAAACTTGATTTTATAGCTTTGTTGTTTTTCGCTTTTGGCTGGTACTTCTAGGCTAAAATCTCATGGGAGGATATATTGACCGAAATTTGGTTTAGCTTTATCTGGGTCCAAGCAAGCTCTATTTCCGTTTGGAGTAATAGCTCCATCCACAAAATTTATATTCAATTTAACATCAGACTCTGATTTGTTTTCAAAAATCATACAAATTTCGGTTTCTTTATCTGCTTGAGTGACGATATTCATCTCGTTATTTGGGATTTCTTGGCAAAATCTGGTATGAATATCCCCAATATTTTGTCCAACAGAAAAATACAGGAAACCAGTAGCGATGCTGATTGTAAAAAAAATGTTTTTAGCAATTTTTATTTTGTGTTTCATTCAATATTGGTTTTGTATATGATAAGTTGTTTTCTTATTTCTCTTTTTCTACATAAAGTACTTTTTGTTTACCTTTTCTAGTTGCTAATATTATCAATATAATAATCACTAATATTATAATCAAACTAACCCATGGAATTGCAAAATAAAAAGAAGAAATAGAAGTTTCTTTTTCTGCCAACACAGATTCATCTATCTTAAAGTTACTTATATCCAAATTAAAATGCGGTGCATGTTTTGCTGTAATATCAATATTAAACAATCATTTGTAATTTGGTAATTGACCAAAATTTAGAGGGAATATAAAAGTTTCGTTTACTTTGACCACTTCTCCTGTCGTAGAAAAATCTTTTTTGATTTTGAATATATTGGTCAAAGATCCCTGTAATTCTGTTTTTAGATCAATGTTTCCTTGGTTTTCAGCTCAAACTTCTATTATTAATTCATTATTTACTATCTCTTTTTTGAGTATTTTTAATTGTAAATCGTTTACTACTTCTCCGGGATCTCATACAAAATACTCCAAAAACATAGCCTTTCACACAATAATATTTATAGACCTATCTGTGTTCCCTGCATCTGCATTGGTGTAAAATAGGCATCATTCCTGTTTTCATTCTATTCACAAAGGAAATTGTATATTGAAGTTGTGTACAATATACTCTCAAGCTGGCACATCAAGTTGTATTTGTGGAGTGTCTATAAAAGAGCCAAAAACATTTTCCATAGTTTGATTACATGCTGTGTGTCAAGCATCTGTTACGCTTGTACTAAAAAATGAAAAATTTATTGTTACATCGTTGGAAGTATCGTTTTGGGCTACTATACAAATTTTTCATTTTTCCATTTGTCATATAGTTCAGCTTACTTTGGTTGTCAAATCTTCTAATCAATTATTGCAAAACCTCACATATACTCACCCTAATTTTGATCAAACTGAGTTTTGCATTTCTGTATCAGATTGAGAAATGGTTTCCCCTTCTCATCATGTAGGAGTAGTTTCAGATAAAGAGAATCCTGTGAATAATAAGCCAAAAATTACAAGACCAATCAAAGGTTTTTTTATAGACATTTCTTTTTTTTTAAAATTAAATAAAAAAAATTTTTGATAAGATCAATACAACTAAAATAGTTGATATTCTTTTGATACAAAATATCAATTAAATAACACAAAAAAACAACCAATTTAATTTTGGAACAACAAACTATATTTACATTTTTTGTTTTTCTATCTTTTGGCACAATAAGAGATTCTAGTAAGTAAGCGAGTTTATCAAAGAATATGTAAATATATACTATTTTTTGTTTTTTTTATAAAAAAAGTGCCCAAAAATTTGCAAAATAAAAAAAAACAATTATAATTGTATTGGCGAAAATAGATGAAGACGGTCTTTAATAGTCAAATATTCTATGTTATATTATGTGGCCTAGGGCATATTTTATATTGTTACAAATAAAAAAATGAAAAAAATATACAAATTATGAGCCCTTATAGTGGCTCTTTTTGCACTTGGTTTTATAACATTAAGTGTTCAAGATGCTCAAGCTGCTGATAAAGAGGTTAGCTTAAGTATTACAGCAGGAAGTAATACTTGTACTTTTGGTAATTATAATCCAATGACATCTCCAGCTTCTTATACTACTGGAGTTGTGGTGTCTAATCAACCAAGTTACGAATGTATTTTACTAGCAGGTCAACAAGATTGATGACAAGCTAATACAGTAACTGTTCAATCAACTAATCTAACAGGTTCTTGGACTGGAGCAACACATCGTATTCCTGCTGCAAATGTAAAACTTAAGCATGTTAACGCTCCAATAGTTAGGTCATGAGCTTGCCAAATAACTACTTACTTATCAACTGGATATACAAATGTTGCAAGTACACAGACTTTGATAAAAAAAGATGAGCTTACAATATGTACTATTGGCTCTTCAACTCAAATACAAATTACAATTCCTGCAAGCTTACCAGTAGGAACTTATAGTGGATATATGATATTTACAGAGCCTGCTTAATTTAATAAAAAAACAAACAAAAGTCTAGGTTAATAAAAATCTAATAGTTTAGATTATTTTATCCTAGGCCACATAATATAATATAGCCAATCTAAATTATGGCATCGTTCGTTATTTGAAAATATAAAACTCTATGTGTATGCCATTTCTTGTTCTTTATATATCCCAAACTTAGACTTTTTACATAAAAACATTTGCTTTTTGAGAAATAATCAATATCAATTGTATTGATTATTTTTTTTTGATTTTAAAAAATTCATTTTTTGTGATGAAAAAACTGGCTTTATTTGTACTCTTATACTTCTTTGTTTTTTTTGCTATCGTCTTGGCTCAAGCCCAAACAACAAAAGAGGTTCAGCTAACTGTTTTGAAATACGGCTTAGTAATTTGAACTCCTGCCAATCTAAATTTAGGAAATGTTACCGCATGATCCCAGATAGAAAAGACTTTTGATGGTCATTTTTGGGTAGAAGATTTTAGAAAATGATATGGGACTGGGTATTACACCACAATCCAATGTGATGGACTATATTGACCCGATGATTTTGTGATTACCTGAATGCTATTGAAATGAAATTTTATAGAGATTCTAGAATGAGATGAATGAGAAGAGGAGTTGATACACTCCTATTTGGATTCTTGGAAAGATATTACCCAGCCACAACTCTATTTCTACAAAAATAGCAGTACTCCACAAAGCTCTAATGGTCGGAAATATTGAAGCAAGCCATCCATCAATGTTTCCATACCAAGTGATGCGCCAGCTGGTGATTATAAATGAAGAATCACATACACACTCTATGATATGAGTTTTGATTCCTAATTGACTAGACATAAAAAAATCCGAAAAAAATTTCGGGATTTTTTTTATATAGCATTTTTTGTATGCTTTAATCAAATTTTTTTATTCTAAGGTGCTGTTCTTGCAACCCCGCTTGTGGAAATTTTTAAGCTACAGGTAGGAGAAACAGCAAATTGTCTCCCTTTATCAAAGGGAGCTGGTCTCCCCCGCTGAATAGCGGGGGTAGAGGGATTTATATACAGCTTGTCATTTCGACTAAGTGAACGAAGTGAACACACGGAGACAAAGAAATCCTTCCCTCGGGGGAAGCTGTTCTAATGTAGTTGGGGGTAAAACCCCCACCTAGCTACACAAACAACCTCCCCCAAGGGAGGAACTTTTGTCACAACAAACTGTCTCCCTTCATAGAAGGTAGCTGCTCTCCCCGCCCCGCTTAAACAGCGGGGCAGAATTGCGGGGATAGAGGGATTTAACATCCTCCCATTTCTTGCAATATAAATAAATCTATAGACTTATAAAAAACAAAAAAATCTCCCCAAAGGAAGACTCTTATAGGCTATTTCGTTCATCTACTGAAATTCAGATATATTCAATTATACAATTTACAACTCATCTTGAAATATCTTTTCATCAATGATTTGGGAATGGAACTCTATATCCATCTTTCATCATAAACATATGTTTTCATCACACATAAGGTCATTCAAATCAAAGTTTTCTTAATTTCTTCACCAATTCTCTAGCATTAATAGGTGTAACTTTAGGCATAACCAAACTCTTTATTCATAGTAAAATCCTTTTTTAAGTCTATTTTCCCATTTTTAATATCATCTATCATCAATGTTTCTATTAAATTGATCATATTTCATCTTGCATCCTCAAAACTATCTCATTGAGTAAAATATCATGGTTTATTTGGGATTTTTGCAATAACCACTCAATCTTCATCTTTGTAATATACTGTTTGGTCTAATAAGGAATGAATATAATTTGTGAACATTTTCCCATTAGTTACTGGATAAAACTAATCCAATTATAAACATAAAAGCTATTTTTTCAAGCTGAAAATAAATCTTTGAATCAATGAACAAATTTCAGTTGTATTTGTCATTTCGACTAAGTGAACGAAGTGAACGCACGGAGACAAAGAAATCCTTCCCTCGGGGGAAGTTGCTCTAGTGTAGTTGGGGGTAAAACCCCCACCTAGCTACGCAAACAACCTCCCCCAAGGGAGGAACTTTTGTCACAACAAACTGTCTCCCTTCATAGAAGGTAGCTGCTCTCCCCCGCTGAATAGCGGGGGTAGAGGGATTTATATACAACTGTCATTTCGACTAAGTGAACGCACAGAGAAATCTCTTTACAAAAAATGTCTCCCTTTATCAAAGGGAGTTGTTCTAATGCTGCGCCCCGCAGAATTGCGGGGGTAGAGGGATTTATATACAACTGTCATTTCGACTAAGTGAACGAAGTGAACGCACGGAGAAATCTCTTTACAAAAAATGTCTCCCTTTATCAAAGGGAGTTGTTCTAATGTAGAGGGATTTATATACAGCTTGTCATTTCGACTAAGTGAACGCACGGAAAAATCCACTTTTAACAAACTGTCTCCCTTTCGCGAAACAAAGTGGAGTCCTCTCCCGATATATCGGGATCTCACTTTGTTCGAGATCTATCGGGACAAAGGGAGGTGACAATTTTCCCCCACCCTTTTTCCTTTTCCCACATACCACCAAAATAATACTTTTCAACAGATGGCAGAAAGATCTCCATTTTTATTTGCAATTTAATTTTTTTTAGTTATAATCATCTCTGTATCAATATAGAGAAGGGATCCGAAAAGTGTTAGTGCTTTAGGTACCTTCTTTTTTTTGTTCAGAAATTTTAATGAGAAATGTAATGTTTAATATTTATTAAATAATCAAAGTTTTCGTTCATCAAATCATTATATAGTGAAGATGCATATTTTTTGTTTGGGAATAATATTTTTAGAAATCTTTGTTTTTTGATTAAAAAATCTATGAGTATTTTGAAATCTCAATCTCACGAAACTATTAATATTTTATCAAATTTATCCGCCTCATCCAATAACTTTGCCATAACATGAAAAATTAAATCACTATCTATATTTCATTTTTTATTGGTCTCCATAAGTAATTGCTGTTTTTTGAAAACCACAATAAATCATGCCTCTTGTAATTTAGTATACAATCGATTATTTTCATCTTGCATATAACCTATAAAATAATATGCCTTTTTTATTTTATATTTATCAAAAAGATAGATTCTCAATTTACTAAAATCTACTGACCATCACTCAGACCTTGTTCATAAATGTAAATTTTGACCATCAATATAAGCGATATTATTCTCTTTCATCTTTCAAATAAAATATCAAATAAATGTTTCTTTATCTCTACACAAACTCCCAATCCAACGCCCAAACTTCCTGACCGCACCTCACCGACAATACTTTTATCTCCATTTTTATTTGCAATTTAATTTTTTTTAGTTATAATGATATTGTTATCACGACGAAAGAGATTCCAAAAAGTGTTGGTGCTTTAGGACATCTCTTTTTTTGTTTGTTTAAAATACTCAATTTTTTTACGAATATCAAATAAACTTAAATTGATACCGTACTGGGGTTTAATGCTTTTATATAAAGATGAATATTTATTGTTGGGGAATAAAATATTCTTAAAAATATTCTTTTGAATAAGATATTTTACCATCTTTATGTAATCTCAATCTCATGATACTAATACAATTTTATCAAATTTTTTATTTTCAATAATTGTTTTCATGGTCTCAAAAACAATGTCTGTATCGACATTTCACTTTTTCTTTCCTTCTAAAGACTGTGAATGCTCTCTAAAATATACTATAAATCAAGCTTTTTGCAAACTTTCGTATAAAGTTTGACACTCTTCATTTACATATCATAAAAAATAATATGCCGTTTCTACACAAAATTTATCTTTTAAGTATTGCCTAAATCTTTTGTAGTCCATATTCCATCATGCACTTTGTAATCATAAATGTAAATTTTGACCATCAATATAAGCGATATTATTCTCTTTCATCTTTCAAATAAAATATCAAATAAATACTTCTTTTACTTTATAAATCTAAAATACTCCATCTTTTTATTTCAAAAATTTATAAGCAATCAAATTTTAACCTTATATACTTCCAAATAATTTATTAATTGCGCTTTATTTACATCTTCTATTTTTGTGGTTGCCTTTAATTCAACCATAATATCTTCGTCTACCAAAAAATCTACCCTTCTATTTCATACATGTGTCCCATCATAATGAATTTGCATATTTTTTTCTCTCTCAAAAGTTAATCCAGCCTTTTGAAACTCTAACAATAAGGCCCTTTGATAAACAACTTCTGGGAATCAACATCACAGCTCATTGTGTACCTTCATCGCACAACCTATTATTTTATATGTAATATCTCATTTGTAAAAATCATTCATTACTATAATAATAAATAATATAAACAAAATCAATATACCAATAAAATATTAAATTGCAACACTTTTGTCAAAAAAAACTATGACAAGCGTCCACATCCACACCATCTACACCATCTGTGCTCATCTGTGTCATCTGTGCTCATCTGTGTCATCTGTGGTCATCTGTGGTCATCTGTGGTCATCTGTGGTCATCTGTGGTCATCTGTGGTTATCTGTGGTTATCTGGTGGTTTAAAAAAAAACCCCTCTCCTGCTCCCAATCCCGCGAGAACGGGAAAGAGAAAGGAAAGGGGTTTTTTGTGAGTTTTTTAGACTACGAGTGATAGTCTAATATTTTTCAACATTGATTATTGTGCAGCTACATTATACTTTTCTGTAAACAGATCTTTTCATGTTTCGTTATAATCAAGAGACGCAATTTGTGCCTGAAGTATTTCAGGTTCAATACTTGCACCGTCTATAAGAATATAATTAATCAACTCATCATTGTTAAATATTGTTCCAGTATCAGTAAGAGCAGTAATCCGCTTTCAGAAGTTAGGATTTCCAAGGTTACATTTAAGTTGATTAACATCATCTGTAAGACAAACTTCTCCATCAAAATCAGAATCCTTAGTAAGTGATCTTACTCTGAATTCAAGATCTTTTACATCAATATTAACATCATCATCTACATTCTTGATAACCACCTTAAACATATTATAAGCATGTTTGGTGAGAGTAATATCAGGTCTAGTTGCTCTAAATGTATATGGATTTGTTGAAAGTTTTTGAGGCGCATCATTAGTAAGTTCCACTACAGAAGAAGTAGCCCTTACAGAACCAGTTGTAATATTGAAGAGAACGCCACTACCATGATAATCTTTGATAGTTCCTAAACTAGCCATAAGTTTAAAGTTTACGGTTTTATTTTTAGGAATCTCGACACTCATATTTCTTACTTCAAAAATATCTTCATCATCATTAAATGTAATATTGGCATTTACTTCAGTTGCAGTATCTGAATCAATTTTAAACAAGGTCAGATTTCCATCAAATAATGTTTCAAAATCTGTAGCAGATAGTGAACCTTGATTCTCAAGATCAAAATCTTTAAGAACAGCAGTGTCGTTGTTTGCTTTTATAGAGAATCTACCTACTTCTTGTTCCTTATTAGCAAATAATGATTCTGTAGCAGGTCAAGCAATAGTTGCTTTGTTAAGTTTTATATCACCAGCTTTTATACTAACAGCATCACCTTTTCTTGCAGGTACAGCGTAGGTAATGGTATGATCATCCATATTTTCTACAGTAACAAGTTCTACTTCAAATTGAACAGTTGCACCTGTTAATGGAGCAGGCACTCTGGTATTAATTATAATTTCTATTTTAGCAGTAGTACCAGCATCAATACCAACTTCCATATCTGTAGCAGAGATTGCGAAAGGAGCTTTTATATCAGCATCTGCAATTTCAAACTCTTCTCCATTGATTTTAAATACAGCAGATCCATTAGAATATAACTCACCAAAGGCACCAACTGTGTTTAAAGTAGGAGTAATTGTAACTGCTTGAACTGTAAGGTCAGTAGCTGTTTTAAGTTCTCCAGCAAATAGTTTTACTTGAGAAGTACCAGGAAGTACATTCTTTTCAATAGCTAATTTTTTGAAGCTAATATCAGATCCGTGTACTTTAATTTCCGCGAGACCACCTGCAGTAGCGTTCATTCCAAAACCTGAATTACCTTCAAGAACATCTACATTGTCATAATCAAAATCAATATCAACAATTTCTTTAGAGTAAACAACATCAGCTTTGATTTCTACTATCACTTTTTCATCTTTAGCTTTAGCTGTATTAAGTCCTGATACGATAACTTTATCTTTACTAAGACTTACACCACCTACAACAGCACCATCTATATATGCTTCAGCATTTGCAAAAATATCATATAGATTTTCAGCAGGATCTGTATCAGCCTCTAAAGAGAATCCTCTAAGAGTTCAAGCATGATCAAATATTATTTCAACTTTAGCAAGAATCTTATTTTCTCCAGCTTTAGCTGTAGAGTCTCCCTGTTTAACATTGAATGTAACATTCTTAGTCTGCGCAGAAGTTGTCTTTACAGTACCTAGAGTAAGAGGAGTACCACTTGCTGTTCCATTCGCAACATTTACAGCAGTTACTTTAAAGTTATGAGTAGAGTTTACTGCATTAGCATGTTCATCCATAGACATCATTACATCAAACTCCATAGAAGAACCAGCTTTAAGGTCAAGAGCAGGAGAGAACTTAACTATTACTTTGTTTGTACTAGAAGATACAGGCTTAGCAGTAGTTTTTATGTTTCCTCCTTGAACATAAACTTGAGGTCTATTGTCTGGATCATTCATGTCAGCAAGACCATCTCTAGAAATCTCTAAAGAAGACACTCTAGCTCCATTTTCACCAGCTGTTAATTTAATTCTTCCAATATTTACATTTACAGCATTCATAGGAACATCTTGTTGAGCTGGAACGCTTACTTTGGATATAGTTACATATCCAGGAAGAACTTCTGTTGCTTCATCGCTACAAGCAGCTATACAAGCTTCATAGTCGTCAGCTAAAATACAAGTCAATAATTCTTCAGCTGAACATCCAACAGCTGGAGCATAATTGTCATCAGCTCTCATCATCATAAGCATTACATAACCTCTCACTTCTTTCATGTTAGGATTATCAATCATGTTCATAATCCCTTCATCTTTCAAAGCTTGAAGGTGCTTTTTGTAATATGGGTCTCCACCATTATTTTCATCTCCCCATAATGCTCTAGATAAAACTGTTCCAAATTCAGCTCTAGTTACTATACCATTTGGATTGAATTTTGTAATTCCAACCCCCATAAGACCTAGTTGACAAGCTTTTGTCACACCATTGTCGTATGCAGTATCTAGTGCTACAGATACATCTGGGAATTTACATTCCTTAGTTGTATCAAGTTCTTGTAGACCTAAGTCAAGAACATAGTTGGCTACCATTTTAGCCATTGCAACTCTTGTCAAATTACCATACATGTCAGCATCATCTATGCTAGCCATTGTAGTAATTCATTTGTTTTTTGCGTACCCGTATGCTTCTGTTAGCTCATCACTGTATGAAGCAGCATTAGCATAGGTAGGCATCATTGTTGCTAACAAAGCGAAAATCGCTGAGTAAGCAAAAAGTTTTTTAAATGTTTTCATGTGTACATTAAAAAAAATATAAAAGGTACCACAATCTTTGTTAATTCGTGTATTAACGATCTCATGTCATTACCAAAACATCATCTCAAACTCACCAAACCTAGCCCCCCTTAGCAAGGGGGGTAGGGGGGATCCGTCCACAACCAACTGTCTCCCTTTTTCAAAGGGAGCTGCTCTATTGTAGTAGTGGGATTTCTCCCCGCATAGCCCCCTTCGAACGAAGTGAAGCCCCGATTTATCGGGGAGCAAGGGGGGTAGGGGGGATCCGTCCACAACCAACTGTCTCCCTTTTTCAAAGGGAGCTGCTCTATTGTAGTGGGATTTCTCCCCACCTAGCCCCCTTCGAACGAAGTGAAGCCCCGATTTATCGGGGAGCAAGGGGGGAAGGGGGGATCCGTCCACAACCAACTGTCTCCCTTTTTCAAAGGGAGCTGCTCTATTGTAGTGGGATTTCTCCCCTTTTTCAAATTAACCATCTCCCTCATTAAATGAGAACTAGCTAAAGAAATCCTTCCCTTGGGGGAAGTTGTTCTATCGTAGTTGGGGGTAAGTATCCCCGGTTTCAAGCAAATTTGAAAAACAAGTTTGAAGTAACATTTTGTATAACATGTGCTGTCTATACTCCTATAGACTAGCTACGAAACCTACACAAAATATATCTCCATATATTTAATGTAATGTTAAGGATCTACACGGTGTAAATAAACTAATTTGTAGGATGTGTTGGACTATCAAAACACAAATAGCGATAAAGATCAAATCTCTTTTTCCCCGTAGGTTTAGGAAAGGTGAAACCGACCAATACCTGTTATCTAAATATGTCTATGTAGACCAACAAATAACCGATCTACTCATCGTATCTCCATACGATAAGACCGATAAGGAAGTGGTAGCTTTTTCAACGAAGATTGCAAGACAAATGTAGACAGATTTTTACAAACAAAAAAGAGATACAAGATATCTTTCTTTGCATAAACCTGTGAACAAATGTGCTATAGACCTACGCTAGAAAAGCTTTGCCCTTCTGTATGGCTATACGAATCAGATGACAAATCGTGACAGCTTTGGGACTAGTGTTACAGTAAAAAAAAGAAAAAAATTAGCTTTAATATCAATCAAGGACTGTGTTTTGGAAATGGGAATCGTATTGTCCATTTTCGCTTGCCTTTTCATCGTTTTGGTATGTGATTACCCTACCACCCGCAAGTCCCGGGGTCAATTTTCACACTCGGGTGGTGCTGAGTAGAGGGGATCTGGCCACAAGGGGGAAAAACAGCCCCCCTTAACAAGGGGGGGTAGGGGGGATTTCAGCCACAAGTGGAAGAGACTAGCGACTATTGACTATCGACTAACGACTAATGTCTATCTCCTCATCCTTACTAATACTAACCAAACAATAAACAATCCTAACAAAACATACTTAATCCAACTTCCTTCTGCATGCAAATAAACCCCAAATTTCTGTGCTAATTCGGACATGAAATAGATGTAATTCAACAACAACTTTTCTGGCCAAAGTCGAATTCCCCATGGAAGTGCTTGGAACAAAACCGTACTAATAAACCCATAAATCATCACTACCGCAACAATCGGAACTACAAGAAAGTTCGCAATAATTCATGTCAAATTTGTCGTTCCCATAAAAAACAACATCACAGGCAAAACTCCAATCGTAGCTCCAACCGTAGGAGTAACAAACTCTTTGAGAAATTTCTGAAATCATGTTTTGAATAAATTTTTTTTCTTTTTGGAAGTAATGGTGGTTTGTTTTTCGTTATTAGCTCACGGTTTATTGAAATAACTTACACAATTTTCTATCAATTTTCAAAAATAAATTATTCCTATAATAGCTGAAAAACTAAGCAAAAACCCGACATCATAAGCCAAAAAATACGGATTTATGATCAACATGACAATGAATGCAATAGACATCGCCCTCCAAATATTGATCTCTTTTCACCAAAAAAGTGCCAACATTCCTAGTCATCACATCACTGTTGCTCTAAAAACCGAGCTGTCTAGTCAACAAATCATGGAATACAAAATAATTGTCAGCAAAATTACCGCATTTCTCACATAAAAAGGCAGAAAAAATAAAATCGCTCACAAAAAAACTACTATCATAATAATATTTCATCAGCTAACCGCGATAATGTGGACAAGTCACGATTTCACGAATCATTGATAATCGTCTGGCGGAATCTGCGATCTATCTCAAACCAACATTCACAAAACCAATCCAGCTTGTTTATTTTCTCCGTAGGCAGATACTACCATCTTTTGCAAGCCCTTCCTAATTTTCTGAATAAAAGAAATCTTGCTTTTGCAATTCTGCTCTGAAAGAGAATGTAAGTTCTCATCATTACCTTTTCCAGAAAAATTGTCTCCCTTTATCAAAGGGAGCTGCTCTCCCCGCACCGCCCCGCAGTATTGCGGGGCTACAGGAGGGTAGAGAGATTTTTTTAATCCTTTAGTCCCCGAAAGACTGTGGAGCGGAGCTAAAAAAGGAGGATAAATTTGAGCCACAAGCGAGACATTCTTCCCTTGGGGGAAGTTGTGTGCGAAGCTAGATGGGGGTAAGAAATCTTCTGTTTCAAAAACATCATCAGCAAAATTATGATATTCACATTCATCCTTGAAAACTAAATAACTTTGCCCATATATCGTACCATAAAACCCTTTCATCATCAGCCATTTGGAGTAATTGAACTCATAATCAAATAGTCATGACAAGCTCGGTTTGCTGACAAAATCATTCCATTGCTTTTGAAAATCAAAAATATTTCCCGCTCCCGTATAAGCTAGATCCACCCTTCAATTTAGCCACAAAATATCTCAAATTTCAAATTTTCTTGAAGAAATTAAAAAATATTCGCGCCCAGCATTGTCTTGGAAAATGTATTTTTGATAAGAATAAATATCGGAAACAATACCCGTTCCTACAAAATATTTTCAAACAGGTCAGTCCATATCACGCGAAATTCTTCATTCTAAATTGGGCAAAGATTTGATATCCTGATCGTACTTATAATTTTTGACAAAAATAGACAGAATAGAAATTAGAAATGCTAATGTAATTAACAAGGATGTACGAGCAGTATTTTTGAATTTTTTAACAATAGAATGTCAAAGTAATAATAGAATCAACAGCAACAATGCTAAAAAAACATTCTCAAAAACCGTTAAAACAAATACAAATATCGCAAATGATATTATGAACATGGATTGTATTATTGATTAATTAAATCATCTTCTATCCTATCACTCTACCACCCGGGTGCTGTTTGACCCCGGGATAACTCCCGGGGTCTATTTTGACCCGGGTGGTAGGGTGATCTTACTTACTTAATGAACTTACTCACCTTGTCCGAACTAGAGAGAGAAACAAACTCTTTCTCAAAAACCTTTAATGGGTACAAAAAGTGCAATCTAGACCCAATCCCCGCATCACAAGACTGAAACAATTTCAAAGTATCCAACAAAGAATGCTTCGTCCAATCATAAACCACTAAATCTGGAATAACTTTTCTCAAGCCAGAATAGAATCCCTTATCAAAACTAATGTCTGCAGGGAAAAATATTTTTTTATGATCTGGATATTTCAAAACAAATTTCTTTATTTTTTCAATATTATCATCTGTGAAATGCTTCGGAGAAATGTTGATCAAAACCGTGGAGGACAAAGAAACTGGATTCTTGTTTTTGAAATCTTCTAAAATATCTTTAGAAAAATCCTGATACAAAACCGCTGATTTCGCTCAATACTGAACCGCTCTTTCATAGGATATTTTTTCTCTACAAATAACCCTTTTTGTTTTCTTGAACATATATTTGAACAATTTTTTTGTATATTTTTTTTGATCCGTACCAATTCATCACACTAAAATAAAATTCTTTTTCCTAATGTCATGGCGATACAATATTTTCAAATTCCATCAATCGTGTGGGAACTTTCTAGACTCATCTAAAACTTCTCATCACCCAAAAACTTTGAAATATTTTCTATATTTATCCAATCAAAGAAATATCTGTAATTGGCGAAACCTCCTGCTAATCACCGCATTTTCTACGAAATCTAGTTTATCTAAAATTCATGGTTCTAGCCAGGTTTTGTTGTGTTGTATCCGGGTCTGTATCCGTTGCAAATCTCAAACCTCTACGGTAAAAGATTCTGGATTGTATTCTCTTTGCAAATAATTTAACAGACCAAAAAATAGCATTTCATCTCCAAAATTTCTATAGCCATAAAATCATTTGATATAAAGTTTCATATGAATGAATTAAGGTTAAAGATTCTAATTCCTTGATAAGGTATATAAACAATGGGGAATATGGATTTGGGCTTCAGGTGGAAGGAATAACAAGCTGTCTCCCTTTTGCAAAGGGGGCTGCTCTAATGTAGAGGGATTTAATATTCTCTCCACTTTTGCAGCCCCAGCCCGTAGCCCCGCAGTATTGCGGGGCGGGGCGGGGCGGGGTCAAACAGTACCCGGGTGGTAGGGCATTATAAATTAAATAAATACTCCAAATACTCTTCTTTCAACTGCTGATATTTTTGAACTATCGGTGGCGGAACAAGCTCATTAATTCTCTGATTCAAAGAACTTGAAACCGTTGATGGATACTGAGATTCATACATCGCTTTGAATTCGTTTGTACTATAAACATTACCGTCAAGCTCTATCGTAGAATCTCAATTACTTATAGCTTTTTCTATCTGATTTAACAGGTCAAAATAATTTTTTATCTCACTATTGTAATACATCACTCTCCAGTTACTCTTTAGATATTCCTCAAAAACATCAAAATACTCTTTGTAAAGTTTGTTTTGATTCAATCTCTTTGTAGACAGTTTAGAATAAGGCATGTTTTTACAATAAAATTTCTGTCCGCCGTATGTCAAACAAACCTGATTTCAGAAATTCTGTAATTTCGCCGTTTTTAATACGCCAAAATCATCAACAATAATAGATTCCAAAACTCAATTGGATACCAAAAACTTTTGTCATTCTGTTGGATGAGGATAACAAAATTTATCAAAAATAATATTTTTGTATCATAGTTCTATGCAGGTTGCCTTGTTTGGTAACGAAAAATTTCATGTAAGCAAAGTCTCTTGATGTGGGACCAGTATTCAAGCAAGTTTTTTCTTGGTGCTTCAGATTTTCAAGTAAAATCCATTAGCCAAATTGATATTTTTTGAATATCATTGTGAAAGTAAAGAAGGATCTGACTCATTTTCATCGTTTGTGGACAAAGAATCTATGGATGAACGAAGTACAGAAGGATCAATTGTGTAAAGTAATCGTACCGACTCTCAAAGCGAATCCTTCCCTTTTGGATTTGGGATTAGTCAAGTAATTTTTATGTCTACTCCTGTCAACTCATTTTCTTCTTTTTCCAAAAGTTTATCCTTCTCTGGATCATAGCTATATGTGGCAAAAATCGTATCTTCATACATCAAAGAAATCGTAGTAGCTTTAGTGTTTGGGAAGCTAAAAGTTCATCTCAAAGTTTTTGTCTCGTTTGGCGATATTCATCAATAATTTTTCAAGGATTTTTTGGTAGTATTTACCATTAAATAAAATCATTCCGAAAACTGAATTGGGAATCATTTATGCATAGTGATTGTAATTTCCTCCTTGTCCTTATCATCTCACTCCGGATCATACAGAACATAGTCTATGGTAAACTCATAATCATCCAAAATTTTAGTTTCTTCTACAGGACACAATCTTTTTCAAAAACATGGAGAAGCCCGCAATCACAAGCTATTTTGTTGAGCATATTTTTGAGCTGATTGAAATAATGATTGATATTTATAGTTTTTTCATTTATATGAATACTCTCGTGCATATCAATTTTTAACTAATTTTTCGTTTATATTTTCTCAGTTCAAAAAAACATATCACACAAACCTATCAAAATCATCTTTTTCTGCTTGCTGAAACGAAATCGTTTTATTTGCGAGTAGGGAATTAAGATATTCTTTTGCTTCTGGCCCAAAACATTCAACTTTCCCACATCTCAAAGCAGAAGATTCTGGTGCGTCTATTCAAGCAAGTCTGATATTAAACTCCTGTTCCAGATAAGAAATTTTGATAGTATCTCCATCAATAATGGAAATAACCTTGTATTCTCCGTCTGGAATTTCTTTGATTTTGTTTGGATTGTAAATGTATGTGTCCACTATTTGCTGGTTTGAATTGAGAATATGAACAATTACAGGATTTTTGTCTTGGGTACTATTTGGTAAGGTATAATCTCACTTGAAAGTCTGCTCAGCCCCAAAAGTTAGAATTCATTTTAGACTTTTATTTGTAGCTTTCCCCTCTTTTATATATTGCAAAGTGTATTGTGACAGATCAACCTGTGTTCCAGTAAGTAGTAATAATGTAATAGTTTCGTTATCTTTATCAGATCAAGGTGGATCATAGTCTATATGTTTTATCTTTATGTTTTTCAAAGAAGCTATATTTCAGGTGAAAAGTTCTTCTTCCAATTCTTCATCAATCTCTTCTTCATCTATATCTATCCAGAACTCTAATTGGTTTTGGATATTTTCTTCATCTGTTCCACTAGCTTTGGACATAGAGTTTCTACAGTATCTATCTATAATTTTTCAATCTTTTATCAGATTTATACAATGATCAGTTTTTGTAGGGAATCAGTACTTTCAGACAAATGACATAGTCTCTTTGGCGAACAAAGTATTTCATTTTATTGATTTTATTTCCCCATCAAATCATTGAACCTTGTAATCTCTAAGATTAATATCGGAATTAGTTTTATTTTTTAATTTCAAAATCTGATAGTTTCAATAATATTTCAAGCTAGATATTTGTATATCTCAGTTGATGGAATCGTTGGTGTTGAATTGGAATCATTCAGCTTGCGGACAGAATCATCATCAGTTATTTACTTTAATATATTGAACAACTGGCTCCGGAGAAATCTGAATAAATTGGCTTTGTCATATTGTCATTCATGGCGAAAACTTGTCTACATAATCAAAAACTCCTGCACACTGAATGAGATCAGTTCACATATACAAAGATATTCATTGGGTTCATCAATTTAGATAAACTATATCCAACACTTCCAAATCAGCCCCATCTTTTCAATAAACAATGAGCCATCCAGAACTATTTAAAGAAAAATTTGAATCATATAAGGAATCTCGTCATTCATTATATCGGACATCGGAATCTGTGATGAGAAACCTCTTTCCTAGTTGTAATTCAGTAGAACTGAGTACGATTTCCTGATCCAAAGCAGATCCTCAAAGTTTTATTTGAGGGTAATCATCCCCTACATCATCCGTAATATTCAGCTCCACATAAGAAGGATAAATTCAGCTTCAATAGTAAACTTCAGAAATATCCAAAATCCAATCCGCATAAAAATCATCGCAATCTATCGGTATATTTAGATCGTTTCCTGTGTTCCCGGGGTCTGGATTGTAAGGATTTTTGTTTAATGTAACATCTATCAAATTCTCTCAAGTGGTGAAATATTTAGTTGGATTTGCTGCAATTCATCGATTAGTATTATAGTATCTGTCAGAATTTAATCCAACTACTGTTGTTGTCCAGCTATCTCATGTTCAAATTTTTTCAAAAGAAGTTTTGTAATCTTGATAATAATCCACATAACTTGAATGAACAAAAAAATTATCCAAAACCTGTCCAGATCGTATTAAATCTAAGTTGAACTCTTCATTTGTGAAATTGATGGAATTAGCTATTGTCTGAATATTTTTTCATGTCTGAAACATCGAATAAAGAGAATTTGCAAAAACTTTGGATACTCAGGATGGAATATTTGCAGAAAATGTGAAATTGAGATTCCCAGAAAGACTCAATTCTCCAGAGAATGTATCATTTCAAATATTTGTGATTTCAAACCGGTTTTCATCTCAATCAAAGTAGATTTCCGTAGTTTTTAATTGAGGAATATTAGGTTCAGTTCAAGAATATTCGTTTAAATATTCTAGTTTAAAAGAACCAACTCATAAGTTTCATATTCATTTTTCGTATGTAAGTGTTATTTGTGTGACTGTGTTTGAAACACTAAATATGATATTTTTTTCTTTATTTGGTAAGAAATCCGCAAATTCAAAAATAACTTCATCATTTTGATCTGTGAATATTGCTTTTCCGGAAAATACCGATCCTCAAGGAACAGAACTACCATTTGCTTTTGTTCGAACAGTTGCTTGTGCACCTGTTGTGAGTATGAATTCTGGACTTTTTAGTCGATCTCAAGAAGAATCAAATTTTAATTTAGGGGCTGTTGATGTATAATCACTACCTAATCAATAGGCTGTTCGTCATGTTGGGAGATTGGCTCTTCCATCCGCAAAAGAAACATCAAAAACAATATTACCATTTCATTCTGTCGTCAATTGAGCTACTAGAGGGATAAAATTTTCTTCGCCAAAAATTTCATCGTTCCCAAAATCATCATCCATACAACTCTCATTGATAATTTCACCATTTGTCGTATCATCCCAAAATCAAGTCTGTTCATTTTGTCATTCTCCAACAAAATATTCTCAATTTAAGTCTGGGTTTTCTAAATTGACACCTACGAATAAATTATTGTCTAAAAGCTGTCCAGTCTGTCAACCTTTGGTTATCGGTCACCAGAAATCGTCGTCTGGCTCTGTGTTTTCTAAGCTTCCTTTATTTTCAAAAAAATCGTCACTTAAGTTTGACGATTCTTGTTGTGGTTCCTTATAGTTTTCTACCTTATCTCATCGAACAAAACTAGAGGAAAAAACAGATTGAAATAAAATTAAAATAGACAATAATACAGACAAAATTTTTTTCATTTCATCTTATTAGTTGATAAATTTAATTTTTTATATTGTTTTGTCTAACATTGTCAACATTAAAAACATTGTGCTGTTAACTGCGAACAAATTATAAACCACCAACTCAAATAAACCTAATGTATTTGTAATATTTGTAAATCAAGTATTTGGAAATCAAGCTAGATATCTTTATACCAAAAAAATAACTCTTTTTTTTAAATCTTCTATTGACTTTTTTATTTCTAGATTATCCCTCAATCTCCTTTCTTTTACTTTAAATCACCCAACTTATTGTGGATGTAAATACAAATTCAAATCTACAAATACAAGGATTTGTATTGAAACAATGAAATAATGCTTGATTTAATGAGAGGATAGGGTTGTTCTTTATAGTTATTTCTCAAGTTTATCAGTTCGTTTACCCCCATAGTATTGTGAAGTGGCGCAGACAATGGAGTAGTGGGAAAATGTAAAAATACTAATCCTTATAGGACTGAAATAACATATCTTTTATCTTGAAAGTAATAAAAGTTTTATTACTATTTGAGTAGTTTGATTCTGTATCAAAACACATAGATGGTTTATTTACTATTGAAAATATGAAAAAAAAACACATAGCTATGGCGGGATGAGGGACATGATGACATGTTTTTCCCATAAAAAGTTTAATAGAGCATATACACAAAAATCCAAAATATTCTCAAAAAATATCAAAAATCATCCGATTTGGGCAAAAAAAATCTCTGGAAAAAGAACTTTTTGATGAACTAAAACAAAAATATCCTTTACTATATTTTCAAAATATAGTGTCTGGAAAGTATCGCAGAGAAACTTGGTTTAGCTCTAAACTGAAAAATGTTCGTGATATTTTCAAATTTATGTTTGGAATATTTCAATCTATCTTTTATCTTGTTATACACAGAGTTGATGTGGTTTTTTGTAAATGATGATATGTTGCTTTACCAGTAGTGTTTGCAGCAAGATTTTTAAGAAAAAAAATTGTTGTCCATGAATCAGATGTTCGTTCTTGACTAGTTAATAAAATAGCAGCAAGATATGCAAACAGAGTTTTTACTGGTTTTGATTGAGTTTTTGTAAAATCAACAACAGTTGGACAGATATTGTCAGACGAAATTATCAGTAAACAAAGTATCAAAAATCCACCAAAAGTAAGAGATATTTCACAAAAAAATATAGAGTTGACGATACAGGAACAGCTTTTTTATTCTGATCCATCCAAAACCTATTTATTAGTTATGTGATGATCTCAATGATCCAAAAGACTTTATCAAGACTTACAAAATACTATTGTCTCAAATCCAGAAATTTTCAAAAATTATGAAATATTTGTTGTTTTGTGAAAAGAAAATGTTCAACAAAAAGAGCTGTTTGAAAAAATAAAAAATGTTCATACTTTTGATTTCCTTTCTCAGTCGGAGATGTGACTTTTGCTAAAACATTGTGATATTTCTCTGACTCGTGCTGGCACAACTTCTTTGGCTGAACAAAAATTATATAATCTCAAAATAATCATGGTTCCAATACCTTGGACTCATGACCAATACGATAATGCCAAATATTATGTAAAACATTACGATGATATTTTATTGGATTCAAAGGATCCAGACTACAAAAACAATATGTTGAAAATATTTGACGATTATAAGAATTTTAAAAAAAGTGAACAAAATGTTGATATACTTTCGGTGATTTCCAAAGCGAAAGATGTTATTGTAAACGAACTTATAAGTTAAAAATCTCTAAAAATATTTTCTATTTTTGATTTAGAATATTCTTCATCATACTTTTTTAAATAAGGTTCTTTTTTTGTTATTTCTTTATCAAATCATACGGAAATTTTTGAATCATTTCTCAATTCTTCCACCAAATCTCACTCCAATACAGGATCGACTTTTCATAAATCCCTATCTAAAATAATGTCTTGCTCAACTTTTGATTTAAGATTTTCACTTTCCTTTTTGGCTAAAAAATAATCATAATCTATTTGCTTATGAATCCAATATTTTTCTGGACTACCCAAAACTTGAGATAATAAAATATCCCACTGTATAGTGATGTTTCTTTTTCATTTTATTAACTCGTTTAACTCACTACCACTTTTTCATAACATTAATGAAAAATCTTTTTGAGTTAAACCTCTTGCCCTAATTTCTTCTATTAAAAATTCTCCAGGATGTTTCATTTTTTATTTGCTTATTTCATAAATTCTATGAACTAGTGAAATTATACTCAAAAAGATAAAATCTGTCAAATTTTTGAACACTTTTTATACAATTCTATGAAACAGTGAAATATATAAAAAAAAATAACAAGGATTCGAAATAAGAAAATGGATCAATAATTATATTTTTTAAAATTTTCACTAATTCTACGAATTAGTGAAAAAATTATATAAAGTAGTGAAAAATATTTCACATCGTTTTGAAATTTTAAAATCAAAAAAATAAGGTTTGATTAAACCCAACTTTTCGTAAGACCGGTCCAAAAAAAGAGTTTTAAAAAATTAAGGAGTTTTTTTTATATTCATTCATATACAAAAAAGTTGTAATTTTTCTGATCAAGATTTTTTGATATAAATTTTTTCTCCAACTATTGGAAATCATATACTAGACAAATGTGCACGAATTTGGTGTCTAACTCATTTTGAAATTTTAACCAACAATGTTGTCGTATTGGTATTTTTGTTATAATACAATTTTTCTACATTTGTGTCAACTTGATGGGTCCTTTTTTTGTCAATTTTCCCAATTTGCTTTCTATCTAAAAATACAACCATACGATCCTTTGAAAATTTGTGATGTCATATTAGATACGAAATTTTTAGGCTATTGGGGGCAAATTTTCAGTAGACATCTGCGACATAATATTTTGTTATTTTTCATTTAAACTGTGCTTGTTTATATTTTTCTTTTACTAGAGGAGTTTTTGCGAAGTATAGCAATCATGCTGTATCATTATCTAACCTGTTTAATAATCAATATTCTTGTTCTTTTCCAAACATATCGTCTAAATAAAATAATATTGATTTGATGTACTGATCTTTTGATTCTAATAAAAAATCTAAAAAACATTTTTCTTTTCAAAAAGTGCTTGGAATACTGTGAGGTTTCCAAAAATAATAAAAAAAACTATCTTCATAAACTGTTATTTTCATCAACTCTCTTCATCAGGAAGCGTAAAGTTGTAAGATTAATAAAGTGAGAAAGTTTGTAAAGTTTATAACTTGTAACTTGATAAACTTGTAACTTTCAACTTGTAACTTGATAAACTTATTACTTTATGAACTAACTAGAATTTTCCTTTTTCTTTTTTATATTTACCCAAAAGTATATAAACCAAGGAGGTAGCTATAAATATTGAAGCGAAGGTAGCTGATATAATTCCAACTCATATAGTAAACGCGAAATGTTTCATTATCCCTGTTCCAAAAACAAACATCGCTATTACTATTAATAATGTAGAAAAAGATGTTCACACAGATCTTTTCATAGTTTGCCAAATACTGTCTTCAAACACTCTTCAATAAATGACATCTTTTCATGTTCATTTATTTTGTAAATTTTCCCTAACCCTATCAAAAATTATTATCGTATCGTTGATTCAATATCCCATAATAGTCAAAATAGCGATAATAAATATTGAGTCTATTTGTATTGTGTTATTAAGCCACATCCACACCCCATAAGCTCATGCTGGTATCGCAACATCAAAAATCATGGTAATAGCAACAACCAGTCATAATATTGATGGAGATACATAGTTTCTGATAGCTGAAAAAGAAAACAACATATAAATTACAATAAATATTACTCATACTATAAGTGCTGTGATAGCTGACTTTTGCATATAAGAGCCAACACTTGGTCATGTGATTGTTTGTTCTATTATCTCATCTGTAGATGAAATTAAATTATTTTCCAATAAATATTGTTTTATTTCATCTGACAATTCTGCTACCTTTTCATCTGTATCTACTTTTGTATTTATTTTGAATGTTGTAGTATTTTCTATTGTTTCCAAAGAAACCCTTAAATCTTTATACTGATGGCCCAACAAATACTGTTTTAGACTTTCCTGTTCTTTTTGATTGTCTAGTATTTTGTCTATTCATAAACTTATTCATCCAGTAAACTCTTCTGAATATCTAGCATTAGAAAAGAAGAAAAAAATTGAAGCTAAAAATAAAATAATAGAAATCGCTATCCAAATGGGAGCTTTTTTGATAATATTAAACCTTGCTTTCATGTTAAAATTATAAAATTTAAAATTTGTTATCGTAATATTTAAGTATTTATCAAAAAAATTCAATGGGAAAAAGTATTAAGTGGGAAGTCCATCAAGTAACAAGTTTATAAAGTTACAAGTCGATGACTATTCCTCTTAAAAAAGAGGGCTAAAACTTTATTAAAAAAATTCTTCCCTTGGGGGAAGCTGTTCTGATGTAGTTGGGGGTATTACCCCCACCTAGTCCCTCATAAATTCGGGACGCCACAACCTCCCCAAGGGGAGGGATTTTATCTTAAGTCTTATGCACTTTGAACTTTTAACTTTAAGAACTTATTTTAAGCTTTTATAGATTCATAAAAATTTTGGGCAGCATCTTCTTGTGCTTTTTTCTTATTAGTACCAAATCATTCTGCTTTTTTGACTCATAGGACATATATTTCCGCCTTGTAAGTTAAAACATTTCATTTAGAATCAATCTCATGCTCAATATCTTTGTAAGATGGTAATTCTTTGTATAGTTTTTGAAGGTGCTCTTGTACCATAGTTTTGTAACTTTGTATGGGTTTTTTGCTTATTTTGTTATACATTGTATATACATTTTTTTCTACAAAAACTTCTGCTTGAGCGTAACCAAAGTCCAAAAACACGAATCATATCAAAGCCTCCAAAGCGTCTGCCAAAATAGCATCTTTTTTTCTTCATTGCGTTTTTTCTTCTCATCTACTCACAAGAATATGTTTGTCTAAATTAATATTTCTAGCAACCTGTGCCAAGTTTCCTTCTCTAACTAATGCTATCTTATATAAAGTCATCTCAGATTCGTCCATCTTGGGATGTTTTTGGAATAACAATTTACATACAATCGCTCACAAAACTCAATCTCACACAAATTCTAATCTTTCATTATGTCATAATATTTTTTTGAAATCAGCAGCAAAAGATTTATGCACGAAAGCTTGTAATAATAAACCTTCGTTTTTTATTTTTGATGGATCCAATCATAGTTCTTTTATGTACGAATATATTTTTTCTTTTTGTTCTAGTACTTTTTTATTAAGCATTATTGTTGCAAAAAAATTAAAAAATTATCTTTCGTAACTAAACGGCGTGTTGGCTGTATAAGAAATAAAATCGTTTCAAATAATTAACTCCATGTCATAATTGAGTTCTTCTCATGTAATAAATTGATTTTCTCATTTTTCAACGACATTTACTGGGAAAAAATATTGTAATGTGTCTATCGTCTTTGAATAATTTTGATCTCAGTATGTGACAACTTTTGTTTGTTCTATCGTTCAAGAATGATTTTCAATTCATGCAAGATTAAATCAGTATTTTTTTAATTTTACTGCTATTTTATTGGCTCGTCCCGTTGGGGAAAGTCTGTGTTGTGAAGCAAAGTTTTTGTCTATAGCATTTTTTATTAAAATTCTTGGATTTTCGACTAGATATCAATTATTGTGGGTTACAAAAAAAGTAAATCTTTGAATATAATCATAAAAAGAAATATTGTTGGATTTTGCTCCGTTTGGTACCATAACTGCTTGTCCACCAAAAGCCTCTCTGTTCCCATTGTAAAGAAAACATCCAGCATCTGTGAGTTTGTAAGAAGAATAAGTACAATATGTGTTTAATCAAAAACTAAAAATATGTTTAAAATCGTAAATATATCTGAACATTCCCACCATTTCTTTTGAAGATATATTTGTATAAACCATCCTAGTATAGGTAGAATACATTTCTTTTAGTTTTCAAACATTTGTTATGTTTTTTCTCTGTAAGGCTGTATCAATCACCGCTTTTATCACATTTTGCTGTCTTTGAGATCTGGCAAAATCTGATGTAGTGTGTCTAGATCTAACATATTTGAGTGCTGTATCTCAATCTAAAGTTTGTTGTCATGCAGAGATATGGAATGTTTGATATCATAAATTATCATCTGGGTATGTAATATCGTGTATTGTGTTTTCGATATAAATATCTATTCATCATAAAGTGTCCACTATTTCTTTGAATCATTGAAAATCCGCTACTAGATAATATGGAATTTCTAGTCACAAAATTTCTTCTACTTTTGCAATAAGATTTTCTGCTCCAGATCATATATTATTTCATCCGCGACTATATCCACGGGCAAACAGACCGTTTATTCTTCATAAATATCAAGAAGAATTGACATACAAGTCTCTTGGAATAGATATCATCGTAACGGCTCATAATTCCGGATTTCGTGAGGTTGCTATCATAGAATCTGCCAAATATCATCAATGGTGATCATCTCATCAAATTCAAACCAACATAATATTTACATTACCAAACTCATCTCTACGCATTTCTTGTCAAAGATTGGAACTAACTGTTTTAACGGTAGACTTTCACAATGAGCCCAAAAGCACATGTCCACCATGAATTAAGTTTTTTCAAAAAAATATTATCAGAGACAAACATATTAAAAAAACGATGTATTTTAATATTTTTGAAAAAATTTTGTTTTGTTTGGAATCTGTTTCATGTATTTCTCATACTTTTGATTGTTTAAACTTTGCTCACATAAGTTAACTATTATTTATTTATAAAAATATCCCCCGTAGATAATATATGATTCAAAGAAAAGCTATCTCACAATATTTGCTTTAACATAATATATGAATCTGGTTTTTTGAAAACAAATCAAAAATCTTCTATTATTTTTTGTTCGGCCTTTATGTTTATTTTTATGTTTTTTTCAAGATCTGTTCAATAAATGAATTTATTGGAAACCTCTATGTTTCCATTTATAATATTTTTAATAAAATTTTCTGACTTTTTATTTATTATATTTATATTTAAACTTATCATATCTTGATAATTAGCTAATTGTTTTAGCTGAAACTTACATTGGCTTTTATGAAAACTTAAAGAAACTGCATAAGTTGTTCATTCCTTTTCTGGAATTTTTATGACTAAATCGCTATTTTTGTCGTCAATGTTTCATTTTATAGTATAGTTTTTGTCATTATAATAAAGTTCTAAGTTTTCTATTTTTAATTCTATGTCTGAGTCAGATTTAATAATCAAAAGTCATTCAAAAAAATTAATTTTAAAATTTGTGTTATCTGAAATGTAATCAACAACATCTTGCTCAATTTTTATTTTATATGCAAAAAATCAATTATATTTAAGCTCATTTATTGGATAAAAAATATTTGATGCTAAAATCGTTTGTAATAAAAAACTAAAATCTTTGTAAAAATTTGTATTACTTTTTTCCTTTAAATCTAAGAACATTCGTTTGTTTTCTAGTTTTTTAGAAATTAGTAACAATAGATTGTTTTGATAGTTCCCTGAGCCTAAATCTATAAAAAAATCCTGCAAATTAATATATCTTTCATTCTCTATGTTTTTGTAAGCTATATTCCCTGAAAGATTTAATATGTTTTTTTCTTTTTTATCTAAAAAGTGTAGTGAGATTTGGTTGTGTAAATCTTGTTTGTTAGCTAAATAATTTGTATAGGCATTTAATTCTATGTTTGAGTTGAGTAGAAAATCAGCATTTTCTCAGTCTATTTCCAACTTAGTTTGAGTTTCTTTTTGTCAGCTAAATCATAAATCATTGATACTGTTTAAGATATAACTAATTTGTTGTGTAAAAACAGAGATAGCTTGATTAAAATCCATCTCCAAGTACATATTTTTTTGACAAGCAGACAAAATTATGACTGGAAAAAGAAGTATTATAAAATATTTTTTCATATTATTTATGAAATTATTGTTAAATGTGGTTTGTTTATATTTAATTTTTGATTACTTTCAACAGTAAAGATTTGAAGGAGCAAAGAAAGTAAAACTTATTGCCTCCCTTCAAAGAAGGGAGCTGCTCTAATGCTATGCACCGCTTGCCCCGCTTAAACAGCGGGGCAGAATTGCGGGGCTACAATTTATGGGGATTTAGGCCACAAATAGAAAAAACAAAAAATTGTCTCCCTTTTGCGAAACGAAGTGGAGTCCTCTCCCGACACATCGGGATCTCACTTTGTTCGAGATCTATCGGGACAAAGGGAGCTGTTCTTCCGCATCTCTTGCAGCCCCGCAGAATTGCGGGGCTACAATTTGTTGGAATTTAAGCCATAAGTAGGAGAAACAGCAAACTGTCTCCCTTTCGCAAAGGGAGCTGTTCTTTTAGAGGGATTTAGTGTATTCCACCACACAGAATTGCTTGACTCAAGAAAGAGAATTATCCCTGTTTCTACTAGTCATGTCCTTCGCCCTCCCGTAGTACTACGGGAGGGCTCGAGGACGACAAACACATTTATGAACACTTGAAAAAAATAAATAAAAAAATAAAATATTTGTTGTATTTTTATATAAACATCAATTATGATAGATTTAAAATCCTTGTTTTTTAGGAAAAAACGCCAAAAAGTCCTTGTAATATCTGGATGAGGGTTCAAATGATTATATGCTGTTTGAGTTTTGAAATGACTGGAAGAGCTTTGATTAGATAAAAAGATAGAAGCGGTTTTTGGTGTTAGCATAGGAGCTATTATTTGAGCATTATGGTCATATGGAATTGAGGCTGACAAAATTTTTAAAATACTGAATGATGTTTCTTTTGATAAGTTTTATACTAAAAATATTTTTAAAAAAACTTGATGAATTTTGTCTAATGAAAAAATTAAAGTTATGATGAAGGAACATTTACCAGATAGCTTTTCTTCTTTGCAAAAAAAACTATATGTTTGAGCAGTTGATGCAAATGGTGCTAAATTTATTTTATTTGAAAAGTGACAATTGCAAGAAATTATTTTATGAAGTATGGCGATACCTGGTATTTTTCCACCAGTACAATACAAAAAATATAATTTGGTTGATGGATGAGTGTTAAACAACTTTCCCGTAGATTTAGCCAAAAAACTTTATCCAAAAAACATAATAATATGAATAGCTCTGCATAAATTCAAAAAAAATCAAGTAATAGATACGGCTATTCATAATTTAATGGTAAATTTTGAAATTATTTTAAGAGCAAAGTTATTAGAAAACACAAAATATGTAGATCATTTATTTCACAAAAGGGTGCCAATCCCTGTATTATCTTTGGATAAAAAGAAAATGAAACAAGCTTTTGATATGTGATATCAAGATTGTATTAAAGAGTTTGGGGGATAAGCAAAGTTTGTAAAGTTGAAAGTTTATAAAGTTGCAAGTTAAAAGTTTGTAAAGTTAAAAGTTGAAAGTTTATCAAGCTGCAAGTTATAAGTTTGTAAAGTTAAAAGTTGAAAGTTTATCAAGCTGCAAGTTATAAGGCGCTTATGAACTTTACAAACTTTATGAACTTTACAAACTTAAACGACTATTCCCTAATCTTTTTTCAAATCCAAACCACACTTTAGCTTTTTTACTATGAAAAGGTAATAGTTAACTCAGAAAAAAATTAGTGCCATCATGACAAATATTATTATTTTGTTTAATCTATTTGCTGATTGCATCAACATCAAAACCATCATTACAAACGACCGAATCCAGACAAAAGCTCTTACTTCTGGTCTAGTCCATTTTAGTCATAAAAGTCTGTGGTGTATGTGTGTATAATCTCATTTCATGGGATTTTTTTTGAGAATCAAAATCCTATATAATCATACCCATATTGCATCAAAAATCACAAGAGACAAAGCTACTACCAATGTTCATATTTTTGCTCATCATAGAACCGATAAATAAGCCAAACTAAATCCAAAAAACATAATTCATACATCTCTGAGAAGTCATAATGGTTTATATTCTAATACAGTAGACACTAAACTTATGAAAAATAAAACCAAAGACATGTTGGATGTAAGAACTAAGATATCTCGATTATTGAATTCGGTATAATATCTCATGACAACGAATTTTATTAACAAGAAAATGGTCAAGAATCATATTGCACTAACTCAGCTAGCTTGTGCATTTATTCAATCAATCCAATTTATAGCATTTATACAAAGCATTGCTCGTACTACAAAAAATACTACAAAAACATATTGTGGGATATGTCGAACAAAAGATCAAAGAATTAGTTCTTGTCAAACTCCGATTTTTCAAACATAGACAGCAATAATTGCTCATCATATATGGGATACTAATCTGACAATCGAAGGAATTCTAAATTTTACTTTTCACATATATCACAATTCTTCTATTAATTCGACTATTAAAATTGGAAGGACTCATAGCACAAGACCTCGAAGCATATTATTTGAACTTGTCCCTGGAAAAAACCAAATCATTGTAAGAACGAAACTGATGTATGCAAAAATTCACATAAGTGTAGGAACCGGTCATCTAACTCATTTCAAATCTGCACCAGGTCTGTCTAAAATTTTGATTTTTTTGAACAAATATCGTCAAACAAAAAATACTGCTATAATGAGTAGAACAGAAAATAAATAGTTCATTGATTTTATTTAAAAAATAAACTAAATAAAACATATTGAATATATTGTTTTTTTCAAATCAAAATGTAAAGTACTTGAAAACAATTTAGAAAACAACATAATTGGTGATATGTTTCTAATTGGAACAATGGTCTTACTTTGTCAACTTACAAACTTTTAAACTATAAATAACTCATTGTATGTTAAAAGTATTTTTAGCTGATATAGCTCCAAAAAATCTTTCAAGAGAGATTTTACAAGACAGAATGAATGAACTAGAAAATCTAGTAGACACTTTTTGATGATTGGTGATTGTGACAAAACTCCAAAGAAAAGAACAACCAGATTTCAAAACATATGTTTGAAAATGAAAATTGGAAGAAATTATCCAAGAAATGATTAGTGTTTGAGCAAATTTATTGATTGTATGAAATGTTTTAAAACCTTCTCAAATATTTGAAATAAATGAACAACTTCGTGTTGCAAGTGAACAGGCCTGATTAAAAGAGCCTATAAAAGCACGAGATAGAATAGATTTGATTTTGAAGATTTTTGAAAAGCACGCTCAAAGTACAGAAGCTAGATTACAAATAGAGCTAGCAGCAATTAAGCATATGGGGCCAAGAATTTACGGAATGGGAATGGAACTTTCTCGTCAATGATGAAGTAGCTGAAGCTGATGATGAGCAACTAGATGAATCTGAGAAACTAATACAGAAAGAATGAAAAGACACTTGAAGGAAAGGCAAATTAAAATCAAAGATAAATTAAAAGAGTTTGAAAAAATGAGAGAATTACATAGACAAAGCAGAATCAAAAAGTGATTACCAATTATTTGAATAGTTGGTTATACAAATGCTGGTAAGTCATCCTTATTGAATGCTCTAACTAAAAAATGAGTTTTGGCTGAAAATAAACTTTTTGCTACACTTTGAACAAATGTATGAAAATTGTTTCTTTTTACAGATCCAGAAAAGTGAATTTGAAAAGAAGTTCTATTAAACGATACAATTTGATTTATTCGTGATCTACCTCCAAAACTTATTGATGCTTTTTCAAGTACCTTGGAAGATAGTATAGAAAGTGTTTTTTTACTGCATATCATAGATGCTTCTGATCCATTTATTCAAGAAAGAATAAATGTGGTAGATGAAATTCTAGATGATATCGGAGCTAAACAACATAGAGTTCTAGTTTTCAATAAAATTGATTTAATAGACGAAAGTAGACTTAAAGAACTTAAAGAAACTTACAAAAATTATGATTCTGTGTTTATTTCAATTATTGATGAAATAGGGCTGGAAGACCTAAAAGATAGAATTATCAATCTAATATAAGTGTTTAAAAAAATGGTTGTTGAAATATTCAACAACCATAACTATCATATAGAATTAAAATTTTTTTTCTTTCTTTCATATTTTTTGTTTATTTTATGTCTTGGGAATATTAATTTGTTTGTTAAATTCCCATCTAATAAACAAAATACATCTCCCCTATTTACAAGGGTCTTATGATTTTTTGTTTTGTATGAAACCCAATAAATCACATTGGATTGTATTGGGACATTTAAGAAATCATAAATAGGTACCTTTCCAAATGTTATCTTTGGTTTATCTTCTAGTATCCGGATTTGAAATCCAGAAAATTCAAAGTCTTGTATGTCTTTAAATTCTTTCGAAGATGCGCCATGTCCACCATTACAAACAAAAATGTTTAAATTGGTGGTATAAGTTTTTATTTTTATTTGTTTCTTTCCATTTGTATGAATTTTAGCCTGGAAAGTGGCTGATTTAATAATATTGGGGACAATTTTCACTGTTTCTAAACAAGGGTATGTCTCCTTTAACCCTTCAATTAAAAAAACAATAATTACTTCTTCCATTTTTTTGAATTTTAGTTTTATTTTTTATTACAGTACGGATTTTTTAATATAAATTCTTTTTCGTAAATCAACCGTTTTTTAATTTTAGTTTTAATATTGGATTTTAGTTGAAGCGAGATATGTTCTCTTATAAATCTAATTATAACAAAAATATAAGCAAAATTTTGTTGATTAAAATATGGAGAATGTATGAAATATTAACGAAATTGAGCGAAATATAAATATATTTTATCTACAAAATGGGTAATAAATTTGATTTTTCAAGACACTTTAAATTAAATTATAGATTTTTGAGTTGTGAAAAAAGTTTCCTTATTAAATTTAAAACCGAATTTATTGAAAATCAAATTTATTTATTTATTATCAGAATTAGAATTTATATTAAAATTTTTATTGGATGAATAAAATACTTAAAAAATTTTTAATCTCTTTTTTTATAACTTTATTTTTCTATGTATTAATATATTTTATTGTATTTTATTACGACTATGCTTGAGAAACTATTTTACGATTCAAAAAAAATATTTATTATTTAATTTTTCTTTTTATTTCCATTGTTTGAGGTTTAAGTTTATACGGAAACGAAAATAATAAATCAAAATTTATTATTTCTATAATATTTTTAGTCAATTTTGTATATTTAATTTTTATTTTTAGTGTATGAAATATTTGATTAAGCCGAATTCAATGATTGTTTTTGATATGATTTTTATTATTGTGATTGGTTTTTAGTAATTTAAGAAATCGAGTTTGAAATGTTGTAATTATTGCCTCTGTATTATGAATTTTTTTAACAATATTTTTTACACTCATTCCTTTATATTGAGAATGACCAGATCTTGAAGGATTTGAAAATAATTTTGAAACACAACTTATTACATATTCCAAAATAGGTTTACATACTAATGTAGCTATTTTAGAAAAAGATAACAAAAAATATAATTTAATAAAATGAATTAAAAATTATGATTTGGCTATTTGACCATCATGATCAAATATAACATTTAAAGCAAATAATTTATATTTAAATGCTTTTTGATATATTTTATTTAAAAATAAAGAAATATTACAAATATATCCTCAAACAGCTATTAAAATAAACCCTAATTTCGAAATAGAAATAATAACTGGAATGGTAAAATATTATCCACAAGAAATTAAAAGTTTTTCTTTTACTGGAAAAAATATAGCTTTATTGATTGTGGATCAAGAAAATATTGATATTATTTTGGGGCGATACGACGATCAGTTAAAAAATTATATTTGGGAACAAAATGGAAAAGAAATTCACCAGAATAAAACGATTTTATTAATTTCAAAAAATACTTTAGAATTTTTGAATAAAATTTTCCCAAGACAATTTAAACAAAATTTAGAAAATTTTGATTTGTTTGATAAATATTTGGAATATAACTTAGAAGAAAAAGAAGATCTAAAAACCTTTGATCAAGAAAATATAAAAAAATGAATATGGCAAAGTGTAAAAGATTGATTAAAATTTACAGAAATTATCAAATAAACTTAGTCAAAGTCTATTTTCAACTGTCAACCCTTTCCTTCAATAATTTTATATCCTCTTGTATCTGTTTTTTCATCTGTTTTTTTATCTATTTTTTTGTCTGTTTTTATTGTATTTCAAATTTTTTCTTCTGGAGGTAAATTTTTTAAGTCTGGAATATGTCAAGGAGGTAAAATATTACACTCCAAATCAATAGATAAGATATCTTCCTCATGTTTTCGGATTGGGAGCATTCATTCTTGTCTAATAATTTCTGATTCTTGTTCCATCTCTTCTACTTCTTCCATTAGTTTCCATATTTCTTCTTGTTTCTTGATTTCATATATATTTAAAAAATGAAGATATTTACTATATAATCACATTAATGGTTTTTTTGTTTTATTCTTTATATAACTTAAAGATTTTTCTTCTAATAATGGACGATATATTTTTTCATGAAAAGAGATGGAAAAACTTTTCTCTTTTCGAATGTTTTTTATTTCTCCTAAATGTTCTCTTCAATTTTTAAAAAAACTTAATAAAATATCACTTCAAAATCTTGTTGATAATTTTTCCCAATTAGTAATGTATTGTTGTTTTTCATCATTTTTTAAATATTCTTTCCATTCTTTTTTAAAGGTTTTATCCATTTCAATTTATTAATAATTTAAAAAAAATTAACTAACAGTGTTTATTATAATAATTTCTTTTGTTTTGTCAAGTGCTATTTTTATTTTGAAATACAAGAAATACAATCCACATTTTAATTAAAAATCTACTTTATATTATTGTTTTTTAATTAAAAAGTTTCTAACATTTTTTGAACTTTTCAACAAAATATTATAAATACTTTTTATTTAGTTTTGTATATTTTTTACAATTCAACATTTTTTTTACACAAAAGCTTTTTAATAAAATATAGTTATAATGTAGTAAAACAAATTTCAACAATTTTTTATAAAATATATATTATTATTGTTATTAATTTTTTAAATTTATATTTTAAAATTTAATATATAAATAACAAATTATTTGTTGAAAAGAAAAAAACAATTCTTATATTAAAAATAATAATTTATTTTTTTATAAAGAAAATGGAAATATTTAAAAGATCTATTTTTGGTTTGGTTTTTTTGTCATTAATTTTTTATTTGTTTTATTTGTTTTTCAATTGAATAATTGTGGTAAATGAAAGCTTTTTAGATCAAAATAATATTATAATTTGACTTTATATTTTGATATTTTTATATTATTTAGTTTTTTATGTAATTAAACCAACTTATATCAAAAAATTTAAGTTACGAAATACTTTAATTTGAATATTTATTATTATATCCAGTCAATCTTTCTTTTTAAATTCTGGACATGAATGATTGTATTTTGCTGATATATTTACAGTAGTTTGATTATTTTTAACTATAATTTGACCAACAAATTTACTTGTTTCCAAAAAACTAAAACAAGAAAAATTAGAAAAAAAGATGGAAATTATAGAGGTTTAATGTATTTTTGTGAAAATATGGTAAGATGTACAAAAAATTCAGTAAAAAAGTGCTGGATTTTTTTGCTTTTTTTTAAAAAATATTTATAATTAATTTGTATTATATTTATTTAATAAAATAATAAAAATGACATGAGTTGAAAGTTCTGGTGAAAAAGGATTTTTTGATAAAATATCGGATTGAGTCAAAACTGTATGGGAGAAAGCAAAAGAATTATTTTGACAGATTGCTGATTGGTTTAAAGAGATGTTTTGAATTGAAAGCAAAACGCAAAAAAGTTTAACAGAATTAGCTAAGGAAATTGTAGAAAATCAAACAAAAGATGATCTTAAAAAATTAATTAAAGATATGGAAGAGACCACTTGATTAACAGAAATTGAGATGAAATTTATTTGAAGAAATAAAGAATTGTCTGATTATTATAAATGGTTGAAAGATAATTTATCGGAGAAGGTTGCGAAAAAAGAAATGGATATATTTTTATCTAATTTTATTGAAAAAACAAAAAGTGATGATAAATTAACTACAGATGAAGAAAAACAATTAAAATCAAAAATTTTGACTAGCGATGAAAAGAAGGAGTTATTAGGAGATAAAAATCTTCAAAAAATTATTCAAGAGATAGTTGATAGTTGAGAAGATTATAGTGTTAAAGAAATAATTGCTGTTTATGATAAAAATGAAACAAAAACGAAGGATGAGATTTTGAGTAAACTATCTGGAGAAAAGGATTTGGATTAAGATTTAATATAATAATTTATTTATTTGAGTAAAAGATGTTGATAGAGCAACGAAGAGAAGAAGTAGCAAAAGAGTATATAGACAATTTAAAGTTACAGGAAACAGATTGAGTTTTGAAACAAATAGGTGATTTATTGTGATTATTTAAAAAAGAAATAGAAGAAAAAAGTAAGTTAACAAAAGATGTAGAAAAAAAATTGCAAGATTTTTTAGTTTCTGGTTGATTATTTTCTGAATTTAAATGATTTTTTTCAAGACTATTATTGCCCTCAGAAATTCAGAAAAAATTAGAAAACGCAAAGGAGGTACTTAAAAATAGTACAAATAAACAAGAAGCTAGAGAAAAATTATGATTATATGTTAACAAAGAACCAGAAACTACTGTATTGAAAACAGAAAATCTTGAATGAGATGCTAAGTGAGGTGTTGAACAAAATCTTGATGATGAAAACTTATTAACAGATAGTAAAGAATATTTAAAAAATTTTTCTGAAGCAGAGAGATATGTTATAGAACAAGCTAAAAAATATTGAATTACTGATAAAAACCAGATAGCCTATATTTTAGCAACAGTAAAATGAGAAAGTAATTTCAAAAATATCAAAGAATTTTGATGAAAAAATAAACGATATTGAAAAGATAATTATTTTGGTAGAGGTTATGTTCAACTTACACACAAAAGTAATTATAGGAAATTTACAAATATTATAAGAAAAAATAAACTACAATTTAAAGATAATTTTTGAAACAATCTTGGTAAAGAAGAGTTGAATTTGGTGAAAAACCCGGATTCTATTCTTAAAAGTAATGATTTAGCTGCTTTTATTTTAATTCATTGAATGAAAGAATGATTGTTTACATGAAAAAAATTATCAGATTTTGTTAACGAACACATGGTAGATTTTTATAACGCAAGAAATATTGTTAACTGAATGAGTAGTTCTCCAGGCAAATTTCAAAATTTAGCAAAAAAATATTTATCTCAAATGGAAGATAAACAAAAAATTATAACATAGTAAGTTTTTTTTCGTCATTTTAATAACTTGTTTAAATATTTATTTTTTTGTTTTAATTAAAATAAGTTTACAACTAACCTTATTATTGCGTATGATAATATAGATACGAAAATTGCTATAAAAGCTGAAAATATCATTTTATTTGCTGCAGACACAGAATCCTCTTTTCAACTGGCTGTAATTAATTTTATTCATCAATAAACTAAAACAACCATAGCTACTCCAGCTATAGAAAACCAAAGATAATCGTTTATTATCTGTATTATATCAAAAATTGTACTTTCATCACTTTCTATTTGCGTGGGTCAGGTGACCACTATATCTTCTTGTCCATGTGGAACGGGTATGTTCATATTAAGTCAAAAAACATTTACCAAATTAAAACCAAATATAAACAATATTAACAATAATTTCATCATAGACTTTTTTTATAATTATAAATATTAATTTACTATAGATCATCCTAAATCTTCAACACATTTAGTTTTCATTTCAGAATTATATATTCTTTTTCGCATACAATTCTTGTCAAAACTATTTCAATCTCATTCACATATTTTACACCTATATCATCATACCGTATGAGCTTCCATTTTATCTGCGGACATAGAAAAAGGTGGTAGATATTTTCGTTCACGAAACTGCATTGTTCATTGAGGATGTCCAAAAGTAGATTTTAAACAAATTTGTTCTTTTAAATCATTACCAACTAATATTATTGATCATGTTTTACATCAAATTTCAAATGCAGAGAGGTCATCACTAGTTTTTATGCTACTTTTTGGGATGGATATTATTAAATTAATTACACTTACACTTAATAATGCTAACATAATTCAGGAAACAACATAAATTAAATTTTTTTTGGATTCAGCTGATTTTCGGTCTTTTCATCACAAAACTTCTATCATATATTTTACAGAATTAAATATTATCATAGAAATAGAAAGGACAATAGTCATTCTAAGTAAAAACTTAGTAATTCTAACTATCAATGGTGCTTTGGAATGAACATTTATTATTTCAGTTTTTCGTTGTCAACCCATTTGAATACAAGTTTGTTCGTTTAAACCTTCTTGTTTCACATTATTTATAAAACAAGCTGGTTGGAAAGGAGCACCTCATACTTCTATAACTGTTTTTTCTCTAAGAATAGTATCTCAAACTGTTTTTTTATTTTTTCATATATTTATTATATAATCATGACTCATAGCGGGATTGAACACCTGTTCCATTAAGTCTGTTCAGAAAGCGTTATCTAATAAAAAAAACCCACTTATAGAAAAAAAGAAACTTAGAATATAAACAATTAATGTTTTTTTATTTTTTTTAAATAAAAACATTTTATTAAAGGTTTTTAAGTAAATCTTCAGCCTCTTCTTTTTCTTTATCTCTAATAAGGTCTTCTTTGGTTTGTATACTAGTCATCGTTTTTTGATAGTGTACGGCATCAAATTTAGTTTGATATTTTTCTTTGATTTCTTCTTTTTTCTTTTCATATTTTTCTTCAATTTCAGCTATTTTGTCTCTTTCTCTAATAAGAATCTCTTTTAGCTTATTTACCTGTTCTTCGTTCATCATAGGGACTAAATTAAACCAATTTTGTTTTTCTTCGTCTTTCGATAAAGACCTAGAATTTAATACCAAGATTACAGCATCAGGATGGTTTTCCAAAAAATAATCTGGAATATTAAATTTTGATGCCTTTTCCCATAATTCTTGAGGTAGTTTTTGTTTTATAAGTTCTACATTAGTCATTTTTTTTGATTGTTAGTTTATAAATTTATATTTTTGTTGAATTTTTATTCAAAATTCATTCAACATCATTTGGATTAATAATACCTTTATCTATCAAAGTTTCTGCATATTGTTTTAAAGTTATCATTCAAACCGTATTAGAGGTTTTTATAATGTTATTTATTTGGTTCATATCTTGCTTTTTAATATTTGTTTTTATAGATTGAGTATTCAACATTAACTCAAATATTCATATTCTGGCTGAATCATCCATACTTTTAACTAAAACTTGAGACTGAATTCCGATTAAAGATTCAGAAAGTCTTTCAGCAATGCTTCATTGAGTATTTGGTGGAAAAAAAGATATAAATTTTTTTATTGTATGAGAGGCAGAATTTGTGTGTAAAGTACTAAAAACCAGATGTCCAGTTTCTGCTAAATTTAGCACAGCTTCTGCAGTTTCTTTGTCACGAATTTCTCAGACAAAAACTATGTCAGGATCTTGCCTCATTGCTGATTTTAATGCATTTGCAAAAGACCGAGTATCTTTTCAGATTTCTCTTTGTGATATAATACATTTTTTTGGTTCAAAAACATATTCTATAGGATCCTCTATTGTTATTAAAATTCTAGATTTATTTTTATTGATTTCTTCTAGTATAGCAACTAAACTAGTAGATTTTCAATTACCAGTAGGTCAAGTAATCAAATATAACCCATTTTTCTTTTTTAAAACATTTTTTTTAATACTATTTGAAACACTATCCAACATAATATCTTCCAATTTTTTGGCTACTTTGTCGATTTTTCTCATAACAAGAGTAATTCCTCCAGTTTTTAGATAAGCATTTACTCTATAAATCGTTTTATCTTTGGATATGTAGGCAAAATCCGATTCTTTGTCTCATAAAAACTTATTAAATCTTTGAGAATTTCAATAAAATAACTGTTTTAAAAATAATTCCATTTGTTCAGAGCTTATTTTACCAGAAGATTCTTCCTTAACAATCTTTCAGTTTAATCTATAAGAAATATATTCTCCACTAGATAAATGTAAATCTGAAATATTTGGATTTTTGGCTATCAATGATAATGTTTTTTCAATATCTATTCAAGGATTTTCCATATTTAAATTTATATTATAAATTATACGGTATTATTATAATAAAAAACATTATTTTTGTCAAAAAAATCGGGCTTTAATTTTGTGTTTAGTTTGACATTTGTATCAAAATAGTTTTTAAAAATAATTTTTGTAAATTTTAGGTCAATGAACTTAATTTATATTTTTTGCTTTTTTGTTTGCTTTTTTACTTTACATTATTATATAAAATACATAGAAACTTTTACTTGACTTGTAATCAATTTTTTTATGAGAACAAAGAAGCTCCGTACAAACACAGTAATCTTTTTGGTGGCAATACTATTTTCGCTTGTTTTGTTTTATTTTATGGAAAACCCTGTTTTTTTTTCTGCCAGTATTTTATCACTACAAGACGCTCAGACCATGATAGCAAATCATTGGGATTTAGCATACAAAAACGAGAAAAATGTGTTGGATGTTTTTGTTTCGGATACCATAAAAAATATAAACGAGCTTTCTGTTTCAATTATTTATGATGATCAAGAAGTTCAGATAGATTTAGATAATATCAAACAACAGTGTGATTATGAAATAGTATCTCAAATGGGATGAAGTTTGATTTTAAAATTTAAAAATTTTAATTGAAAATTTGATTATGGACAGAGCCTATTTGAATTACCCTTTTGAGGTAAAGAACCATCAATATTGCTGAGTGAGTGAAGTGTTTTATTACTAAATTGAAATAATAAAACATTATCAATATGATCGCTGAATCAAAACAAAGATTCACATCATGGATTTTAATAAAAAACCAATATGTAGATGAATAAATTTTATAAAAAATTAGCCGTTTGAGTGTTTATGTTTTTTTCAGCCCTAGTTCCATTGGTTTCTTTGGCAGAGGAGCCAGATTCTTTTTCTGTAAAGGTAGAACCAGACACTTTTTGAGTTTGACAGCCAGTAGATATTACAATAACAGCACTCAAAAATGGTGAAATATTAAAAGATTATATTTGAGATGTTTTGTTTGAAATAAATTGATTGTTGCCGGATGATTATGTTGTTCCTAGTATGGGATTTTATTCTTTTTTACCCCAAGATCAGTGAACAAAGACCTTTTCAAAATGATTAGAAATTAAAAAAGCAGGTACATATCAAATAAAAGTATCTGATGTTACGGATTTAAATTACGAATTTCACTGAACAGCGACGGTTGTTGTATGAAATGCTAGTTCAGATTCGAGCTTGAAACAAATAAACATAACTTCTCCTATAGATTCTTCTATAGAAAAAAAATCTACTATAAATATAATTTGATCTAGCTTTGATTTAAGGAACTCACCGATAGATGTTTATTTAAATGATATCTTAGTTACCAGTTGACAAACAGATTCAATGTGAAATTTTAATGTATATGTTTGAAATTTAAACTCTGGACCAAACACTATTCAAATAAAAGCTGTAAATATAAATAATGTTTTATTGTGAGAATCTAATGTGGTGACAGTAACCTATCAACCCCCATTTGATTGAGTGTTTAATTCCATAGAAATAATACCTTCTTGAGTCTTAAAGGAATGAGATAAAGTTACATTTACTGTTTCTGCTGTAGATGAAGTAAGCTCAGCTCAGATGATATTTGATGATGGCACCAGCTATCCTTTGGATCTTCTTTCTCCAGGAATTTTTAAAAAAGATATAATTATGACAGATATTTTGGGTAATAAAAATATTTCTGTTGTTTTGATGTATGCATGAATACCGAGAAACTACGACAATGTTGCAAGTATTTTTGTGAAAGAAAACAAGGGTGTTGGGAATGTAAGATTTGTTTCTACTTGAGTGGATGGGACATCAGTAATAGTTTCTTGGGATTCTAGATGACATTTTCCTAAATATAGAGTTTTTTATGGTACTGACCAAAATAACTTACAAAAAACGGTAGATATAAACGCTACTGGAGTTTTGATAGAAAATTTGCAGACTGATACAACTTATTATTTCCAAATTTCTCCTTTGGATGAATTGTCTAATATATCATGAGACCCTTCAAGTATTGTAGAATATAATCCACAAAAAGTTAAAGCTTCTTGTATTGTTCAGTGAATAGTGGTAAAATCTGAAAAAATATGAGATAAATATTTTTTGGTATGGGATGAGGTAAAAAATGCCACTAAGTACGAAATATATAGATCAGATTGGGAAGATATGTCAGATAAAAAGTTGGTTTGAGAAACGACAGAAGCTAGTTTTGAGTATTTTTTTGATAAATATGCAGAAAAAGATCAGTATGCATATTATCAAGTGCAAGCAATTTGTTCTGATGGAACTAGTGTTCTCATAGACCAAGCACAAAAAGTTCAAGTTTGACCGTTTGAAGATACCTTACTGATTATTATAGTTAGTTTGTTTTTGTATGCAGTATATAAATTATATAGGACTCAAAAATATTAACGATCGTTTTTTGTCCATTTTTTAAATTGTGCTTTATTGTTTCAATTTTTTATAATTATGTCTATGTTTCCAAAAAAATATATAAATAAAAATAAAAACATACAAAGATCATCTTTTCCCTCATCAAAATTTATTTATTCAAGAGCTTTGTCTGCTGATCAAAAGGTTCATCCTGGAGCTCTGTTTTTAATTTTTATGAAAGACTATATTTCTAAAATGAGCTTATGGGGTTCTGATGGGCTTGATTTTGATATAAACTTTGCTTTGTCATCAAATTGGTATTCCAAATTAAATAGAAATAATGTTAATTTAAAACAATTACAATTAGATCTTAAAAAACAAGTGAAGCAGAACATAAAATTTTTGGAAAAACTTGGATTTTCTTTTTTTATAAACGAAAATCATTTTGTTGTAGATGAAAAATTTTATATTTTTCTTAGAGAAGTTTTTGTTAATTTATATAAAGATTGAAAAATTCATTTAGAAAAAAAAGTAGTTTCACGAAGCAAAGAATTACAGACAAATGTATTGAAGACCAATCTGTTTATTAAAAAAAAGAAAAAAAAGGAATTTGTTATTAAATATTTTATAGAATCTAAATGAGTTTCTATTAGTGTTCCTACGAAAAATCTCAAAACTATTTTTGCAGATGTGGCTGTAGCTGTAAATCCACAAGATAAAAGATATAAAAAATTGATATGACAAAATGTAATTATTCCAATAATAAATAAAAACATACCTATCATATGAGATGATAGTGTGGTTTCTTTTGAGTGAACTTGAGTGGTTAGAATTACACCATGACATGATGAATATGGTCTTGAAATTGCACAAAAACACAATTTACCAACAAATATATATGCAATAGATGTTGATGGAAATTTTACTAAACATGTTGGAGATTTTGTTGGTAAACCTGTGGATGTTTTTATTGAAAATGTTGAAACTTATATAAATGATATATGAAATTTAGAACAGATAAATGAAACGGAAGAAGAGCTTATGTATTGTGCTAAATCTGGGGAAGAACTATATAAAATTACTATGGATCAGTGGGGTATTAAATATGATTACTCTTTAGATTTTTTGCTTCAAAATTTTGAGACAAAAGATATTACAATAAAGTGATTTGATGTAGAAAACCACATTTTGGATTATCTCAAAGATTTAAATTTTGTTAATATTTCCAACAAATCTGCAAAGGGAACCTTAATACCGGTTTTGTATTCTGAAAAATGACAAAAATATTTGATAAATGATGATGTTTTGGTAGAGCAGTATAAAATTGCAAAGTCCAGAAAAGATCTCACACTAACTGCTGTAATACTCAATTTAGTTTTGGATAATCAATTAAATGATGTTTTTAGCATAGAGGAGCTTGTTGATGTTTTGTTTTCTTTTGATTTTTCTGGTGGCGTCAGCAAGCTTTCAAAATATATAGATATTTATGAAAATACTGAAAGATCTAGTTTAAAAAACTGACTGAAAGGCATTAAAAGGCTTTTGTGAAAAATAGAAAGAGATTCTGAAAAAATAATGATTCTTTTGGAACTTTTAGGAGACAGTTTTGCAATAAAGTCTGATTGAGAACGCTTTAGTTTGGATTTTTCTGCTATTTTTTGATCTCAAGAACCATTGGTTTTGCAAAAACAAGATAGTTTTAATAAAGATTTTTTGGATACTGTATGGTTGTTGTTTAAAAATAACCTTTGAAAAAGTATGGAGGGATATTCTGGTATAAAAAACTTGTGAAATATATTTATTTGAACAAAAGATGATAAAGAATTTTTTGTAAATTTGTTACTACTGTGATTGGATTATTCCAAAACACTATTTTTTTCAGATTCGCTATTTATTCCTTATTTGACTGACCAAGAATCAAATATTATTACAAATTACAACTCTAAATTTTTAACAAAAGAACTTTCTGGAATACTTGATTTGTTCAATTCAGACTTGCTAAGATTACTTTTGTTGTTATGACAAAAAGAAAACAACAAAGTCATATTGGATACTAATAATATTGAATATATACATTTTATGTTGAATAAAGTTTGGAATGCATACAGATATGTTTACAACAACTACATTAATTGAATTTCAAAAATAAACATTAAAGAGCTTTTTAATTTGATAGAACAGGACATAAGTGATTATGATAACTGGATTTTGCATTGACTCAAATCTCTGCTAGAAGAATTAAAAAACAAAAATAAAAACATATTGGATTTTGGGTCTAAAATTTTAAAATTTATTATCAATGATCTTTGTGAAAATTATTTGGAGTCTACTAAAATTTATGAGTATGAGAGTACTCCGCATGTAGCTTTGTTTTCTTTTATCGTTTCTTTGGAGATTTTAAGACCATTGATGCCGTTATTTATGCAGGAAATAGAAAAGCTATTTTTTAACAAGCTTAAAATATCGAATTTTGATATAAGCACTATATGAGATTTTAATTTGAAAGAAAAAAATTATAGAATGAATATTTTTATGGATATTGTAGATAAGCTCAAAAAAATAAAACAAAATTTATGAGTTAAAAAACATGAAACAGTAGATGTGTTCGTTCAAGCGAATTTGGAGTTTATAAATTTTTTATCAGAAAGAGAGGATCTATTGGAAGCCTTGTTAAACATTAGAAATATAGTTTATGTTAAAGATTATGAAAAAACACCATCAGATTATGAAATGGATAATGTAATTGATATAAATATTTGAGCCAAAAGTGTTTCAGAACAGATTGGAGTAACTAAAAATGTGTTGATGGAAATGGAAGAAGATTTAAAAAACAAACAAGAATATTTACAACATATGAAATCTTTGATAAGCTCCATTCTTTCAACAGCATCTATGGAAATTATAGAAAAGAAAAAACAAGATATTCAAAATTTACAAAAAGAAGTGGAGGAACTGGAATTTAAAATTAATAAAATGAAGATAAAAGGATAATGTTTATAAATTCATCATCAATTAGAAAGTACTGATGTAATGTTTTTAAAATAGTTTGCATTTTGCATTTTTTTTATTAGTATAGCACAACACTTGTTTTAGTGCTACTGTTTTTTAGAATAATCTGTGCTTTTCTGTAAATTATATTTAAATTTTTAATTTATAGTTATGGATTTTGATCCTAAAAAAAATTATTATGAAATATTGTGAGTGTCAGAAGACGCTACTGAAGACGAAATCAAAAAGGCCTTTAGAAAAGCGGCTGTAAAATATCATCCGGACAAGGCATGATGAAACAAAGAAAAATTTCAAGAAGTAAATGAAGCTCATCAGATACTTTGAGATAAACAAAAAAGACAACAATATGATATGTTTAGAAAGTGATGATTTGGTGGTTTTGGATGATGAAATTTTTGATGATTCCAAACTTGATGAGCAAGTTTTGATTTTGGTGATTTATGAGATATTGTTTGAAATATTTTTTGATGATGATTTGGTAGTTTTGGATGAGGTGGATGACCCAGAAGTTGAGAAGATCTCAAAAAGAAAATTACAATCACTTTTGATGAATCGTATTTATGAGTTACAAAAAAAATATCTTATACTCGTAAAAGAGTGGTAGAATGAGCAGAAGCAAAAACTTGTGATATGTGTTCTGGTAGAGGGAGAGTAACTAAACAAGTTCAGTCTCCTTTTGGGGTGATGCAAAGTCAAAGCACTTGTCCCACCTGTGGATGAAGCTGACAACAATACTTTAAAGATTGAAAAAAATTAGCAAACGGGTGATTGGAAGAAGTAAAGGAAATTTTGGAAGTGAAGATTCCAGCATGAATAAACCATGGAGCTTATTTGAAATATTCCAACAAATGAGATGATGGACAAAACGGTATGCCAACAGGAGATTTATACATACAAATTAATGTAAGCGAGAATCCAAATTATATTAGAAAATGAGATCATATTTATGTAAATCAGGAAGTTACGATTTATGATTTGGTTTTATGATGAGAGTATGAAATTCCACATCCAAGTGGAAAAATTAGAATAAAAATTCCTAAATGAACACAATTGGATGAGCAGATAAAAATTTCAGGAAAAGGTTTTGGTAGTGGGGGAATTTTTGCAAAAAAATGAGACTTATTCGTAGTTCCAAAACTAAAAATTCCAAGAAGATTGAGTAAAGAACAAGAGGTTTTATGGAAAAAATTACAAGAAACTAAGTAGTTTTTTTATGAACTATCTATTATATTTTCAAAAGATCATATCATATTTTTTAGATTTTCTGATTTTATCAAAAATATAGCATCATCGGAAGATAGTACAATTAAATCATTTCCGGATTTTAATTTAAATTTGTCTCTAACATTTTTTGGAATTACTATTTGTCATTTTGTACCAACAGAAGCTGATCATTCAATTTTGATAGAACTTTGTTTTTTCATAGCGTATTGAAATTGTATAAAGTATGAAATGTATAACCTTTTAGAAAAAAACTGCAATGTTTTTTAAAATAATAAAAAATTCGTTTAAAAAGTTTTACTTTTTAAGCAAACTATGTTTTTAAAAGTTTATTGAATGGGTTATTTTATAAAAAAAGTATAGGATAATTTTTAATTTATGTATATAAACTTGGATAAATATAAATAAGTCAAACCATTTAGCAGGCAAAAAGGTAAAAAAACTTGAAAAATAAAAAAAAATTATTATTATAGCACCGATATAGTTTTGGTGCTACTTTTTATTTTTTAACCAATATCAAACATGTTCAAAGGGAAAGTTTATGTTTACAAAAACATTAATTGAAAAGAGGAGAAAATTGAAAGAGAATTTGATAATTCTCAAGATTTCCAATCATTTGTTCAAAACAATGAGGTTTCATGATTAGAAAGTTTTTCTGACACGCCAAGATCTCCAATATTGTGACTGTGAGATTGGGCAAATTTACAGAATTATTTTGATAATCTCATTGATAGAAGACTGTGACTAATCTATGATTGATACGATGAAGAGCAAGACAATTATGCTGGGTGAAATCTGATTGATCTCAATAAATATGAATCAGAATTAAAAAAAATTGACTATCAAAAGCAACACAAAGATGAAACATTAAAACATCTCAAATCAACTCTTCAAAAGCTCAAAGATTACAAGAAAAAATTCAAAAATGAGTGAAGAGAAGATATGATCGAAAGTATTGATTTGGATATTAAAAAGATTGAAAATGAGATATCTAAATTTGATAAATAATGTTTTTGTTTGCGAGCTAGATTAATCTAGCTCTTTTTTAAATGGTAAAAAAGAGAAAATGAAAAAATCAGAAAAAACTTTGAAAAGCACGGTCAAGAATTGTGATAATTCTATTAAGAGAAACTTTGCAAAAGTTAATAAGTATCTTTGAGTTAGTTGATGGATAATTGTGATATTTGTTGTCTTTATCATTTCTCTTGTTATTTATTATCAAAACAGGATAGCCAACATAGAATCTCGTGGAATTATTTACTATCAAGATCCTTATAGAATCGATCGTACTTTAAATGTTTTTGATGAGTTTGATAGATATTTTGATAGACAGGACAAATACTTCAAAAATCTTTTTAGAGAACAAGAGGAATTTATTAGAAGATATGGAAAAAATTTTGATTTAGACAAAGCGAGAATGGTAGATATGTCTGATAAATCTCAACAAAAATATCAAAAGTATTATTTACAAAATTGAAAAGTTTATTCTTATGAGATAAATTACAACAATTGAGTGGTAAATTGAAATATTGTGGTAGATGATATTGAACAAAGAGATGTATTGATCCAAAGATTACAAAAATTGTGACTTGAATTGTCAAATTCAGATTTAAATATTATGTTTTCTTGAGAACTTGATAATATAAATTCTTTGATAAGCATATTGGATTAGGGACTATTTTGCCTAGAAAAATTATTAGTGTTTGTATAAATAAATTGATTTTATTTGAAATGAGTAAAGTAGGAGCTTTGTTATGATATAAGAAATTCAAAAAATTAGTTTTTATTATTTTTTGTTCCTGCTGTTTTCAATTTGTTCTCATAAATATTCAAAACGAGGTTTTGTGATTCCATCTATAATTACATCTTCAAAAAACATTTTTTTTGGTCTGACTCGTAATTGAGATTTTCATTCTGTATCGTTGTAAAGAGCTTTATACAACACCAACTCTTCTCAACTTTCACTATGTACTACAATATCAATTAATTCGTACAAGTTGCCTTTATAGTGTTTGTATATTCATTTTTTAATAGAGTTCATCTTTTAGAACTAATTATTAAATAAAAAATTTTGTCCAGTAGTCCAACCAGAGAATGGAATCTAAATGTAGTGGTGGAATATTGTGTTTTTTTGATAAGGTTTGAAAATAATTTTGAATTTCTGTATTGCTAACCTTATTTTTTATATCTAAAGAATTAGTATAAATTCTTTTAATCCTGCTATCAACTGGTATTTCTATACTCATTGGATATATAGTTTCTTTTCAAGAAATGATTTCATGGGCATATCCAAACATTTTAACGGCAAAAACATTCGTTTTGCTGTCTTTTTTTGTGTTCATTACCTTGGAAATAAGATCATTCAATTCTTCTAATTTGTTTCAAAAATTTAGGAAAATTATATTTTTTTGTAAAATTTTGTTGAATTTTTTAATTTTATTAGTTTTGATATTATAGATCCTTTTGTTGTATTTAGAATTGGTCAGAAAATCATATCGCCAAACACTATTATCTTGTTTTTTTTGTCGTAATTCTTGTAATGTTTTTCGATCTTTTTGAATTTTATCTCCAAATTCTTGTCGTCGCAATTCTCATGTTCAGGCGATTTGGTAGCTTACTAGAGCACATTGTAGAGTTAAATATAAAAACAAATTTTCATCTTTATTTTGTATTTTCCTCCAGCTTTCTTTTAGTGCTAAAAACTGTGGATCCTTTTGTTCCAGTTTTTTAATTTTTTGGATATTGTATTTTGATATGAAGTTTTCTATTTTCATTTAGTTTTTTTCAATTGATCTCTGATGTCTATGAGCACATCTAATTCTGATATTTTTGGCTCTTCTACTTTTTTTTCTGATTTTTTGAGTTTGTTGATACCTTTTACTACAAAAAATAATGTAACGCTTACCATAAGAAACGCTAATATTGCGTTGATAAATAGTCCGTAAGCTAATACAGAAGCTCAAGCTTCACGAGCTAATGCTACACTAGAAAAAGTTTCTCCACTGGGATTTGATAAAACTACAAATAGATTTGAAAAATCTGGTATTTTGAATATCCCAGATATAACTGGCATAATTATATCATCTACTAGAGATTTTACTATAGTAGAAAATGCTGCTCAAATCATAATTCATATAGCCATGTCTATCATGTTTCACTTTATGGCAAATTCTTTGAATTCTTTAATCATTTTTTATTGTATTTAAATAAAACAGTTATTTTTTTAGTTAAAAATCTAAAGTTTTCAAGGATATTTTTCATTAGTTTATCAATTTTTTGAATCCCCTTTTTAAGGGGTTACTCTATCGTAGTTGGGGGTTGTAGTTGGGGATTGTCAGGAATTACTGGGAAGAAAAACCCCCACCTACCCCGCAGTATTGCGGGGGAGAACAACCTCCCCCAAGGGAGGAACTTTTGTCACAACATTATTGCCTCCCTTTGAAAAAGGGAGTTGGTCTTCCCGATTTATCGGGATAGAGGGATTTATTTACATCCCCCTTGACTACGGAGTTCTCCGTAACGAGCAAGGGAGATGCTTATTAGCTTTTAATAAATCCCCCTTAATCCCCCTTATTAAGGGGGATGTTTGTTAGCTTTTAATAAACCCCTTAACTACGAAATTCTTCGTAGCGAATAAGGGAGAGGTAGGAGACTTTCCTCATTGTGGACTGTGTCAGTTTTTTTGTCTATATTTGTCTACTTGCTATTGAAAAACAAAAAGAATATTTTATTATTCGTTTTGAAGTTTTATTTTTTTTATATAAAGAAATTATGGGATTATTTTGAACTAAAACCAAAAAATTTGTTTATTCTTTCAATGAATCTAAAGGAGTAGACAAATACATTATTGGAGGAAAGTGAGCTAATTTAGCAGAAATGATGTCTTTGGGGCTACCTATTCCTGATGGGTTTACTGTAAGTACAGAGGCTTGTGAGTTTTATTATAAGAATAATAAAACCAATAGTCAGGAAGTATTGGAGCAGATAGAAGCTAAATTACAAAAACTTGAAAAAACTATGGGTAAAAAATTATGAGATTCACAAGACCCATTGTTGGTTTCTGTTAGATCTGGGGCAGCTGTTTCTATGCCTGGTATGATGGACACAGTATTAAATCTATGACTAAATGATGAATCTGTGATTTGATTAGCCAACAGGACTTGAAATGAAAGATTCGCTTGGGATAGTTATAGAAGATTTATTCAGATGTTTGGAGATGTTGTAATGTGAGTAGAACATCATCATTTTGAAGAACAACTACACAAGGTTAAGACAGAAAAATGAATAAAAGATGACACAGATTTAACCGTTGAAGATTTACAAAAGGTAGTTTCTTTGTACAAAGATATGATACAAAGAGATACTTGAAAAATGTTTCCAAATGATGGTAGAGAACAGTTAAAAATGGCCATAAATGCTGTATTTGATTCTTGGAACAATGATAGAGCTATTGTTTATAGGAAATTAAACAATATTAAATGACTTATATGAACTGCTGTGAATGTTCAATCAATGGTTTTTGGGAATATGGGTGAAACTTCATGAACAGGAGTATGTTTTACAAGAAATCCTTCTACTGGAGAAAATAAATTTTATGGAGAATTTTTGATGAATGCTCAGGGAGAAGATGTGGTAGCATGAATTAGAACTCCTGAACATATTGAGGAACTAGAAAAAGTTATGCCAGAATGTTATAAAGAGCTTGTAGATATTTATCATTTGCTTGAAAAACACTACAAAGATATGCAAGATTTGGAATTTACTATCCAAGAATGAAAACTTTATATTCTTCAAACAAGAAGTGGAAAGAGGACAGCTGTTGCTGCAGTAAAAATGGCTGTAGATATGGTTGATGAATGATTGATAGATGAAAAAACAGCTATTCTTAGAATCAATCCAGAACAGCTTGATGCTTTACTTCACAAACAAATAGAAGCTTCTGCAAAGCATTCAGCAGAGCTATTGACAAAAGGTCTTCCTGCTTCTCCTGGAGCTGGTGTATGACAAATTGTGTTTACAGCAGAAGATGCTCATGAATGGGCTCAAGAAGGTAAAAAATTAATTTTAGTTAGAAATGAGACATCTCCAGAAGATATTCAATGAATGCATGCTTCTCAATGAGTTTTGACTGCTAGATGAGGTATGACTTCACATGCTGCAGTAGTAGCTAGATGAATGTGAAAATGTTGTGTTGCTGGAGCTAGTGAGATTGTAATAGATGAAAAATCTAAAACACTTACAATAGGTTCAAAAACATTTAGAGAATGAGATGTTTTGACATTAGATGGTTCAACTGGAGAAGTTTTTGCATGAGAACTAAAAACAGTAGATCCAGAACTAAGTTGAGATTTTGCTACATTAATGCAATGGGCAGATAAATATAGAAGATTGGGAATCAGAACAAATGCTGATACTCCAGCAGATGCTTTGATGGCTAAAAAATTTGGAGCAGAAGGTATATGACTTTGTAGAACAGAACATATGTTCTTTGCTGATGATAGAATTAAAGCTGTTAGAGAGATGATTTTATCTGACAATTTGGATGATAGAAAAAAGGCTCTTGCTAAACTTCTTCCATATCAAAAAGAAGACTTTGTTGGGTTATTCAATGCTATGGAATGACTTCCTGTTACAATTAGATTTTTGGATCCTCCATTACATGAGTTCTTACCAACAGAAGAACATGACATTGTAGAATTAGCTAAAGAAATGAATGTAGAACTTTCTGTACTAAAAGATAGAATAGCTTCACTTCATGAAATTAATCCTATGTTGTGACATAGATGATGTAGATTGGTTATTACTTTCCCTGAGATAGCAGAAATGCAGACTGAGGCTGTGATTTCAGCGGCTTGTGAACTAGCTAAAGCAGGAAAGCAAGTAATGCCTGAGATTATGATTCCATTAGTATGATTCAAACAAGAGTTAGATTTCAATTTAGAAATTGTACACAGAGTTGCAAAAAGTACTATGGAAAAATATGGAGTTGAAGTAAATTATACAGTTGGAACAATGATAGAAGTTCCTAGATGAGCTTTGACTGCTGATAAGGTTGCTGAATCTGCTGAATTCTTTTCTTTTGGAACAAATGATCTTACTCAGATGGGATTAGGTTTCTCTAGAGATGATGCTGGTAAATTCATCAAAGAATATGTAAATCAAAGTATTTTTGATAAAGATCCTTTCCAAACCTTAGATCAGGAATGAGTAGGACAATTAGTAGAAATAGCAGTAGAAAAATGAAAATCTACTAGACCAAATATCAAGTTAGGAATTTGTGGTGAACATGGATGAGATCCTGCTTCTATTGAATTCTGTCATAGAGTTGGACTTACTTATGTTTCTTGTTCTCCGTATAGAGTTCCTATTGCGAGATTAGCTGCAGCTCATGTTGCTTGTAATATATCCAAAAATTAGGAAATATATGGGAACATACCAATATACAATTCTCATTTTTTGGATTTGGTGGCTCTAAATTCACATAAGCTTGTTGATATGGGTTTGAAATATCAAACAATTTTTTAGTGGTCGTTTTGTTTGTATACTATACAACAAGATAAACTAAAAACTAAATTTTACTGAGAAATAAAATTTTATCACTACTTATTTTTTATCACAAGAAAACAAAATTTTTAGATCTTTCGCTTAGTTTAGTATATAAATTATGCCGAAGAAATGAGAAACCCTTGTTTTAAATACGATTTTACTATGCTTTTGAGGCATTTGGGTTCAGAAAAATTTCTCTTGACCTTGAGGAAAAAAAGAATAATAATTGAATGTCTTTTTATCTCTATTTAGAGATAGGGTATTTTTTATCTTTTTCTTATAACCATGAAAACAAAACTCTTTCTTTTATTTTCGGTGCTTATTTGATGATTATTTTTTGCATTATCATCGGTATGGGCAGTAAACCCTACCGTAACGAATGTAAGTGCAACGCCAACAACTTGATACTATAAGTCATGAGGTACTGTAGATATCACAGTAACTTTTAGTGAGGCTGTGTTTGTGACAGGTACTCCTGTTATAACCTTGAATACAACACCAATAAGAACATGAATTTATGTATCATGAAGTGGAGAAACTACATTGTTATTTCAATATACAGTAATTGATTGAGATACTTCAACCGGTTTGGATTATGCAAGTACAACAGCATTGGCATTAGATGGTTGAACGATACAAAATGAGGGTGGGGAAGATGCGACATTGACATTGGCAAATCCATGAGATGAACACTCATTATGATATAATACAGATATAGTGATCGATACAACTAAGCCAACATGCACTTTCGATTATAATCCAACATCATGAACTGTAGTAAATACAGATGTAATAGCGATATGTATTCCAAGTGAGCCAGTGACCTACCAACAACCATTATGAACAGGTGTGTATAT
>JAKJDW010000050.1 GCA_022705745.1 Patescibacteria group bacterium
TATGATAAGATTTATTCCACAAAGGCTCCTGTGGTAAAGTTCGTTCCATGATCCAACTGGCAAAAGATCTTTGCTATTTGTCTGAACACGATTTTAATGTATTGAATACCCAAGCAATAGAAATCTCCAAGACCATCTCCGGTCTCATCAAAACTTTATAAACCCCGAAATCGGTCTCCCAACTTCGCTTTAACTTTATAAACTTTTAACTTTATGAACTTTTAACTTTATGAACTTTCGACTTTACAAACTTTCACCTGCTTCCCTTTGCGTTCTTTGCGGTTAATTTACTATGATTAATTTTCTATGAGTAAGTATCTTGTCATTACTGCGGATATGATCAATAGTCGAGATTTTCACACCCTGATTCCTTCAATGTTATTTGCTGGCGATGAAATTCAATTGCTTTTTCCTTATGATCAAAACCATCACCCCTATCGCTTACTAATGGATTTAAATCGCCATCTGGCTCCTTTTCATTTTCGATTCGGTTTTGGAATAGGCGCTATTGATCAACCAATCAATCCAATTATCGCTCATAACAAAGGACAAGCATTCTTACAAGCCCGAAAAGCACTTGCCATTGCCAAAAAAGACCAGCTTATCGCCTGGCTATCCACTGAAGAAATTGTCCAATATTCCGAAATAAACGCCTGCTTTTTACTCTTGACCGCCTTGACCAGGAAATGGTCTGATAAACATTGGCGTCGGTTCTATC
>JAKJDW010000051.1 GCA_022705745.1 Patescibacteria group bacterium
TTCTCTAAACTTTCTGTAAATAATTATTTTCCCACTCTCTTCTTTTTTTATTACAATTTCATTATTTTGAAAATCTTCCATAAAAGTTTCTTTTGAAGTTTTCCAAGACATTTCTCTCCCCGTATTTGAAATAGGCAATAATTCAATAAAATTTTCTTTTTTTTCTAAAGATATTTCTTTTAAATTTTGACTTATATAAATTGGATACCAAAAATTTGGTTTTTTTTCTCTCAAATTATCTATATGATCTCTTATAAAATTTATTAATCTATAATTTCCCTTTTCATCTTTTAAGTCAAATCTTTCTTTAATTTCATCAGACAAAGCTACACTATTAAAATTAGCAATAAATTTATTTTTTGCATAAACTAACATAAATTCATTTGATGAAGAAAAAAATTTTTCTTGATTTCTCCCTCCTGGTTTATGAACAACTGTAATAATTCCTAATCTATTTTCTCTCCCAAAAATTTCATCTGCCAAAACTCCTAAATAAAGTAATTCACAATGGTCAATCGCAATAGCAATAAATCCATCATCTCTTAGTAGTTGCTTACCAGCTTCCAACCTATTTTTCATAAATGTCAGCCAAGTAGAATGATTGAAAGTGTTGTTATAAGTAAAAATATTCGCATCTCCTCCCGTATTATACGGTGGATCAATATATATCAGCTTTATTTTGCCTATAAATTGCT
>JAKJDW010000052.1:0-235 GCA_022705745.1 Patescibacteria group bacterium
TGTTTGCACCACTAAATTTGGCTAATGGTAGCCAATCTTGGCGGAGAGTAAGGGATTCGAACCCCTGGTAGGTTTCCCTACAACAGTTTTCAAGACTGCCGCATTCGACCACTCTGCCAACTCTCCATTTTTAAAAATGATTTCTAAAAATCAATAAACATATAATACTATATCTTTATAAAATGGTCAACATTGTGTAAAAATATTAATTAACATAAATAATGGCCAAAATTAA
>JAKJDW010000052.1:331-654 GCA_022705745.1 Patescibacteria group bacterium
TATAATATTAATATAATAATAAAATGTGATATCAAATTTACATTTAATAAAATTTTTAAGAACAAAATGTCAGATATAAAATATAATATAATAAAAACCAATCAAGACAAAAATATTGATGATGGTTATAAAAAAAACAAAGAAGAAAAAGAAGAAAAAGAAGAATTTCATGGAGAGTTATTACATCAATGGTGTTTTGAAGAATACATAGAACACAAAAGAGGTAAGGCTTGGTATATAATTACTGGAGTTTTTTTACTTTTAATGTCATTTTATTGTATTAAAACTAATAATTTTTTATTTTTAGTAATTTTAATAATGTC
>JAKJDW010000053.1:0-258 GCA_022705745.1 Patescibacteria group bacterium
ATTTTAAGGGATAGAATCATTGAACCTACAATTAGAAAAATTTCTCCAAAATTGCAGGATAAAAGAAAGAATATTGTTTTCTTTATATTATCATAAATGACTCTTCCTTCTTCGATTGCATTTACAATTGTAGCAAAATTATCATCAAGAAGGACTAAATCTGAGACCTCTCTTGCTAAATCTGTCCCTCTCTTACCCATGGCGACCCCGATATCAGCTTTTCTTAGTGCTGGTGCATCATTTACGCCATCCCCTGTC
>JAKJDW010000053.1:302-646 GCA_022705745.1 Patescibacteria group bacterium
TGCTTTTTTTAAAACTTCTTTAAGTTCCAAATCATTCATCTTTTCTAAATTTGCGTGGGAGTAAGCCATATTAGTATTGTCAATCAGTCCCAGCTCTCTTGCATAAGCTTTAGCTGTTTCTATATGATCTCCAGTTAGCATTATAACTCTTATTCCTGCTTTTTTACAGGTTTCTATAGCATTAAAAACTTCCTTTCTTATTGGATCCCTAATAGCAATAAGCCCCAAGAATGTTAGATTATCTTCAGTATAATCATTGTTTACTTCTTTAAATGCTGCTGCAAGCACTCTAAAACCTTTGCTGCTAAGCTCTAAAACCTTTTTATCAAAATCACTTTTGAGTT
>JAKJDW010000054.1 GCA_022705745.1 Patescibacteria group bacterium
GCCAATGAGCAAAATGAACATGTAGTGTATCCGATGATACTATTAGTTATACACCGAATCCAGCGACAACGGGGAGTGATTCTTGTGTAATAAAAATTCAAGATAATGATGGTAATAAAATCGATATAATAGTGAGTTGGTGAAATATAAATTGAGTAATACTAGATGATATTTCACCAGTAACAATAGATAATATCAATAACAATTGGAGGAATACAGATTTCTCAGTAGAATTAACGGCAACAGATACATGAGCATGAGTAGATTATACTCTGTATTGTACTTGAAATGATACTAATTGTATACCATACTTAAATTGAACACCACCTAGTACAACATTTACAGTAACTTGTCCAAACAACACAACTTGTCCTTCGCAATATGTGAGATATTATAGTGTAGATAAAGTTTGAAATCAAGAAACAACAAAGACATCGCCAGAGATAAGGATAGACAAGAAAGGTCCAGAATTTACATTCAGTCACAATTCGTGATATGAGTGTGAGACCTGAGTTTTAACGATAATAGGGGCAAATGATATTGGTGTCTGATTACATACTAGCCCATATAGCTTTAATGGGACTACTTGGTCGACAACGACAAGCATAATTATAAATGCTCAACAGCCATGAACAGTA
>JAKJDW010000055.1 GCA_022705745.1 Patescibacteria group bacterium
TTATCAAATGATAACTAATAACTTACTATTAACAACTGAAAACTGAAACTCTATCACCCATTATCCATCACCCATTATCCATCCTCTATGCTACTTTCCAACTTTATGAACTTTATGAACTTTATAAACTTTATGAACTTTCAACTTTTTATAAATCAATGATGATGCAAACCAATGAGCAACTTCCCGAAACCTTCGAAAAATATTTCTGGGATTGTAATTTTAATGAATTATCACTCGATAAATATAAAAAATTTATAGTCGAACGAATACTTAATTATGGTGACATGGAAGCTGTAAGGTATATCCTGAAGAAAGTCAATAAAACGGAATTAAAAAATATTATTTTTAATAGTAAGAATTTAAATAACAAAACAAAAAATTTTTGGAAAATCATGCTAAATGAGTAATGATTTGAATTTAAACATATTACCATCATCTCAGCTCGATTTATTCGAATTGCTCTCGAATACAGACTTTATAAGCGATTTTTATCTTGCAGGCGGCACAGGATTGGCTTTACAAATAGGACATCGTCAATCAATAGATTTTGATTTTTTTATACCTTATGATTTCGATACGAGCCAGATTATTCAATCTATACTATCATTAGGTCATTTCGAATTGCAAAATG
>JAKJDW010000056.1:0-267 GCA_022705745.1 Patescibacteria group bacterium
CAATAACTTCAAGACCATTCCAAAAATATTTAACTAAATTGATATAGGAATATAGATTAAAATATTTTTTATTAAATATCAAGTTTTATTAAATATTTTTATATTTGCAAAAATATTTGTACATATGAATAAACTATTCGAAAATCCCATAGAAATCTTTGCTCTTAATAAGGAAGGTACTCGCAAACTATACGACAATCTATATGATGAAATGATTCAAGAAGGTAAAGATGTAGTCGATTACCAAGAAATCAAAGCAATGTCTAC
>JAKJDW010000056.1:329-597 GCA_022705745.1 Patescibacteria group bacterium
GTCCAGATTGTAATAGTAGTCATGTAATCAAAAATGGTTTGCAAAGTGGAGTACAGAACTATCGCTGCAAAACCTGTGGCAGACAGTTCAGAGTTACCACTGGCACCTTTATGTATGGAGTTCATGAAAAGGGCAAGATGCTTGAATACATCAAATGTATGAGCGCTGGAATGAGCTTGCGAGAGTGTGCTAGAATCGTACATATTAGTCTCACAACAAGTTTCTTTTGGCGACACAGAATATTATGTGCTATGCAGTCTTTTGAAGA
>JAKJDW010000057.1:0-301 GCA_022705745.1 Patescibacteria group bacterium
CAAGCCGTGGATTGACAAATATCCGATTGCGACCATGGAGGATATGTTGTCGGAGTTTGATTGGGATAATTGGCCAAAGATGGTGGAAGTGATTGGGGGTAAATTCCCGTTGATTGCCGATGATTTGACAGTGACCAACACTAATTTGTGGAAAAAAGCGATTGAAATGAAAGCAGCCACGGCAATTTTGATTAAACTGAATCAAGCTGGAACTCTGACAGAAACAGTTGATTGTTGTCTACTGGCAAGAGAACACAATTTGATGACGATGCCGTCTCATCGCGGCGGCGGCGAAACCAAT
>JAKJDW010000057.1:323-583 GCA_022705745.1 Patescibacteria group bacterium
GGATTTGGCAGTAGCGGTAGGCTCGGCTTACATAAAAGTGGGGCCGACCAGAGGCGAGAGAGTGTGTAAATACAATCGATTGATGAGAATTGAAGAAGAATTGGCAAGTTTATCAAGTTTGTAAAGTTGAAAGTTTATAAAGTTTATAAAGTATTGAAATATAAAAAAGTAATATTAATAATCAGGGATGGGTGGGGATGGTCGGAAAATCCTTATGGCAACTTGATTATGGAAGCGAAGACGCCGAATGCCGACAGATA
>JAKJDW010000058.1 GCA_022705745.1 Patescibacteria group bacterium
ATGATCTCCCATTTCCACACCGATCCATTTTCTGCTAAGTTTTTGAGCGGTGGCAATCGTAGTAGCTGATCCTGTGAAAAAATCGAGAACAAGAGAGTTTTCGTTGGAAGAAACTTTAATAACTCTTTCTAATAATTGCTCTGGTTTTTGAGTTTGAAATTCTTTTACTTTTTCTTTTGCAATAGTATTTACAATTGGAATGTCGTCCCATAAATCTCTTAATAGTTTTCCTTCATCATTATTATGCCATCTTGTATCTGCTGATATATAAGCCTCTCTTGCTTCATCTGAATTGAAAACATATTGATTGTTTGCATATAAAAATATGTCATCATGTTTTTTTGCAAATTCTTTTTTCCCAACTCCTCCCCACATATACCCCCAGATAATTTCATTTACAAATCTTTCTTCTGTAAAAATTTTATCCATTATAATCCTACCAAAATGATTAGCCCTATAATCCAAATGCAAATAAAAACTTCCATCATCTCTCAAAAACTTTCTCGCAAGTTCTATTCTGTCATGCATCAAACTCAGCCAAGTGCTGTCTTGAAATTTATCTATGTATGCAAAATCACTGCC
>JAKJDW010000059.1 GCA_022705745.1 Patescibacteria group bacterium
ATGGAAGGTTCTATTGATTACAATATGGCGTCTATTAGACAGATTGAATTTCTACTATTGTAGATAGGAAAAGCATAGAGGCGTGGTTTGAATTAGTCTATTAGACAGATTGAATTTCTACTATTGTAGATCTTCAGGATACCGGCAACATAACCGGGTCGTCTATTAGACAGATTGAATTTCTACTATTGTAGATGCTTATGCTACAGCAAGAGGCATAACAATGTCTATTAGACAGATTGAATTTCTACTATTGTAGATACGTAACCAATATGTGTTCTTGCATCTTGTCTATTAGACAGATTGAATTTCTACTATTGTAGATATAATATCAAATCACGCACCGGAATTTTGTCTATTAGACAGATTGAATTTCTACTATTGTAGATTAAAATATCAAGTTAGGAGAAAATATAGTCTATTAGACAGATTGAATTTCTACTATTGTAGATCCGTAGCCTTGTGCAACGCCCGTAAGTCTATTAGACAGATTGAATTTCTACTATTGTAGATAAATCGGCTCTTTTCCAAAATAAGCCCAGTCTATTAGACAGATTGAATTTCTACTATTGT
>JAKJDW010000005.1 GCA_022705745.1 Patescibacteria group bacterium
CAGTTAACATCTACTTCCCCAGTTAATATTTGAGTCCCACTCAACATACTAATAGTAATAACTGCTCAAGATTCACTTGTTCCTGAAATGAGGTTCAATTGTTGATTCAAGTAAGCTCAATCAGAAAGTGAAACAGTTAAATCAGGTCATTTGGTATTTTTTAGAAGCGAACCTGTAATTGTTGTTGAATTTCATAAGGCATCTGTTTGGCTTATTTTTAACGGGATATTTCAGTCAGGAAACATAGTTGGAATAGAAAGATCCAAAACCAAATCCCAAGTTCAAGAAGCTGTACATGAAGAACTAAATTTATATCCATTTACGACAATAATCATAGAAACATCACCATCATCTATGGAACAAGTTCCACTTAGTGAATATGATCCCTGATTCTGAGAATTTACCACACCAGTAGAATCCAGAGTTACAACAGGTGGAATGGTATCTATTATAAATCCCGTTTCTGTTTTCGTAGATAAGTTTCCTGCTTTATCCCTTGCAGAAACAGTTAATGAAGCTCCTGAAAGCATTGATCATGAAAGTGTCCAACTACAATCCACTCTTTTCCCATCCGTTTGTACGCAGTTTCGATCACTAAGCTGATTAGCAGGATCTGTTGTTAATGAAACATTATTTGCACTAATAGCTACATCATCTAGGATTTCAACCGTTCAAGTAATAGCTTGATTACTTGCTTTTTTACTCGGGAAAATAGAAATAATTGGAGCATTGGTTTCTATAAAATATTTCTGTGAATTTTGTCCAACAGCTCCATTAATCATATTTTTTGCTTTTACTATCACTACTCCAGTTTGAGAAATATTATCTATATTACAAATTACACTTGTCGTAAAGGTTGGTCCTGTTTCTCAAGTGGGGCTGATACAATCTCCTAGGCTAGCTCCAGCAGTTCCTGAAACCTCAATCTCACCTAAAGTTTCTCCACTAGTAGGATTGATTATTCTTACCTTAGTATCGTTTATTATTCAACTACTTACCATTGTTGGAACATCAAAAATCACTATCGGAGGAAAAACGATATGACGGTTTGTTTTATTACCAAGTCCATCATAAGCATAAATAGTAATGGTATGTTGAGCCTCATCAGGATCAAGATTGAGAACAACACTTCCTCCTGTGGTGTAGGTTGATGTAGTTCGTTCATCAGGTATCGAACCTGTAATTCCATCATTCATTTTATAAACGAGTTCATACTTTGCTACCGTTCAGGAATCTAAGGCATCAAAATGCACTTGTGGATTATTAATACTATAAGGTGATTCGGTATCCACATAGAAGGTTGTAAGTTGTGGTCATTGTGCATCAATTCTATAACCATCTTCAAAAGCTGAATCAATATTTCATGATAGATCCTGTGCAGTAACTACAAGTTTCCCAGAACTCATGATTTTTACATTACAAGTGACAACTCAATGCTGACCAGCAAATGGAGTTGGGTTGATATATGGAAGTGTTGGATTACAAACAAGATCCTCTGTAGCAGTTGTACTTCAAGCTAATGAAATAGATGCAATAGAGAAACGATCTGAAACTTCTATTACCGTATCAGTTATCACTCAAGTGCTTGTTTTCGTTGGTGCCGTGATGGTAATTTCAGGTGGAAAATCATCAACATCAATCACCGTAATAATAAACACTTCTTGAGTTGTCAGATTTTTTGTATTTTTTGCTTGTACACGAATAGTATAATTATTACCACTATTTCCTCAATGACCTGTTGGATTCTCAAAATCAGGAGCAGTAAAAAAAGCGAGAACTCCGCTATTACTTATGGTAAATTGAGTATTGTCATCATCTCATGCTCATGCAACAAGAGTAAAAATTAAAGGTCAATTAGGATCGTCACCAGTAAATTGACCAACATAAGTCATTCACTCATCAACTCATGTATTGGAAAGAGTGATATTGCTTGGAGGACAAGCTTGTCAAGCATCATTAATTGTCCAGTTATTCGGTGCATTTGTTAAAACATCTCTAGCGGGTTGCGCATTACAGTAGTACACACCTATCGCATCAAAAGTTAGACTTGGCTTTACAGTTTGTCCACTCCATGCATTTAGTAGTTTATCGTAATTGTAATATTGCATATTGCTTTCACTAAGAAAACCATCAAAAACTCCAACACTTGCAACATTCCAATTTGAGATATCTTGATTAAAGGATCTTGCCACAGAAAACATACGAAGCATGTTTATAACAGTACTTGTATTCCAATTAGGGCCAAACGGTTGATTAAACTGATAAGCATGATTAAACATAACATTCATATATCTTACTTTGCCAGTGTCCCAGTTTAGTGGCTTACTCTCATCACCAGGTTCGGCACCGTTATTAAAAGCACGGGCGTTTTGAAACATGGCTGCTGTATTTGTTACATTCGCTGTATCCCAATCACCAATATATTGATTAAACTTTCTAGCATTACGAAACACGCCTTTCATATCGATTACTTCACATGTAGTCCAATTTTCACCAAAAGGTTGATTAAATGAAGTAGCATCCTGAAACATATATGATATATATTTAACTTTGATGGTGTTCCAGTTTATTGGCTTGTTTTCATCACCAGGTTCGGCACCATTATTAAAAACAGTAGCACCATTAAACATATGCATCATACTAGTAACTTTTCTAGTATCCCAGTTATTAAGATTTTGATTAAAAGAACTAGCGCTCATAAACATACCCATCATACCAGTTACATTACTAGTATCCCAAGAGCCGATTTTTTGGTTAAATGCTCCAGCTTTATAAAACATATATGTTGTATCTGTAAGACTTTTAGTATCCCAGTTCATAGTGTTTTGACTTTCGCCTGGCGCTTCTCCATTATTAAAATTAATGGCTTCATTAAACATATTTGACATATCCGTAACATTGCTAGTTTGCCAATTACTAAGATTTTGATTAAACGCACTAGCATACCTAAACATTTTATGCATTCTTGTAACTTTTGAAGTGTTCCAATTATTTAAAGAATTACTACTTCCGCCCGGTTCGTCGCCATTATTAAAATTAATGGCTTCATTAAACATATGTGACATATCCGTAACATTGCTAGTTTGCCAATTACTAAGATTTTGATTAAACGCACTAGCCCCTTGAAACATATATGCCATAATTTCAACATTTGCTGTATTCCAATTACCAATATCTTGATTAAAGCTCTTGGCGTTTCTAAACGCATACCCCATATTTTTAACACTTGCTGTATTCCAATTATCGCCAAACGGTTGATTAAAAGCTTCAGCTCCATAAAACATATATGTCATATATTGAAGTTTTGCGATATTCCAATTCATAGTGTTATAGCTTTCACCTGGTGCTTCACCATTATTAAAAGCAGCAGCATTAAAAAACATGCCATTCATAAATCTAACATTTTCCGTATTCCAATCACCAATCTTTTGATTAAATGCACTAGCCCCTTGAAACATATATGTCATGTCGCCAACATTTTTAGTATTCCAATTCATAGTGTTTTGACTTTCGCCTGGTGCTTCTCCATTATTAAAATTAGTAGCATCATTGAACATATATGTCATATTACCGACTTTGTCAGTCTTCCATTTACCAATATATTGATTGAAATTTGTAGCACCATTGAACATTGAGCTCATATTAGTAACTGCACTTGTGTCCCAACCACTAATTGGAGAATTAAAATTAGTAGCCCCCCTAAACATACTAGCCATATTAGTTACACCACTCGTATTCCAACTATTCATAGATGCATGGCCAATAAAATTTGTAGCACCCTCAAAAGCAGAAGACATATCGGTAACCGCCGATAAATCAGGAAGATCCTCGGCAGTTAATTGCATGTTTATCATACCCTTTAAAGCACTGTTGAAACTTGACCACTGGATATCTCCCCGTTGTTTAATTTCTAAAAGCTTAGCTTTTTCATTATTCTGTAATCCAAAACCATAAAAAGCCAAAGGATAGTCTGATTTAATACAAATATCATAGGTACCTGTGGTTCCATAATCATAGGTAATCATACTCCCAGAAAGTGTTTCAAAAACACCGTTACATTCCCAAGAAACTTCGTATGTACTACTGTCTGCTTTCAAAAATCTCAAAGTAATTTTAGTCGGCTCAGTTGCTCAAGCAATATCAGTTTGCCAAGTAGTTACAAAATTGCCTGAATGGATGGGATCTTGCCACCCTGCAAATACTGAAATGGGGATAAAGGTTAATAGTAAAAAGAAAATAATTAAAAAACTTTTCTTCATCATTTTACAAAATTAACTAAAAAATTCCCGAATCATAAAATATTACCCTCTTTTTATAAATTACAGTTTTAATTACAACAGAAAATCTTTCAATTATAATTATACTAAAAATTTTTATCCAAACCGTCCCTTCAATCGCCCTCGAAATCATTTTCTATTTGGATCTTTTTGTGAAACCTCATCCAACAGTTCTTGACTAGGTTTAGTTACATCCACATTTCATTCTCTATAATCTTGAGAAGACACTCATACATATTCACAACTTTTGTTTACAAAACTTCAGTTTAAATTTCAATCCAAACAAAGCCTTAGCTCTACTTGACACAATTCGTCTGTAAATCAAATAGGGCTTTTGTATGCTCTTATAAACTGTCAATGTTGTATGGAGTCTCCCCATGGACTCACGCAATTATAGTGCATTTTATTTTTACCTCATAAATTTATATTAGGATCTTTTATAGGTCAATCTTTTACATAATTATCCCAATCAGTGTAAGGAATTTTTGTATCCGGATTTATCTTTCCACGAGTATCAAATTCGGCTCAATCATATTTTGCATATTTAGGATTTTGAATTAACTCCCCCGGAGTTTTGGTATTATAAGAAATTACTTTTACTTTGGTGTATTTATATTCAACTCCTTCATCACAAGCTCATTGCAAATATGTTCAATTCAAAACACCGTTGTTACAAGTTCTTCTTTGTGCATTACATATAGTTGGGACATCCTTTCTTTGTTCATAAGCAATTACGGACTCTCCATGTTTCAAAACAGTTTTCCAAGGGGTAACGCAAGTTTTCTGATCTTTTTCAACATCTTTTCTAATTTCATCTAGCCCCTTTACTAAACCATCAACATTTCACTCCTTAATTTCTGCCCCTCAAACATCAATATCCAATTCAGTATTATCCAATCCAGTATTTGTACCATCCAAAGTTTCTTCCAACCTTTCCTCTTCCAACCTTTTTTCTTCTAATTTTCTTTCTTCCAACCACTTTTTTTCTTCTAAATTTTCTTCTTCATCCACCTCATGATCTACTACATCCATTAAATAATCTGTTTTTGTAGGTGACTCATCATCCATATTATTAGCATTTACATTCACAATCGGATTTTGTTCAACACTTTTATTATCATCAAATAAAAACGACCAATCTGTTGCCGCTCCATGTACTGGAGCAAAAATATCGTATTCATTTCAGTATTGATCCACAAAAATATAAGTTAATTCCATTTTTCCAACAATTTGTTTTTCCATAGGAATAAATATAATTCCGATACAAAAAAAAGCAACAGCAACAACTATGACAGAAATCCATTTTAGTATAGTTTTCATTCTACTTGAAATAATATTATAAAACACATAGTGATTATAATCAGATTTTTTATTTTTGCAAATCTTTTGAAAGAAAATCTATAAAAAATATAAAATACATTTACCACACACACAAACAAGAAATTTATAATTCATTATAAAATTTAACAATTACAAAAAAACAAAGGATAATAGCACTTGTCCCATTCGCGCCTATAAAATTACAGGACTGCGAAACTGTTTTATTACGAACTTTATGAACTTACATCAACTGGTCATTGATTCTCTTTATTTTTTGATTTTTTTTCATTTTTTGAATATCTATTTCCAATCATTCTGATTGTTTTTTATCCACTTCCTCCAAATTTAATCACAATCTAGCAGAAATTTCAGCATCTACAAACTTTCTTTTTCTACCATACTTTTTTGCAGAATATTCTTTAAGAATTGGTGCAATTTTTTTATTTTTATAATCTCAGGTATATATAGAATTCATACTAAACGGACGAGTAGTTGAGTTATCAATATTCAATTTAATATAAGCTTTATAGTTTGCTATACCTGTAATATCTCACATTCACAAAACAGGCTGATATTCTTTTTCCAAAAACTCTGCATCAGGTGCACCTACTTTAAATGACATCATAGTTCCCACATTACCAAATACAGCCGCTTTTACATCTCATTTTCATCATTCAGATCTATTTAATCACTGTCATGCTTCCAATTGAGCTATATATTGATGAGCCATAATTAGACATAATCTATACTTTCTAGCTTCTGATAATATGTCAGCAAATGTTCCAGAAACAAAGTTTTGGAATTCATCAACATACAAATAAAAATCTTTTCTATCTTTTTCCGGGATTTTCCCACGAGCCATAGCTGCTGTATAAATTTTAGAAACCAAAATCATACCCAAAAGCTGAGCATTCATGTCTCATATTTTACCTTTAGATAAATTAATAAGTAAAATTTTTCATTCATCCATTACATCATTTAATCTAAAAGCGGATTTTGTCTGTCAAATTATATTTCTAATAAGTCTGTTCGTATTAAAAGACACAAATTTTGAACTAAAATATGGAATAATTTCGGATTTTTCTCTATCTCACATAGCATTATAAGTTTTCTCCCAAAAGTTCCTAACAACAGCATTTTTTACTTTAGCTACTTTAAATTCCCTAAATGCCTCATCAGTATAAAGTCTAACAACATCCAGTATTGTTGGTCTATCTTCAAAATCTTCCATAATTGTCAAACTACCATATTTGAAATATTCCTGGATACGAGGACCAAAAATTTCTGGACCAAACATTTTTATAAAAATTTCAGTAGCATCATTTACTATCCTATCTGCTTCATCAATATTATCAATTTCATATAAATTCAATCACATTGGTCTTTCTTCATCTCAAGCATCAAAATATATCACATCTTTTGCTCTTTCTTTTGGTATATACTCCAACATATCCTCTACCAAATCTCCATGTGGATCAATAACACAAACCCCATCCCCATTCCAAATATCTTGTCTTGCTAAAGTTTGTAAAAAAACAGACTTACCAGTACCCGACTTCCCAATACAATAGTGATGTCTAGTTCTATCGTTTCTTTTCATATATACTGGTGAATATGTGTTCCTATAAATATTTGTTCATAACAAAACTCAATCTTTATAAATTTTATATCAATAAATTTCCTTCTCTTCTTCAACTTTGACAAACTTTTTTCAATCTTTTTCCTCTATTTCTTTTCATGCTAATTCATTTTGTTTAAAATTTTCGATTGGGACTAGTTTTTCTTCTATTACTTTTCTTGATCAAACAGCTCGATGATCTTTATATTCTTTCAATATTTCAGACAATTTTCATCATTTATATTTTTCAGCAACAATACCACTCATTATAAAACCACTTTCTTTTCAATCACGAAAAGATGGTAAATTAGATGGAGCAGGTAAAATTTTATATTGCATTCGTTCTATAATATTTGAACGATTATATGTATAATCTGGGAAATGATATAAGGAAGTTAACTCATTTAATGTAAAAGTATTAGAATTATAAAACAAATTTGTCAAATTATAAGATGCCGCTATTCTCCATAAAGGTCTTGCTAAAAAACCAAATATAGTTGCCCTCTTTTCCAATTGCTCCAGTTCGTTTCAATACTGATCCGTATAAACATTATAGGAACTAACTAAATTCTGTATATTGTTTTTTAATTTATCTTCATGATCTGAAGAGGTAACTAATATTAGTCCAGACTCAAATGCAACCGTTCATATTTCTTCTGCCATGTCATTGATTGTTTCTTCTTTGGCTTTTACCATGCGCACCATTGAAATATTTTCCTCTTTCTGTTTAACAGGAATTTCTCAATGAAACAATAATTTAAAAAATGTTTTTATTCAATACCATATTGCTGGGAAAAAACCACTTGGCCTCAAATCAAGATTTTTATACAATCTATCCACCTGTCTTTTTGCTTTTTCGTTCCATTTATCGGAAAGTGGCTTAATTGTCATTATAACTGTTGCTGTATCCGATTTTGATATATTATTCATCGAATCAATAATATTATTTATAGGATCATCCATCATCCTTTTATAAAGCCTGATAGTATAAATAGAACTTTTTTCTGATTGTAAAGGCATAACTTTATGATATTTCTTCCTAAAAATATTAGGCCTTTTTACGACTTCCAAGGCACTATCTGCAAATTGTGCTCATATTGCTCATTCTAAAATTTTTTGATATTCAGGGAAACATCATACAATAAAATTTAAAATTCATCACTCATAGTGATACATCAAAACTATTCTAGGTTTTCTAAAAATTCTATACATTATTTTATCTTTCATACTAAGTCTTCAAATTTTATGAAAATTTAAATAAACTTGAGACATTCTTCATATCTTTTCTTTCATATCTTTTGCTAATTCTTTTGCTTGTTCACGATCAATTTTACTATCTCATCTTGGGACAAGTACTTTCATGTAAACCATTCTATGATTGTTCAAAAAAGCATATCATCGCCTTAACACATATCTCATAAGTCTTGAAAAAATACGAATTATTATAACTGACAAAAATAAATATAATAGAAACATTCAAGCTACTTTAATCCCACCAAAAGATGAAGGATTATTGTCATTTACCTTGGCAGAAGCATGTGCTTGCTTTTCTATTGTTTTTGCCCTATTTGCATCGCTTTCAGTAATCCCCCTGCTTATCATATACCCATTATTTTGTATGTTTTCTAAATAAGAATTAATATTTCATATATTACCAAAATATGAAAAACAGTCACTTCTATTTTCTCATCGAGATTTAGTCATCAATTGAGATACATTTTGTTTCTGAGAAAAATCTTTTTGAAATTGCTTTTGTAATAGATCCTTACATTCTTTGGAAGTAATCATGCTTTATGATTTTTTGAACAAATAAAATTTCGTACCTTCTTTATTATATTCAAAAAAAAATATATAGCTAAAATTTGGACTAAAAATGTCTTCAAAGACTTGTCTTTTTGAAAATTAGTTATAAGATATATTTAATTCATACATAAATTTTAAATATAAAAAAAGACCCCTTAAAAAATACAGGAAGTCTTTTTTAGTATATAATATTAATGTTACAATTTATTATAACTTATAGATCATCTATCATATCTAAAATTCAATCTGCATTCTCTCTTTTTCTCTCCTGCCTTTCTTTTTCCCTAAGTTGCTCCATGTATGCTCATGCTTTAGTAAATTGATGTAATTCAGATTGAATTTTCTCTCTCTGAATACGCTCCACTGAATCATAAAAATCTTGAAATATTGCATTTATCACTGCATCTGGAACTTTTTCCATCTGTGATATTTTGTCATAAAGCTCTTGTGCTTGTGTATTTCAACGATCTTTCAAATTCGTAATAATGTTCATAGAGATTTCCAATCTCTCATCATACGATCTTGAGTTAAATTCTTTTATTTTTTGGTCTATACTAAGCATTTTATAATAATTTATGATTAAAATATTTTTTATTTTATTTTTTAGTGACAAACTAATTTACTGTACAATACTATATAATATATCAAAATGTTTCGCCTATATTAATGTCCAGATTCTGGGTTTGACCAAGGACCATCCCCAGGAGCTGAGAATCAAGAAACTTCTGGTTCTCAAGGAATATTTGGAACATTTGGAGTATCTGAAACATTAGGCTCATCCGGATCTAACTCCTTTCATTGTTCAAATTTATTATCCATCCATTCCTTTATCTTACTTACTGTATACGGATCTAACTCCTTTCATGGTTTAAATTTATTACCCACCCACTCTTTTATCTTACTTACTGTATATGAATCTAACTCCTTTCATTGTTCAAATTTATTATCCATATCCATCCACTCTTTTTCTTTTATTTTATTTGGATCTATTCTATCCATAAGGGTTCTGTCTGGACCTTTTCGTCTTTCTATAGTCTCATACATTCTCACTCCAGGATCTTCACCCATTCCAGCCCCAACTCCATACACAGCTTCAGCTGTTCAATCTAAAGAGAAATCATTAGCAGGAACTTTATTAAGATCTTTAATGACTTCTTTTTTCAACCCTCAATCAGGTCATGTGTTTTGTTCTAAATTTGGTGTCATTTTTGTTTAATTAAAGAATAAAAAAGTTTTTTTGACAATTTAATTATACACAAAAAAAAAACTTGTCAAATTTTTGACCACTTTTTTTGCTAGCTCAAAAGTGCAGTTTCAACAAAGATATGAAAAAAGTCGGAAAAAAACGAAAAAAATATTTTTTTTAGAAAATTTTTTAATCTAAATTTAAAAAAATTTTTCATTTCAAAAATTGTGAGAATATACAGTAATCATCTTTCTTAGAAAAATACATATTAGAATCCTTACTTTAGAAAAAACAATCTCTGATACTTTTATCTTGGAATTTTATTATTTCTAGCTTATCATCAATTCAATTATTTTTTAACAACTTTAAGAAATTTTTGAAAATTTTTACAGTAACTTCAGTATCTCACATCGCCCTATGAGCAGAATCATTTACCAATCACATATAATCACAAATACTTCATAAATTTTTTCTATCAAGGTCTGGAAGCAATCTATTTGCCAATTTTCTCGTACATATAACATCATTGTCCAACCAAAATCATTGGCAAGAATAAACACATTCAGAAAGAAATCACAAATCAAAACTAGCATTATGAGCTACAACAATATTATCTTGAATAAAATCCAAAAAATCTGGCACAACTTCTGATATGATTGGAGCATCTTTTACCATTTCATTAGTAATTCCAGTAAGTTTTGTGATCATACTAGGAATATTTCTTTGTGGATTTACAAGTGTATGGAATTTATCCAAAACATTTTCTCCATCAAACTTTATGGCTGCTATTTCTGTAATTTGGTGCTTATATTTTGAAAGTCATGTCGTTTCAATATCCAAAACTACATAATATTTTTTCTTCATTACTCATGCATTTTTTATCTAAATTAATTTATTCTAAATTCTTTAGTAACTCCTCTTTATCATTCCACTTTCTAGTTCCAAAATTTGTCCATTGGATTGGCTCATGCCCTTTACCAGCTAGCATAACTATATCTCCAGGTTTGGCTATCTTTGTAGCAAACTTGATAGCAAACTCTCTTTCTGGAATTGCAAATAGTTTTTTACTTTCAGAACTATTCGTATCAATATCCTGAATTAATTGCCTTATAATAGCTAATCTATTTTCTGTATCTGGATCATCATCAGTAGCTATCACAATATCAGAATATTTTCGTCATATTTGTCCCATTTCAGGTCTTTTCAATTTATCTCTATTACCTGGTGCTCCAAAAACCAATATCAACCTATTATCTCATTTTAGAGAATGTAAAAAACTTAATGTCTTTTCTAAAGCATCAGGGGTATGTGCAAAATCTACAAAATAAGTTATATCATTGTGTACAATCTTTTGCATTCTACCATCCACTCCTGTAAATTCAGATAAAGACTCAACACACTTATTGAAATCTAATCATATTTGCACTCATACACTCAAAGCCGTCAAATAATTATAAACATTATATTCTCATAAGATTTGACAAGTAGTAGGGTAAGTATTTCATAAATACTTGATATCAAAAGATGTTCAAGTAGCCTTTTCAACAATCTTTTCAGCTCTCAGCATGGATGAACCATGGATAGAAAATGTGATTTTTTTATCAAAAGCCATTTCATCAAACCAACCTTTACCAATCTTGTCATCAGCTGGGAATGTAGCATATTTTGTTTCTTTTTTATTTTCCAAAACATACTGAAATAGTTTCTTTTTAACTTTGATATATTCATCCATATCTTTGTGATAATCCAAATGCTCTCTTGTTATGTTTGTAAGTATCGCATAATCAAAAGTTATTCATTCAAATCTATACTGATCTAGTCCATGAGATGATGTTTCCAATATAGCTATTTTACATCATTGCATCTTTGCATCTGCCAACAATGATTGTAGCTGATAAACATCCAAGGATGTCATTTTTTTATCATTTACCATTGTTTCATTTCAGATCTTTATAGACGCTGTACTAATCATCACAGTAGGGGCTAATAATTCATTTAGCATCTTGTGCAACATATTTGCAACAGTAGTTTTTCAGTTTGTACCTGTTATTCAAATAACAAAAAAATCTTTTGATGGATTCCCATTGATAGTATTTGCTATTTTTCAATTAATTTTTTTCCATCATTGATAAACAAAACTGGTCTTAATAAATTTATACAACTTATCGTATCATATCAATTTTTTTATCAAGTTTTTCATTATTTATAAACTTTGAAATAAATCTACCTTACCAATATAAAAATATCATTATTTTTTACAACATAAATTCACTATTTCGTTTTTTAAGAAAGAAATTACACCAATAAAATTCATTATCTTTTTAAAATCTCAACAAATTTACAAATGAATGAAGTTAGTTTTCTCTTGATAATAGTGCGATTTTTGATAAACTGTCAGTGTTTATTCTTTATGTAAAGAGTCATGACAGTACTGGTCAAGGTCCAAGATAGTACCGGAAATAAAATTGGCTCATTTCATGCAGAAGACGGGAAATCGCTTGCTGAACTCTGTGCAATGCACGAGATTGAGATCCTTCAAGTTTTGTTCTACAGGTTTTCTGCGGAGTGTATTTGTGTGAGGTGATAGCATGAGCAGAAGTGGTTCAATTGAATAAAACCTGAGAAACGCTTTTCAATTTAGCGAAAGATGAGGCTTGAAATCCAAAGCAAAGGCTTGCCTGTGTAGGAGGGATAAAATCTGAAATGTTTACTGATGACAAAGAGCATATTTTGATTGTTAAAAAAGCTTATTAGCTAGATTTAAAATATTAATTTTAAAAAATTTTAATTGGTAACTTGTTATAATGATTCTTTATTTATGATGAGGTCGAAATCCTGATTGATGAGAGATGGCGTTAAATAATCAACTTGAATGTCTTACAGAGATTTTTAAAAAGATTTGAACAAGGGAAGTGCTTCATATACCCTTTGCTAGAACTGGTATTATGAAGAAAAATCGTGATGCATTTTGACCAGTAGCGTTTCAGAATTTTGTAGAGTCTTTGTGAATAGTATATAAAAATGCAACATATATTGAGGATATTGAAGAATTTTCAGGTGATACAATTTATATGAATGGATGAAATGATTGTCTTTTTCTTCTCGAAATGTGTCTGAATCAATTATTACATAGTGCTCTTTTAAAGACAAAAAATATCATTGGAGAATCTTGTTGAGCTGTGGTGCTTGCAAAACATTTCAGTTCTAGTAAAATGGATTCACGAGTGGATTGACTAAATCTCGCTAAAGATAGTATTATAGTCCCTCATTATACAGAGAGGAATAGAGAAAATAAACTTTTTGAGGGCAAAGAAAAGTATCAAACAAAATATGCAATAGGAATTGATGAAGCTACCTTTGTAAAGTTTGAAAACTGAAGGTATTGAGATGTGATTTGATTGTGAAATATACATTATTTATAGATATATAGAATACTTGACATTGTTTTAAAAGGATAGAAAGTTGATTAGTGGTCTCTGTTTTGAATGCTTAATTATGAACTTTAAACTCTGAATTGCTTTATGGCTATTATTAAATTTGAACGCGCATTTCTTTTGTTGCTCATTCAGCAAGATGCTGGGGCATACAACACCTTCTATCTACAAACCGTGGATATTTTTTTTCGTTATTTGATGAGTAATTTTTTTCTTTCTCGTGAGCAAAGCGAACATTTATCACTTTATCATGAACAAAGTTCACCCTGCTTAACGGAGCGAATTTCTAAGCGACCAAGCTCAAACAATACTAGCTGTTTCCATCCTAAGAACAGTGTCTCCAAGTGAAATTAAATCAAAATTTTTTCAAAAATTTTCATAATCTTTTTGAGTAAATCATCACTCTGGTCAAACAATTCATATAATATTTGCTTGTGAGTCATACGAAGGAATCACTTTTTGATCCACCATATCAAAAACAATAATTTTTTTATTTTGGAGTACTGGAAAAATATTTTTTACAAATTCTATTTTGGGAAGTTTCCATCATCGTGACTGCTCTACCGCTTCTTGACTGATTTTTTGTAATCTTTCTCACTTTTTATTGTTCCAATCTTTTAACACAGATCTTTCACTAGGTCGGAAATATATTTCATCTACTCAAATTTCAGAAAGCTTTTGAACAATTAGTTCTGCCTTTGACCATTTATTTGGCATAGCTACAACAATTCATATATTTTTATTTGAAACATCTTTTGTCTGTAAAATAGTTTCCAAAATTTTTCCAGTAATAGAAAACTTATCCCAATTAGAGATCTCTAACTGATATCTCGTATTTTCTTTTTGAGCAAAAAATTTATCTCATATTTTCATTCTCAAAACTTTTCTAGTTTGCTCCAAAATTTCTGGATTTGATATTATTATTTTATCTCAATTTTGCTTGAAATCTGTGATAAAAAGTTGCATTATTTACATGGATAAAACTATAAAAGAAAGATTTAATTTATCATTCCAACGAATAATCTTTAATCGTTTTAAATTTAAACAATCCTTTTCAAAAATCTAGTAAAATACAAAAAATCTTTAAAATTTGAAATTGTTTTTGAAATAAGTATAAACTTATAAAATTTATCATTAAAAATTTAAATTATGAAAAAGGTCCTTATAGTAATAGCGAACAACGGATTTCAAGATTATGAATTTTGAGTACCTTTTGATATGTTTACACATGCCTGAATCTCTGTCAGTGTAGCTGCCTGAAAAATTTGAGAATGTATTTGAGTTTTTGGCTCAAAAACTGTAGCAGATATAGAATTAGAAAAAGTAAAATGAGAAAATTATGATATGATCATATTCATATGATGATGAGGAGCTTATGCTCAATATTTTTGAAATAAAGAGTATCTCAGAATTGCCAAAGAAGCAAAAAAACTATGAGCTATCTGTATTACACCCATGATACTAAGCGCTTCCGGAGTATTTAACGGGAAAACAGTCACCTCACGAGATCAAAATTGAGTTCAAAAGAAATTTATTCAAAATAATTGAGGATTTTGGGTAGACAAAAATGTAGTGGTTTCAGGAAATATTATCACTGCCAACGGTCCAGAATCAGCAAAAGAATTCGCCGAAAAATGTTTGGAAATGATAAGGAATAGTTAAAAGTTATAAAGTTAAAAGTTTATAAAGTTGCAAGTTATAAAGCTCTTAATAACTTTAAGAACTTTACAAACTTTATGAACTTTACAAACTTAGCTTCGCGAACAGCACCCGGTGGTAGGATATGAACTTTACAAACTTTACGATACTGTCTAGCTTGAAAAACTTTCCAACTTTTTTATAAACATTCTAATTTACCAAAAAAATAGTTTTTTATGTTAAATAAAAATTTCAGATATATTGCACTGGATTTTGAAACTACAGGTTTAGATCCAAAAAAAGATGAGGCCATCCAAATAGGACTAGCAGAAATTGATGTAAATTGAAAAATAATAAAAGAATTTAAATCTTTTTTGAAACCACAAAAAGATATCAAAGAACTCAAAGATTTTGTAGCTTACATTACTTGAATATCTCTAGATGACTTACAAGAAGCACCTAGTATTTTTGACTTACAAAAAGAGATTTTTGATTTTTTGGGAGAAAATGTGATTTTGATATGACACAATATCCAATTTGATATAGATTTTTTAAAAAAATATTTCCAAAATATAAAATATTATGACCAAATAGATACCATGTACTTAGCTCAAAATTTTGTCCATTTTGCCCCTAGTTATGCTTTGGATGTATTAGTAGAGTATCTATTTCCCAAAAAAGAATTTAAAAAAAATTTTCAAAACATACACCAGATTCCAGACTTTGATTCTCAAAGTACCCATGATGCATTATTTGACTCAAAAAATTCACTATGCTTATTTGTTTATATAGTACAAGATATCTTATTTTTGATAAAAACCTACCCCATTTTGTCCAATTTTATTCAAAAAAATCTATGATTATATCACAAAATCTTAAATTACAAAGTAGACCGGGCCAGTAAAAAAAACTGGAAATTAGAACTACCAAAATTAGAAAAGCAGTTTCCAGGCGAGATTTCCTTAAAATCCAAAGATAAAATAAACTTGAGAGAGTTAAAACACAAAGGGAAATATTTTATATGAAATGTAGACATCGATAAAATAATTGCCACTATAGTATGATCAAATAAAACCATAATTTTATCCTTTGCTAGTGTAGCAAAATTAAATATCGTAAAAAATATTTTGAATGACATGTGAATGAAAAACATAGGTTTTGTGAGAGGAAACTTAATTATCAACAAAACAAAATTCAATACATTTTTAAATAAAGAAAGCTTTTCCGATAATGAACTTTTGTTTATTTTCAAATACATGTCTCATGTTAGACACAAAATGTCTATATTAGATTTAAACACAAAATTTGATTTCAAAATAAACTATTATATTCAAGATGATAAAAAGAATAAAAAATATCCAGTCATACTAACTACTCATTTAGGTTTATTTACAATTTTAAACGAAAAAAAACATATTTATTACAAATACGATATCTGTTTTTTTGATCCAGAAATGTGGTATAGATCCTATAATTCTTTTTTATCAAATAACTATGATTTATATTCAAGTTTAAACTTTTTAGAAACTTTATATTACAAATATACTTTAAATAATCAGGAAAGCACAAAAGAGCTTTTAGAAAATTTTGCAAGATTTTTTGAGGTTTTCATGGGGGTTTTGTTTGCTGAAACAAAAAAACATTTCGTAAATATACAAGATAATTATATCACATTAAATCCAATCATTGATCATATAAATTTCCATGAAACAAATGCCTTGATAAAACAATTTGATAAGCATAAAACATTGTTGGAAGCTGATTTAGATAGCGAAGATTTTAAAAAATTATGGTGAGGAATAGATAAAATGTTTAATATTTTATCTGGATTAGTGCAAATAAATAAAATAATGTATGGACAGTCTGACTTTTATTTTACTTATTGAGAAGCTACAAATTTTACAAACCGAGATGAGTTTGCAGATATCTTTGCATCTCATACTTTATTTTTGTCTAATTTCGACAAATCTTGTAATAAAATTATGAATTCAAATGATATAGAATATACAAAATATAATCTTAATTTCAAAAAAATTTGAGATATAGATAATGTAATAAGCTTTTTAAACAAAGAACTATCCACAAATTCAGACAAAACCTTTTTTGTAATATCTACCATAAAATTGGAATCTAAAGAACTCTTTGAAAAAATATATGAAGCAGGATTGGATCAAAAGGCTTTATTATTAGTCGAGAACATTACTTGATCTTTGGGAAAAAATATTTTCAAAGCAAAAAACAATGGTCCCAAAATTATTGTAGGTGGATACAATTTCTTTATACGATTACTATCCAATAAAATCAATATTGACATTTGTGTTGATTTTAATATAAAATGAAAGTTGTCAGAATATCTTTTAAATGATATGCAACGATATGCTAAATATAAAAAATAATAATCTATTTATTCTGCTAAAGTTTATATGAGCTGTAATAATTTTTTATTTATGAATCAAATTTAGCGTTTGTTTTGTATGAGAAAAAACAAGTATAGTAGATGAACAGCTATATAACACATGAACTAGCATGGATAATTTAGACGAATCTCGGAAAGATTTATTGGAAAAACATGAAATTGCTGAAACAGAGCCAACAGAAACTATAGATGATTACAAAGAATTAAAAGAAGAACAAAATGAATATTTATTGAAATTCCAAACAATCTGCTCTTCCAATGCTTGATTATGTGCAAAAATCAAGTTTCAATGAGAATTTGATGCACAAGACAAATATATGTATTTAGCTAGTTCTTTGTATGTTTTAAAACATATAGAAAATAACCAACAATTTGGGAAGGCTGTAAAACAACAACTCAAGGAAATTAAAATAAATAATGAAATAGCCAGTAGAAGATGATTCGCTGGTTGGGATACTGTTACAATAAATTTATGAATGGTAAAATCCTATGTTGAGTTTTTGGAACTTATTACTCATGAAATGTGACATATCGTAGATTTAGGGATGATTAGATGATTCAGCAAACAAAAAGACTGAAATTACACAGAATTTGGAAATGAGGTTTTTGAAATAGATGATCCTTCTATAATGTTTTATAAATTATCTCGACAAAGTGAAAAAATTAGAAAAGCTGATGCAAGAAAAGATGATTTTTGTAGTAGCTATGGTATGACAGACCCTTTTGAAGATTTCGCTGAATGTCATAATTTATACTTAAATCACAATGCTGTATTTGTTTATCGAGCCAAAAACAATGAAATCATGAAACAAAAATACAATTTCATTGCAAATCTATATTGATGAAAATATCTATTTGATTCTACTAAAGACTTAGATAGAGCAAAAATAAATTGATCATGGAGACCTTGGGATACTACCAAAATGTAAAAACTTTCATTAAAAACATAGAAATAAAACATAGAAATAATGTGTTTGTCAAGTCAAGACTAACTTAAAAGTTAGTTTTTTTTTCTTTTTCTATGATTTTGCTTATAATTCATATAGTTTTATAGACTTCTTTAATATAAACATGAAAAAATCAAAAAAAACTATAATATATTTAATTATAATAATATCTGTTTTTGTTTTTCAAAATGTTTTTTTTGACATTAAATTATTTGCAGACGACAATGTAAAAGTCTTGGAAGCAATAGCAGAATCCTGTATTGTTCATTGAATATGATACAGCTTTGACAAAGACAAATGATGTGTTTGTGATAATCCAGCAAAAGACGACAAATGCGAAAATGGTTTTGTAAAAAACAAATATTGATGTTGTATCGGATCTTGCGGAGTCTGTTCTTCAAATTCTGTAGAATTTCAAAAATACATAAATTTTCAAGTAGAACTATATGGCTTATTATTAGAAGAACTAAACCAAGATAAAGAAAACAAACAAAGTGGTGGTTTTAGACAAGGCGGTTTATTTAGTTCCAGAGTGTTATCTATTCCAGTAAACATACGAAAATCTCGAACTAAAATATTTAAAAAAGTTGGACAGGAATATGTTGATACAAAAAGCACAATAGTGGTGTGAAGTACCATAATTACCTCCATAGTAACAGAATCCAGAAAAGACATGCTTGGTGGTTTGATGATTTTGTATAAAAGTAAAGCTCTCGTCAGAGAACGAAATACTATACAAAGTTTAGATTTAATTGTTTACGATTTAATGCGAGACCTTAATACTACATGATTATGGAATAAGGAAATTTCTAATGATACAAAAATAAAACTAGAACAATTAAATAAAAAATACATCAAAACAGAACAAAACCAAAAATGAATGTTTGAAAAATTTTATCTTCAATGAAGCATAAAATATAAAGATCTAATAAATGTTTCAAAAAAGATCAATTCTTTAATGAAAAATTTCATATTAACATGAAAAGAGGGAGACTCTTTTATGAAAAGTTTTGAAAAAGAGTTTTCAAAAGGAAATATTGTAGTACAATTCAGCGAACATCGAAAAAACAATCTAATAAATGATTATGTTTGTGCTAGAAGAATTAATGCTTGTAAAGAAGACTTTAGTCACCTTATCAATGTAAATTGATTAAAAAACTCTTTTTCAAATTCTATGAGCATTATCAAGCAGGCGAATAAAAATTTAGCAGAAATTTTTACTGATAAAGAAAAACATAAAGATAAAGAATCAAATCCTTATTGATTGACAGACAAACAAATCGAACTCCTAAGAACAATATATGGAATAAACACATCTAAAATAACTCAACAACAAGGAGTAACATTAGGTTATGTTTTTAAAAAAACAGCACAAGTATATAACCAAATAAAGAATCAAGTAAATCTTAAAATTTCTGACTATGCTACAAAAAAACAAGAACAAGAAAACAAAAAAAATATAAAAAATACAAAAAATAAAGAACAAGATGAAAAATATATTAACAAATTATCAAAAGAAGAACAAAAAAAAATAGAAAAAGCTTTAAAAGAACAAACTGAAAAAATAGAAAAAGGAGAGACAACCATAGCTTTTACAAACATCATAGAAACTATTTTAAATGAAAGAGATGAAAATAAAGAAATAATTCTGTTTTATGATACCAATTCTACCAACAGATATTTCACGGAAACAATCGGACTAATTCAAGATATCATTAAAAATGATATATGAAACAAGGATACACAGGGATTAGTGAAATATCTATGAGAAGCCTGCACATATCAATGTGCAAACAAAGGAACGACAAATTGCTTTAAATAATACTTATACAAAATGAAAAAAGAAAAAACTATAATTAAAACAATATTAATAATACTACTAGCAAATCTGTGAGTTTATTTTTCGTTTGCTTCAGCTTGAAATCTTAGTTGCAATAGTATGGGTTTGCTATTAAGTGCGGATCTTACCAAGCTATCCGAGTTATGAAGTGTTAAACTTATAAGTCAAAATTTTTGTGAGCATGTACACAATTCTAAATGTGAAGATAATATTGATGCTCATGATTCTGACTATTTTGATGCAAACCAATCTATCTTTTTAACTCTACTATGTGATAATGTGGGAAAAGGGCAAAATTTTACATTTATAAACAGAACTGAAAATGACTCTATCTTAAAGAAAAGAGCCTTTTCTGATTTCAACATTTATAATTATAATATGGAAGACATAAACTATTGCGATTCAAAAACAAATATGAATTGATGTGACTTTCCCAAACATTTACCAAAAATGTTTAATGAAATTATTAATGATTATTTTAACATATGACAAGCTAGAATATATGGTATAAAGTGATTTCAAGAAAAAATTAATCCTATTATTTCTGCAAACGAATTTTCTGATGAAAATTTTCTTATAAAAATTTGCGACCCAAGCAACAAACAATATTATACAAAATCTTGTAAGTATTTAAGCAACTACATGAAAAAAGCTAATCAATTATTGATAAAAACCAAAGTAGTTGATGTCAAAAAACTAACAGAACAAAATAAAAATTTTGATTGTGATAATAAGTTTTCAGAAAACATTCTATATTGTGGTTTGTTGGGAAGTGACAACAATCTTAGTGATAATTTTCTAAATCTTATTTATAATGAATATTTATGGTATCGCTTATTTATGGAATATTATAGCACAAATCTATCTACAAACCCAGACCTATCAAATCTAATATCAAACTCCAATGCAGAAAAATTAAAAGACAACAAAGAAAAAATAATTTGATTACAACAAAATAATACGAAAATCAAAAAAGCTCTAAGTGATTCCTTAAGAACCTTATCAGAAATAGCTCAAACCTTCCCACTACATATCTGATTTACAATGTATCAGGAAAATGCAAATATATTTATGAAAGAATTATCTAAAATATACCCTCCTATTAGGACTTTAGCCGATAAACTTAAAAATGTTCAAAAAACAGACTAAAAATTACATACACAAAATAATAAAATCAAAAAATATAATTATATTTGTATTTTTAATGGTATTTTTTATTGATTTTTCATTTTCATTTGAAATAAGTTTAAAAGATTCCATAGAAAAAATTCAAAATACGATAAAAAGAAACTCAGAAATAAGTATTGGATGAAAAGCAATAATAGATGATATTTACAAAACATCTCTAAACAAAATACAAATCGACAATATTACCCCATTATTAATAGCTACAGACAAAACAGCAGAAAAAATAAACAAAGACTATACTTGTACAATGAATAATCAAGAAATTATAGAAATACTATACTTTACAAATGCTTCATTTAAACATGAGCTAAAAAATAATTTAGAAGATTTTAAAAATCCAACAAAGGACCGTATTTGAATAAATTGTAACAAATTAAACACCTGCATCTACAAAGACAATCTCGCACCATGACAAGTTTTTAAAAACACGGTATCATCCAATAAATCATGCCAAAATATTGTAGAAAACATATTTTTGACATTTTATATAGATTCGTATTATAACGGGAATATATGAGAACAGATAAGATGAACAGACACTTTTTGGAACAATGATTTAAGTGATAGTAGCTACGATCTATTAAACGATATCTTTAAATTGGGAACCATACTTTTTCAAGATATAAAAAGCCCTGCTAAAATACTATTTTACAGTATGCCAAAAATAAACTATAACAACATATATCAAGAGCCAAAACTAAATATGAAAATTGATTGGTTTTCTCCATATAATATTTTTTATGGTGATGAAGGGGGAAACAACACAAATAGCGGAAATACATGAGATACATCCCAAATAAATTCATGAGACAATTTATGAAACAACTTATGAAATAATTTACCAATCATCAACGAATGAATGCAAAATTGATGAATTTCATGAGAGATAGAAAGCTCCATAAAAAACTTCATAAATTCCGTAAATATAAACTTAAACAACCCTTCTTCATCTTTTGTTGGCAATCAATGTGTTTCTGGTTTTGAATCAGAAAAATATATGATTTCATTTTCTACAGCAGACTGAGAAAATACACAAATAACTCCACAAGAATACTTAGAATCTGTGATTGAAGAAATTGAGGAATTAAATTGCAATAACGACAGTATTTGTCAAGATCGAGAGTCTGACTCTTGTCCTGACTGCCAAAGTTCTTCTTATGACCCAGAAGATCCGTCCAATTTTGAAGAAATCCAAGCTATTTTAGAAAATATAATAGAACAATGAGAAGAAATACCGGAAGATGATCCAGTACTTGGATGTGTACAAAAATGTGATCTAATGCCATGTGGAGCCACAGAATGTCCTAAACTTGTATGTTATGCCAAATGTTTCTGTCAAATATATAGTTTTGATACAGATGATCTAGATTTAACGAGCGATAACACAAACATAACATGATTAAATAAACCAATTAGATCTATCGGTTTAAGCAGTAAATTTGCAATCAAATTTTGTATAATACCTGCTATTTGATGAGAAGTACAAACTAAAACAATTTATAGCATCACTAGTATATTTTCTGAATTAAACAATATATTAGAAAATCTAAAAAACAGTGGGAATATGTGAATAAACATAAAACCAAAAGAATTTTTGGAGCACACAAAAAAAGAATATAATTTTGCAAAACAAATATCTTTTAATATAAATAGCGCCAAAGAACCCGTATCCTCAAATCAATCTAAAGATTGAATGAGTAAGGAGCAAATAAATCTAAATACAGACTTAATGGAACAAATTTTATGATTTTCCAAAGAATATAATACAGATAAAGAGCAAAACAAATATATTTTAATAGATGATCCATGTGAACATAAAGTCATTGTCCAAGCAAGTAATAGAGATGAAAAAGAAGCTCTTTTGGAATCTTGTAGGCAAGAATCCAATATGAATCCAACAGTAAACAACGCAAATCTAAACCCAGCTATGATAAATCAAAACATAATGTTGATAAACATAGAGTTTGATGATTTTATGGAAAAAAATCGTGATTTTTGGTATGAAACCAAACTCATGTTTGATGCATTAAAAAACACGGCTCAAAGTTTGGAAAATAAAAAGTAACTCAACAACAATCAAAGACAAAGATATTCTAAAACTTAGATACAAAGCTAGTGTTTTCAACAATACTGTTTGCTTGTAAATTAAATAAATTTTATTAAAATGAAATGAAGTTTTTGTTTTAATTATTTTTTTATACCCATGAATGATAATTATTTTTCAGAAAAAATAACGGTAGAGCCAAAACACAAAAGACAAAAAAAATCCGTTTCAATTTCTACTCTTATAATTTCTATAATTACCACCATAGTCTGTGTTTTTATTATAAGCAGTAAACGAGAAAACATAATTTCTCTTTTCTGATTCGACTCTCAAATACAAGAACAAAACAATGATACACAAACAAATATTGGCGACGAAATATCTTGTACTTGAAAAATGTATGACGACTGAGATATTTTAAATTATACTCACTCTCTCGAATCTTTGGAATTTTGAAAATTAGCTTTAAAAAGTTCCAAAATAAACCTTAATAATTATAAAAACGAAGTTTACATAGAAGGAATAGTCGAAAAAATCTTTCAATGAACACCAGTTGTTTCGGTATCTACCATATATTCTTTGGATATAGAAGAATTGAATGAAAATGAAGATGAAAACGAAGAAAAGCTATTAGAAATGGACTACGAATCAAAGTTTTTACCAAACATTGGAATTTATTTAGATAACAAATTTTTCCAAAAATATTCACTATTAAATGAATGAGAAGCTTGAATTTTAAAAATAAAAAAATCTGAAACGAACGAGATAATCAATATTAATTATTTTATATGTTCCAATTCTGATAATAATAAAAATTGTGACAGATTTAACAATATGTTTTCAACATCTTCAACTGAGAAATTTGTAGACACTTACAATATAAATTATTACAAACAAGCAGAAAGCCAATCTCGATTTTTTTCTAATGATTCACTATTCGGATATTTCATAAACAATACTGATGATTTTTTAACAAAAGACTTAATAAAACATATACAAGTAATAAATAAAAAATTTATAGAAAAAAACATTTTAAATAAAGTGGACTTATTATGTCAAGATTCCGAAAAATGAATTAAAAAAATCGAGGAGAGCTCTATTGTACTCAAAGATAAAGATCTTTTGGTTAATTTGAAATGAAGTAATGAAGAAGAATCTTTTGAATGTAAATTAAAAATAGATCCTACTCTAAAAAACATGGCAGCACTCCTTGAGTTAAATTCCCTCTGAAAATTGGAAAATAAAAACACAAATGAACAAACAGACGGTAATAAAAAAGAAGTAACAGCAAACTACAATCGAGATCCCAATATCCCACAATTCCCTATAAATCTAGAAAAATCATTAAAATTTACCTCTCGTAAAGGATTTTCTTACACTTTCCCAAGTAGTAATATTGCCTATGCCGCACAAAACACACAAGAAGATTTCGGACAAATATGAGTAAATTGTTATTCAGTAATGAATGTGGTCCAATATTCTGAAAAAGAATTAGTAACCCAAAAATGAGAAGTAAAAATATATGAATGTAATATAAAAGGAGATTTTGAAGAATCCGAGAAACTAATCCACAAAAAAGAATGAGAAAAAGATTTCATAATAGAAATAGTAAACCCTGCACGAATCGCTTTTGCAAACAATATTACAATTAGTATTGAACAATAAAATTATACCCCAATTATTCTTCTATTTTCACAACCTTATTATACATTTTAAACCAAAACTTCCTAAAAAAAGCTTGTATTATAGAAATCATATATATTATCAAAATAACAGTAATTACACCTACAAGTCGTATTACCCATTTAAAACCGCGGTCGGCTAATCATGCATTTATCAAAAAGTACACCAATAGCATAGGAGCGGAGGCTATTATAAATGCTTTGAAATAAAATAAAATATAAGTCACCAACTGCATTACTCGTCATCTTATTGTAACTCAAATATTTGTTATAGTTATTGAAATACTCTTTTTTATAGCCTCAAAAACTCACATATTCTCTATAACTATCAAAAATTTTGCATATTGCCAAAAAATACTACTAAATAAAGCTGCCAATCACCAAACACTAACAAGTATTATAGCTATGGTATTATCTAAAATTCATAAAGTAAACAACCTCAAAACCGTAATAGCATAAGTATAAAATCAAAACGAAAATGCTAAAGCATTTAACTCAAACATAACAAAAAAATCAGTAACTCCCTTTCATATAGCTTTTCAAATACTATTTTTTTTATCTTTCAAAAAATGTATTATTGCTGACATTCCAGTAGGATATAAAAACACATATCATATTAAGATGATAAAAGCAATCAATATAACTAACCATACTAAATGATTAGATATTATTTCTTCTAAAAAATACTTTAAAGTACTCATTCGAGGCAATCACTTATCAAATCTATATATTAATAAATTATTAATATTATAAGAAATCAAAACTAAAGTATAAAGCAATTTTCAAAAAGATATATAAAAAACCAGTTTTATAAATTTATTGTTATTTTTTATGTAATCCTTAGATTCTCTAAGTAAACTTAATATCATTTTATTTAAACTAAACTAATTAATAATGCCCCATAATAGTTCTTTTGTAAAAATATTCAAGCAATTATTAAAGAGCAATTAATTGAAAAAAAAGTAGGTATTATTTGTAAATAAGGATATTGAAAAAATTATTTATTTAGATATAAATTCAACAATTTAGAACAAGAACACATAATGATTGTATTAAAAGTTATAGATAAAATTTTGGCCGAAATTATAGTCTTTTTGATAAAAATATATCAATTTACAATATCACCAGATAAATGATTACCATCTTTGCGACTAAAATGAAAAATTTGTTCACATCACCCTCATTGTAGTCAATACAGTATAAGTTGTCTCAAAAGATACTGATTTATTAAATGAATTCCCAAAATGACAGAAAGAGTTGTTTCTTGTACTCCATCCAAAGAAAAAATATACGACCCAGAATACTACAAAATAGTGTTTTTTTCATGAGCACCAATATGAGTGCCATTTTTGCATGAATTACAAAAAGACAAAAGGTTTGAAATTGTATGAGTAGTGACTATGCCAGATGCTCCTAGTGGAAGATGAATGGAAGCAAAACCAAATATAATAAAAACTGAAGCTGAAAAAATTATTGCTAATCACAAAGAAAACACAGCGAACGAATTCATCAAAACTCCTAATTCTCTTCGTTTAGATTCCAAAAAATACTCTGAAGAAGCACATAACTTCAAACTACGACTTGAAGCTAAAAACCCAGATTATTTGGTAGTAATAGCCTATGGAAAAATCATACCACAATATATTTTGGACATAGCTCAAATAGCACCAATCAATGTTCACGGATCTTTACTTCCCAAATATCGCGGAGCTAGTCCACTGCAATCAGTATTTTTAAACCAAGAAAGACAAACTGGAATTACTATAATGAAAATGGATGCAAATATGGATACTGGAAATATGATAGATATGCTCAAGTTTGATATCGAATTTAATTGGACAGTAAAAGATTTAATAGAAAAAATTATGCAAAAATGACCTCAGTTTTTAAATAATACTTTACAAAGTTTTGGAAAGAAACAGCTTTGAGAAGTAAAACAAGATGAGAATAAAGCTACTTATTGCCAGAAAATTGAAAAAGAAGATTGAGAAATAAATCCCTACAAAGATTCTATTCAGGAAATTTATAATAAATATAGATGATACTATATACGACCAAAAATATTTTTCCAAAATTTAAGCACTCAAAAAAGAGTAATAATTGAAAACCTAAAGCTAGACCAAAAACTATTTGAATCAGAAAAAAATAAACCATTATTTATTGAAAACGAGTTAAACAAATGTATTTTGGACATATCTCTAAAACCAGAATGAAAAAAACTAATGGATCGACAATCATTTAAAAGCGGATATTTGAAAAACAGTAAGTAAAAATTATATCTAAACATTATCACCAAATGTTTTTTCACTCACTAAATTCACACCTGAATGAAATGAAAAATCACTTTGCAAAGAGATTATATGAGAACAAATTGCTTGTACAAAATATTTTAATTACTAAACTAAATTAATGAAAAAAAGATTGTTGTTTCTTACATTGGTTTTATTCATATACTGATGTAGTACTCCAATACAAAACACTACAACACAAGACATCGTGAAGCAAGATACTAGATTGAATGAGCCAAACTATTCTATAAAGACAGAGTCTATAGCTAAAGTAGAATCTGAATTTATTGATAAATCCCAAGAAACTCCAAGTTTTGAAGAGATAGATGATATAGTTTCAGTATGCCACAACAATACAGTTAATTGTTTGATAGATTGTGATGATTGGAGTATTACAAAAAAGTCTTATATTATACCTTATAAAAATTGATATATAGGATTTGATTATTGATGAAACTGATGATATCGGTGATATTTTTTAACATATAAGTCTTTGGATAATCCTTGTGATGAAACAATATCAAACACAGATGAAATGTTTATTCGACATGTAAGTTACCCAAACGATTTAGAACGATTGGATTCTCCTGAATATCCAGACAATAAGTTATATTATGCTCAATGATGATGGAGTTGAATTCCTATTGAGAAAATTGCTAAACACTTAAATTGTAAACCATGAAAACCTTTTGAACAAGACAATTCTTGTAAAAAAGAAGTTGATAGATTTATGTATAATTTGATAATTTGAAACGAAGAAAATGAATACTTCACTCAATGGATGGAAATATTTAAAAAAAATTTAGATAATAATATATTTACAACATGGTCTTTTCGATCTGAAAGGTGGGAAAATTGCAATAAAAGATTTCCATTCGAATCTCTACTCCAAGAAAATGGAAATGATAATAGAACACTTTCCAACGAAGCAAGAAAAAAATATAATAAAATACAAAATGAAAGAATTCATAAATGTTTAATTGAATATCAGCGAAAATAAACCTTTATAATCTCAAAATACCAAAATGTCCGAATTCAAAAACCCGCTTTCTCGATCAATTTCTAAATCTACTGTTCTACATTTTTGTAAAAAAAAATATTACTTTTCTACTTATTCAAACTATTTGAATGAAGTAGATAAATGACTATGGACCCAAGCATTATTAGCAAAAAATTTGAAAAGCGTAGATATGCGATTTGGAGAAAAAATGCACGACCTTATATCTGATTATTTGAATTTAGTGAAAACTTGAGATGATAATTTAGATAAAATAAAGAAAACAAAAGAAGATTTAATTAATCAAATGGATCAAGAGTATAGTGTTTCCAAAAATAGAGATTATTTAAAATACGATCCAAATGTAAAATTTGGTCTAACAGAGCATTATTACGGCTACAATATTGATAATATTTATCAAAACTGAAAAACAAAATTACTGGAAGATTTTGATAAATTTATAAAAAGCGAAATCAATAAAGAAGTGAAAGAATACTTTGAAGACAAATCCAATATTCTCTTTATTGAGGCTAAAGAAAAAGATTTTGAATCTATGAAAATTCAAATAGAAAACATACCAGAATTAATGTGAATAAATGTTTATGCACAACCAGATTTTTGAATTATTACAACTAACAAAGATTATATAATATATGATCGAAAATATTGAAAAGTTCCAAATAAAGATAAAAGCCTAGTATCAAATCAACTAAAAATTTACGCATACAAAATATTACAAAAAATTGGAATAGAAAATGTAGATAATTTTAACATCAAAGGGTTTGAAGTTTATCTAAAAAATCTAGAAAAATTTGGTTGAAAAATAACTAAACAAGATTTGGAAGATATAGAAAAAACAATCATATCAGATACTACAATACAAAAACAGTTTTTAATAAATCAAGATGTAGAAAAAAATCAGCCACTACCAAGCGAAAACTTTCCTAGAACCAATGATTTACAAAAATGTAGTAATTGTACTTTCTACAAAGTATGTGAAGAACTAAAAAAATTCGAAAAAACACATAAAATAGAAGAAATTAATAATATAGACGATTCTGTAAATAATGATAATGAGTATAATGAAGATGACTTCCCTTTCTAAAAAGTTTCTTCAAAAACAAAAATACCAACAATGGTATTTAATTTCGCAGAATTGCGGGAGAACCCGGGACCACTCCCGCTATAACAGCGGAATTGCTCTACCGACAACCCTTATCACAATTAACAATAAAAAGGCTTATATTTTCAAATCTTATTGATCTCAATTTAGCCGTCCCGCAGAATTGCGGGAGAACCCGAGACCACTCCCGCTATAACAGCGGGATTGCTCTACCTACAACACTATCATAATTAACAATAAAAAAATTTATATTTTTCAAATCTTATTAATTTTAATTTAGGCCAGCCGGGATTCGAACCCGGGACCACCGCCTTAAAAGGGCGTTGCTCTACCGACTGAGCTACTAGCCTATGTTTCTTTCAATTCACTCAGTGACAGGACCACTCCCGCTATAACAGCGGGATTGCTCTACCGACTGAGCTACTAGCCTATGTTTCTTTCAATTCACTCAGTGACAGGACCACTCCCGCTATAACAGCGGGATTGCTCTACCGACTGAGCTACTAGCCTATGTTTCTTTCAATTCACTCAGTGACAGGACCACTCCCGCTATAACAGCGGGATTGCTCTACCGACTGAGCTACTAGCCTATTTCTCCTCACAAAAACGAAGATCACCATAAAGATTGATTTAAATAAATCAACGCATTTTTTTATACAATTTCGAATCAACTTTAACCCTTATTTTAGTCCCATCATCTAAAACTACCCATTTATATATTAAATTTGGTTTAAATGTTCTTTTTGACGCTATCATAGAATGAGATCTTTTATTTCAAGATTTAGTTCATTTACCTGTAAAATCACATATTCTTGCCATTTTTTAATTGATTGATTTATTTAAAATATATTAAACACTAGTTTCTTCTGATGAAGTTTCCTCTTCTGAAGGGGAATCCTCTGTTCATTCAGCACTTACTTGTTCTGTAGCTTCTGTAGCAGCTTCTGCGGCTGCCTCTTTTGCTTCTTCTTCAGCAGCAGATTTTTTAAGATCTACTACAGTAATTACTGGTAATTCTCAATCTTCTTCTGACACAATTCCTTCTGGAAGGACTAAATCTTTAACAAATATAACCGTATCTAAATCAGTAACATTAGAAACATCTACAGTAATTTCTTTTACTAAATCTTTTGGTAAAGCATTTACCAACAAATAATCTTTTAAAACCTCAAAACTTGCATCTCAAGATTTTACTATAGGAGATAGGTCTTCTCAAGTCATAACTATAGCAACCTCTGCTGACACTTTCACTCATTTTTTGATTCACAAAAAATCAATATGAACAACCTGATCTCTAACAGGATCCAGCTGAATATCTTGTATCAAAACCAATTCGTCTATTCATTCTCAGATCAAAGTAATTGGAGTACTATATCCAGTTTGTCTGTATAATTTTACAAATTCATTTCTATCACACAATATAGACACAGGTTTTTCTAAATGTTTAGAATAAACTACCGCAGGTACTTTATCTTCCCTTCTAAGTTTTTTTACATTTTTTCATACTATATTGCGAAATTCTACATTTAATTTCATGATTTAACTTGTTCAAAAAACTAAAAAAACATCCTTTATTTTATTCCTCTCAAAGTTCTTCTGACTCTACATCTGCATCGTTAACTTCTTGATTTTCAACTTTTTCTTGAGCATTATCTCCAATTTTTTTTTCAACAATCTCTTCAACCTTTTCCTCAATAACTTCTTCCACAGAATCGTTGAAACTTTCTTCTACTTTCTCCTTATTTTCAACAAAAACTTTAACAGTATCTTCTTCATTTTTAGTCTTCTCTTCAACAACTTTTTGTTCATTGTTTTTTTCTACTTTTGTATCTTCTTTTACTTGTCTCAAACCGTCTAATAAATCTATTCCTTTTGTTTCAGTTTTGACCAAACTTTCAAATCTTGCATCCTTTCCAACTTTATCTCTAATATAATATAATTTGGATCTCCTAATTTTATAATTATCCAATAATATCACCTTTTCAAAATTAGGGAAAGACAATGGATAAATCTTTTCTATAGTCATTCTAGCGACTTCCCCTCTAATAGTAAAAGTTCCGTCAAAATGATTAGGCTTTTTTACCCTGATCACTAATCCCCTAAATTTCCAAATTCTTTTAGTGTCTCATTCTCAAACATTCTCATGAATTTCCAAAAACATACCAGATTTTATCGGTAAAATAAACTTAGAATGCTTTTTTTGAATATTTTTTATTCTCTCATAATTCATTACCTATTTTTTATCAACTAATAAAAAAACTATATTTATTACAAAACTATTTTTTACTATTAACAACTTTAGCTTTCCATTTTTTTTGTTGCTCCAACATTTTTCTAGTATCCATAATCACAACCTTTTCTACTCTACTTAGAGCTTTATTTAACTTTTTTTTACCCATCGTTTTTAATCTTCACATTACGCTACTATTTTAGAAGATAAATCATTTAATCATTTTCTATCCAAAGCTTCTTTAACCTGATTCATCGTAATTCAATATTTTTTTAATCTAGCCAAAGCTCTTTGTTTGGTGTCTTTTGTTCGTTTAGTTTTTCATCAAACAGATTCTTTTTTTAATACCAAAATGTACCGTTCAATAGCCTTCTTATATTTTTGTCTAGACTTTTTCTTTTTCCAATTTAGTCCAACCAAAAAACGTTTTATTTTTCTTCCACTCGTATCTCACATATTACAATAAGTTTAAATTTTAAAGTATAATTTTATATAGAACAATTAATTGACATATTTTGCCATATAAGCAAATGCTTTGTTGGCTTCTGCCATTTTATGAGTTTCTTCTTTTTTCTTAACAGCCGCTCATTGGTTAGAATAAGCTGCCAACATTTCTTCCGATAATTTTTTGTACATAGGCTTTCAGCTCTTTGATCTAACTGCATCCAATATCCATCTCATAGCATAAAATAATCTTTTGTTTTGTTTTACCTCTACTGGGACTTGATAAACAGAACCCCCCAATCTTTTTGATTTAACCATCATCAAAGGAGAAGCATTTTCTATTGCCGTTTCTACGACTATTTGAGGATTCATATGTCAGCTAGATTTAATATCTTTCAACATATCATTATAAATTTTCTTGGCCACAGATTTTTTACCATTTTTCATAAGATAATTTATAATTTTGTCCAATTTTTCATTGGAACTCGGTAATACTACTTTAGCTTTTTTATTTAATTTTGCTACCATTTATCACAAATATAATTTAATTAAAAATATTTATATACTAACTTAAACTTTACAAATCTCGCCCCGCTATATTATTATCACAAAATAAGCAAACTTTATGAACTTGATAAACTTTTTAACTCTTTGATCTTTTTACTCCATACAAGGATCTACCTTGTTTTCTTTCGGGAACAGGATTTGCATCATATTTCCCTCTCATAATATGATATTTCACTCCAGGAAGATCTTTTACTCTTCATCCTTTTACCAAAACAACACTATGTTCTTGTAAAGTATGAGATTGACCTGGAATATACGCCAAAACTTCTGCTCCATTGGAAAGCCTAACTTTTGCAAATTTTCTTTGAGCCGAATTTGGCTTTTTTGGTCCCATTACTCAAACTTTTAAACAAACTCATCTCTTAAAAGGAGAAGGCATTTCCACTTTTTTATTATTTTTTAATTTGTTGATAGAAAATTGCAAAACTGGCGATTTTGATTTCTTTTTTTTAGCTTTTCTTCAATTTTTAATTAATTGGTTAATTGTAGGCATATTCGTCATTTTCTAAAAAAATTAAAATGACATTTAAATGTCATCATGTGAGATCAGTATAAAAAAATAAAAACAAAAATCAAGTCAAAATGTAAAAAAAGTTTTCTCATTAAATCAAAGTCCATTAACTATTTTAAACACAAGTATAACTTTTCATACTTTTAAAAAATAAAAAACATAGCATTAAAAAACATTTCAAAAAAGGAACAGTTTTTCACTGTTCCTTACTTAATATTGTAATAAATTTATTTTCTATACACATCCAAAATCTCTGTAAATGAATCTGCTCATGGAGGCAATTGTGTCCATAAAGTAGGATTATATTCTATTAACAACGCAGCTCATTCGAATATTTCTCTTTTTCTTTCCCTTTTAATAGCTGATGGTGAACTACTTTTTACAGTAAACCAATCGTTTAAATGAGATCTTCTATTATTTACCAAATTATCTATATCATCACCTATCAAAACTCATTTTACATGTAAATTACCCCGAGGACATCGTTCTTGATTTTTACTTGTATTCCTAGTTCGACTTCTTGAATCAAATCATCATTGTGCAATAAATATTCCATTTACTACTTGCCCTCCTTCTTCACAATAGTCTTTGTCACCATCATCTTCAAAAGAAATTTTATCTGTTGTGATAATCATTCCGTTTGTAGTAATAGATCACTCCACCAAAACATCCATTCAATCTATATATACAGTAAATGGAACAGATGGAAAGTATTCTGTCATTTTTTTCAACACTAACTGACCATCTCATTCTACAAAAAAGATCATTTGATTTGGAACTTTTTTCACAGTTGAATTACCAAATATATCGTTAATTCTAACATTATCTCTTACCTTAAAATTTCCATCTACCGCAATAGCCAAAGATTTATATTTATTTTTAAAACTATTCATCTGATTCACCACCTCACTATCAAATCCATATGTCGCAGAATCTACTGACATAGTCTCTTCAATATCTGTAGATTTTATCAACTTCTCTCACTTCATATCATAAAAATCTTTCAAAAAGTCTGCACTAGTAGCTACAGGACTTATTCCAAAAGTGCTTATTTGCATAATATATGGCCTAGTTAGTGCAAAATCCACTTCACAAATTCACTTATAAGTTCTTCCCGCTCTCCAATTTTTGGTTGCAGGATCACAATAATTGTAATCCACTTTTTCCAAAACTAATTTATATTCTCAATAAGTATCAACCGCCCCATCAAACATTACTATCGTATTAAAAACATAAGTTCCAGCAACCTTGGTAAAATCAATTTTATATGCCTTTTCAAAATAATTAAATATTACTGAATTATTTTTTTCATAACAATCTGTAATAAATGTATGCAACGGATTATCATTTATTTGTTTATGCTTATTTCAATCATATACAGAGAAAGTACATTTCATCGAGTTTTTGTCTATATAGGTTATAATCTCATCATCATCTATATTTGAACAGTTATAATTCGTAACAAACTGTTCTTGCCTCTTCCACAATCTCCACCAAAATGGCATCAACTCATTTTCCATCAAAGAAATTGATCAGTTTACCCCCAAACACTGAGGTGGTTGATAAACAAATTCATTAGTAGGATACTTTCTAATTCTACATTCCTTACAATAATAATTTCAGTTACCATAAATTCAAGCTAAATAATTGTGATCAAGATCTAAATAATTTCATATTTTTATTCTATTAGATATCAAATTTACATTTGTCCACAAATCACATTCTTCTCCTATATCCAAAGTTCCATTTCCACAAACACCTACATATCAAGGATCCAAAAGAACAGCAGTTTTACATTCGTTTCTAGTATGATTGTCCACATAACACCTTACATTATAAGTGTTTCAAGTTACTCAAGCATTTGGGTCATAAACATAATTACAAGATTCTGTAAACGATGATGCATTGTAACCAGTTTTAACAACTCCATTTCCACAATTTAATACTATCTCATCCGCAAGTACTCCATTTTGAGAGTAACATGTAAATCTCCTAGATCATTGATAATTATCATTTATTATAATAATTCCACCAGTGGTAATACGGTCACACAAAGCTTTTTCTTCTCAAACTACTGAAAAATAGTAATCAGCCTGATCTGTATAATTTTTTCATAATTCGGTATATTTTAAATGAACCTTATTAATATATTCTGGATTTATACAGCTTAAATCATCTGAAATATGTCCAGATATGTATAAGGTTAAAGTTTCTCCTGAATCCAAGCTAGGATAACTCCAAACCAAACTTGTAGAATCTTTAACTAATCCAGCAGTACCTGTCCAAGCTACATATGAAATACAAGCTGGATTTGGCCAAATATCTTGTAAAACAATCTCTGATATTTTATTTGGTCATTGATTCTTTACTGTAATTTCAAACAATTTATCATCTCATAACAAATGAACATCAGGATCAGAATCCTTTGTCAAAACAACAATAGATTTTTGTGTCCTATGTGCAGTAGTACTGGAAACTAAGACATTCATCGGATTATAAAAATATATATAAGAATTATTTACAAAATGTGTATATGCACTACAGGCTACAGAATCCACTAACTGACCCGTAATAATCACATATCATGCCTGTCCAGGACTAAGATTAAATCCTGAATATTCTATAATATACCTTCCGCTACTATCTTTGGTTTGAGCAAATTTTGCTTTATTAACTCCCATAATCCTAGATGACAAATAAGAAATACACAAAGGCATACGATCTACAATACGAACTCACATAGCATTACCAACTCAAAGATTTGCAAAATCAATTTTATATGTTATCAAATCCCCAGCTTTAATATTTATATTCCCTGTAGTAAACGGAATATTTCCAACACGTTGATATTTTTGTATTGCTGGTTGCGGTTTTAGTGCAAAATAGGCAGTATCATAAGCTCACGAAGTAAATGCCCAGTTTATAGTATGATAAGGAGAAGCATCTCCTTTAACCTGTCAGGTCAAATACACTATCGCACTCTGTCATGGCTGTAAATTAAATCATGAATATTCAAACACCCAATTTCATCCACTCAACCACTGACCACTTTTATATGGTAAAGATATTCATTGAATTGTATGAGATATCAACTTCAATGATAATGGTAATAGATCCCTTATATATGCATTAGTAAACACTCACGAACCAATATTTGTTAATTGTATCTTAAACCCAACATAATCCCCAGAACTAAACTGCCCTGTATTCAAAAGAGTCTTTGTAATCCCTAGTTCACCAGGAAAAGTTGGTTTCAGTAGAAATGAAGCTGAGGCCATTGCTCATGATGTGAATGCCCAGTTTGTTTGCACCATACCACCAAACATAGATGGCTCAGTTCTAACTTGTCAGGTCAAATACACTATCGCACTCTGTCATGGCTGTAAATTAAATCATGAATATTCAAACACCCAATTTCATCCACTCAACCACTGACCACTTTTATATGGTAAAGATATTCATTGAATTGTATGAGATATCAACTTCAATGATGATGGTAATAGATCCCTTATATATGCATTAGTAAACACTCACGAACCAATATTTGTTAATTGTATCTTAAACCCAACATAATCCCCAGAACTAAACTGCCCTGTATTCAAAAGGGTCTTTGTAATCCCTAGTTCACCAGGAGAAACTGATGGTAAAACTTTCAAAACCCCAGTACAAGAAAATGCTTGACCATATATCGTATGAGAATTTATTGAAAAAGTATATTCTCAAGTATGACTTATATTTGGTCACACAAAAACTTCTCAAGTATTATAGTAAATATTATGTGGCCATGGCCCCAGCAAAGCAGGATTAACTACCATAAATGCTGGAATATTAAAGTCTGGCCAAATTTGCCAAGAGATTTTTGCAATTTCTCATAACTTTATAATGTGTGGAGTAGAAGTTATAGTACATCCAGACATTATTTGGACTTCACCAGTACACAATACTATAGGTCTAGTGACTCATGTTGCAACCGCACCAGGATAGTTGTTTTTAGCTCCATAAACAACAGTATAATCTCAAATTTTAGGGTACACATATTCCACATATCATCCTGTAGGATAAATTATATTAGGTGTTCATCAAGCTAAAGTATCTCAAAGATTCAAAAAATCTGTAATCGCCCAAGGGGTTGTGGTCATAGTAAAAGCTGTTGGATATCAAAGAATTCAAAGAACAGGGTTTACAGTCAAATTACAATTAGGAGTCACCAACTGACATTGATTATTACAGCCGTTTCCAAAATTAGGCCCATTATCACATTGTTCATAAACTCCATTATCATTTGGCCGATCTACTTTCCCATCTCAACAAACTTTTAGCTCAGGTTGAGGAATATTATAAACAATAATACAAGTATTTGAGCCAGCAGTATTAGCAACACTCATAGTAGCTGAAAAAGGTCCATAGTATCCACTTGGAGCTACGGTATTAAAACTACCGACATTTGTATGTACACTTTTATAATTAGGCGAAAATCAAAGAGGTTGAATATTTATTTGAGTTGGATTAAAACTTCAATTTACTGTCCAACTCACTTTATAGGTAGAATTTTGTAGAGAACTTATAGATAAAGAACAAGTAGGAGCTTCTTGTGTAACAGCTTTACATGTGTTGCTACATCATGCGTTTCATCGACCAGCATGAGTTGGATCATTTGGATCACACTCCTCTACATAAGTCCCATTCGTATAACTCGTACTTCCACCCGGTCTATTTAAAATTCCATCTCCACACCAAAAAATTCTATAATTCAAACATTCTCAGATATGTGAATTGAGAACTCAATACTTTACTGTTACCTTTGGACAAGAATCATAATGAGAAACCGTATTTCAGGCAGGATAACATGTCCAATCATTTTGTCAATAATCCTTATAAAAAAATTTATTCTTAGTACTGTGCGGTGCTCAAGCAAAAACTTTATGATATTTTATATTAAAATGAATTTGTGCATCTATTTTATTTGGATTGGAATACTTAAGATAATTTGGTTTATTAAATGTACAGCCATCATAATTTTGCACAGCCAAAACTCAATTCGGATCATTTGCAACTGTAGCATTACTAACCCTATTCCAATCGCTACAATTAGTCAAAACGTTACCATTACGCCAGAGTTCTACAAAGGTATTTAAAGATATCAAAGAATCTAAAGTGTTTCAAAAAACATCATAAGGATTTCTAGTTAAACTATTTACCCCATTGTCCAAATAATAATACACATCTTTTGATTCATTTGAATTACACGAATTATAAATAGATGACATGTTATTTGTAGAAATATTACCAGCCTTGGCAAAGCCAATAATAAACAACACAAATAATACAATTGCGATAAATTTTTTCATTTTAATAATATATTATTTTCTAAATATTTTAATTGGGCATCAAAGTTTCCATATCCCAAATACTAGGACCATCTTTTAGATTCAATTAAGGTGAATTAGGATCTGACCAAGGATCATCTCCAGGCTCTACTGGGTCCTCTGGATCCGACCAAGGATCATCTCCAGGCTCTACTGGGTCCTCTGGATCCGACCAAGGATCATCTCCAGGCTCTCATAACTTCGTATAAGATGTTACTACACCAAAAGTTTGTTTTGTAGCATAGGCATCTTCAGTATTAGCTATAGCTCCACTTGTATTTAAATTAGAACCATAATGTTTGTTCCCTTTTACTACAACTCTTCGATGTCAATTTTCATTAATATTTTCTAAATCAGTTTTCCCATCAACACCACCACTTTCTAATTTACCATCTTCAATCTTTATTGAAACTTCAATTCATTCTAGATTTATACCAATAGACTCATTAGCACACTCTCATAATAAATAAAACACATATTCTAGATCAAGCTTAATTCTAACTTTTTGATCCAAAATGTCAATAGATTTTCATAACAACAGATTCTTTAAATTATCATCTGTTAATTCCAAGCCATCAATATTAATTTGTTTTTGTAATGTCTTTTTCAATATTTCTTTATGTGGAATTGTCTTATCTAAATTACCCCAAAACCATTCTTGTGTAGCAGATAAGTCTTTATCTTCTATTCTCTTTATTCACGAGTTAGGACTATTCTTTATTCACAAAACATTGGTAGCTCACATTTGTGTCATAGAATATCATCTTCATTCTTTATTGTTCTGATGATAAAAGGCCGTCATTCCAAAAAGATTTTTTTCTTTCCTTCTTTCAAGTGTCTTTTGTGACCTAAAATCGTTAAATAAACTATCTCTGTAAGTATTTTCCAACGGAAATCTAATATTTTTATTGTATCAATACAGCTCTTTATAATGAGTCCCTCTTTTAGTAAAAAAGTATGTCAATTGTTGTCAGTTGTGAGTTTTAACTCAACCTTCAGAAAGCATGGTATGATAAGCAAATATAGACTTAAACCCATCAACTATCATAATTTTTTCTTCTGAAGTAACTGTTCCTTCTATTTTTGTTCTCAAATTATCATAAATTGGATCACTAAAATTATTTTTTTTATTTTTAAGTATTTCCTGTAAACTACCAAAAGCTTTTTCATAATTTTCTTCTTCAATAACAGTTTTTTCCAAAGTAGTAAATGATTCTGCCATAAATTGTCAATATATAGACGGAACATTATTATCCATCCTTGAAAGGCCTTTTTCTATACCATCAAACAATCTATCTATCTCATTAGATTCTAAGAAAATGTCTATGTTTGCAAAGCTTTTGGTTTCTCTTTTCCAACTCATTCCATCAATCATTTCTATACTTGTAGCATTACTGTCTGGAGTTCCCGCAGTCAATTCTGCTCCTAATTGATAATCTAACACTAAATCTTCTGCTGGATTAGATTTATAATAGAAATAATACTTATCGTTACTTTGCCTAATCATGGTAAGTGTCCCAGTTTGTGGCATAATTAAACTATCTCATTCTATTGTTATCAAAGAATTATTACCACCAACATTCACACATTGTTTTCATATACCTTCTTCCAATTCAAAAATAGCTTTTCAATTTTCTACTTCAAAACATTCTTTAATCGGTAAAGTATATTCTACATATCATTGTTCTCTAACATCATTTTTAAGTTTTATTATTTGATTATTAACATATTCTTTTTCTACAATAATTTTTGCTTCTACATTTCACTCATACTTTGTTGGATCTCATTGATAATCTTCCATATCATATCCCACCTGAATATCATCTAATTTTGCTTTATTATCTCATATAAATAAATGAAATCTAGCACTATTTAATCTACTATAATCCATCAATCATATTTTTGCATTAGCAGGCACAAGTAAATATTTATTATCTACTATTTTAGTATAATTAACTACTTTAGAATCTACATTTATATTTGCATACTTTATTAAATCCAACGGAATATATAAGACATTTACAGCTCTTCCATCAGCATTTTCTGTCATTGGCTCTAGTTTTATATCCAAATCAGGAGTCAAAACATCAGGATGGGCTATTCCCAATTTAGCATTTAAATAATTTACTCCATTTTCTGTAATATATCAATCCAAAGAAAAGTTTTCTCCCTCCATCTCATTCATTCATCTTCCTGTAACTAATTTTTCATAATAGTTAGCATGACTTTGTTTTGTTTCTTTAGAATATAGGTTTTTATATTTTGAAAACTCTACTAGTGATATAACAGGAATATATCTAGCCAATATTTGAATAGAGATTCCAGCGCCACTCAAGTGCCATTTAGTAGCATCAAGTTTTGTATCATTTTTCCATTGTATTGCATAGGCTTCAGCCACTTCATGTACAATTGCTGTAAGCTTTGGATCATTTTCTTTCAAACTTAATCAAGCACCATAATAGGAAATTCACTTATACAAATTCTCTGCAACTTTAGAAATTAATTTATGCTCATTATCTTTTAAATCATTCAAGGATTTATTATAAAATTGCTTAGCCAAGTTCTGTTTTATACCAGAAATAATATTTTCTTTATCTTTTGTTAAATCCACTCATGCTAATGACTTATATAAAACACCATTTGTACCAGTTAAAGTATTCTTTATTTCAACAGATTGTTCATCTGTTAATTCCATTTTATTTCTAGATCGTCATAAGTATCATCCTCCACCAAATCAAACTTCAGGAATCCATGTTAAATTTCATCAAGTAGAAAAGTAATGTGCTGACTTAGCTTTCAAAGAATTTAAATCTACACCTGGATTTAATCTAGATGTAATTCAAATGGTTCCATAAGCCATAGGTAAAAACAAAGACTTATTTGTTGCTCAAATTCATGTTCCAAAATTAAACCTAGTATTTTTTCAAATTTTCGCAGAATTATTATATGAAAAAACTATACCAAGTACAGGATCTTTATCTTTTGCCACATTTCAAACACCTAAACTCATAGTAAACTGACCAGCCTTTCCTGCATCATAAGTTAGTCAGGTTCAAACAGAAGTACTTATTCCTCAATTTTGCAAAACTCCAGCATAAAATATCGGTTTTAATACTGCTCTAATTTCTGGATCATCTACCAATCACTGTTCTAATAATTTTTTATATTGATCAGCAAAAGCGTTGTCCAATCCTTCAACTTTAAAAGTTCCATTTTCCACTTGTGGTAAAACATAATCTATATACTCCTCTTGTGCGGTTTTTCCATATCTAAATATGTAGTCTATAGGCATAGGACTATTTGCCAAAGTAGTTTGGAAATAGCCAAGTAGTCATGGATTGTTTTCAAACTCCCCTAATATCTCCTTTAATCAGCCATCCTCTCATCCTTCTTCTTTTAACTTTTTCACATCTGACAAAAGTGCAAGATCTCCATTTTGTTCCATCAAGATCTCACAAAAATCCATAAGATTTTCCCATGGAGCCTTTATCTTGTCCTTATCTGATGAAAATTTTCTATCAACATTTACACTTTTATAAACATTTTTTACTGTAAATCACATAACATATCACCTATCTCCAAAGTCCACTCTTCCATCTCTATTATAATCTCCCAATAACATCACAAATTTCTTTTCAGTTTCATTCTCATATCGGTGTTTTTCTTTATCTTCATCATAACCAATATCAGCTAAATTGTCTATTATTTTCATACTATTTATAGCAGAGACTATATCTTGTCTTCACTCAACAACTCATGCCAAGAAATCAAACACAGCATTATAGTAACACTCTTTTGAATCACTAGTATCTTTTTCTCACATTACTACGAAATTACCATTTCCATCTTTAACATCCCCTTGTTTACTTTTTTTATACTTATCATATAATTTTGTAAATTTTTCATGTTTTTTACTAGCATTTGGATCTGTAAGATATGTAGACAAATCTATTTTATTTACCATTCTTTTTAATTCTTTTAGTTCTTTACTATCAGCAAAACTAGCGTTCATCAATTCAACGCTTCATTTTCTAGTAGATTTCTTAAACAGATGGTTTACAGCAAGTCTTCTCTTATCCGGATCTATAAGTCCATCAGCTCTTCAAATTGCTTCTCTTTCGTATAAATTTTTAAATAAAACTTTGTTGTTCTCTTCATCAATAACATGAAACCCATCTATTCACCTAAGAAAATAATTTTCCAACAATCACATAACTTTTTTGTAATAATCTCCACAATTTTGATCCTCTCTGTACATCTTATATAACCCAAAAAGTTCTTGTTTATTTTTATCTTTATCTTGTGAAGGTCTAGGTGGGATAGCAAGATCATAATCTCTGGATACATCGTAAAACATATTTTGAATAGAAACATCTTTGTTTTTATATGTATTCAAGAGAATCTTTTTCAATTTTCTAAGATTTCTTCTCTCCAAGAGAGCAGGATTATTTGTATTATAATCAAGAGTAGAAATACTCAAATCATCATGTGTTCATCCCCGCCCAAACAAACCTTTAATTCACAAAATTCTTTTTAAAGCACGCTTCTCTCTCTGAACATTTTTTATTTTTTCAGATCAAGATCAAAAGTATCTTTCCGCTTTATATTGAATTTCTTGATTTTTTGCTACCTTTATTCCTTTTCCAAAATTTTTATCATCGGTTAAAATAAGATCCTTTATTGTAAAGTTTCTTTTATCCGATTTTTCATCTATCAAATATTTATCTATTGAATCATAATTATCCAGCTCTACATCAAAATTTACAAATCTTGTTCTTGATAAATCAATTTTTTTTCTTTCTGATCCCAATCTTTTCATAAATTCTTTTTGAGAAATATACTCTCCACCAAAATAATAATCACAATTTTCATTTAACTTAATTTCTAAAATTTCCCAAGAATTATTTAAGTACTCTTTCATATGTATCTCTGCCTCCTTCAAAACTAAGGCTTTTGTAATAGCCTCTATTTCACTATTTCTATCAGATAATTTTTGCACTTCTTCTTTCTCTCCATTTTTTTCTTTTAAGTCCTCAATCTTTTTTAAATTATCTTTATATTCAGTCTTTATTTCTCTAATTCTTTTTTCAATATCTTCTTTCTTATTACCATTTTTTTCTATATCCTTTATCTCTTTTTCTGCTTTTGTAAGCAAACTTTCATACTTATTAATATCCACTTTCCAAATTTCATCCTCTTCTACATTTACTGTCATATTTTTTCTATATATCTCTTTTCAGCCTCCATCCTTTACCACTATAGTAAAATTATCTTGTCCAGTAAATTTTCATTCATATTGTAATTTCCCGTCTAAAAGCGTTACTGGAATATTTTTAGCATCATCAAAACTATATGGAGGAATTACTTCAAATGTAGTACCATTTGGGACACTTGCTAAATCAACCTTTTCATCCATTTTACATTCAAAAACCATATCTTTTTTATCAATTTCTACTCAAGTATCTAGTCAAGATTTAGTAGCATCAATATTATTAACCCCAGAATTACCAGTACCAACATTTGGAGTTTTACCAATACTAGTACCAACAATGTCAGCACTTCAAAATGAAGCAGTGGTGGTTGTCGCATTTTCCACACTAGAATTTTGATCCCCAGCACCTTCTGATACAGGATTATTGTTTATATAATTTTTTAGTGCATCAAAAGTCTCTGTTCAAAACAATCCATCAGTTCATGGATTTTTCATGAAATCATTTGTTTGCAACTTACCTTTTTCATAGTTCAAACCAACAAGCATACATTGTAGCCTTCTAATAGATTCCACATTTCACTCTTTTATAAATCAAATAACTGTATCGCGATCTTTAAAATTTTTATTCAATTCCTCAATCACTTCATTTTTTCTTTGATCTAATCAACGATATAGTTTTAATGTTAAATCGCCAACACCAATCAAATCCAAATTTACTTGTTTCTCAGTTTCCATTTTTGCATTAATAACTTGAGTTTGAAAAATTTCTAACTCAACTAATGTTTTAAAATTCTGTAATTCAAAAGTTGTAGGTACAATAATCTGTTTAGCAATCTCTTTTTCTTTAAAAGAATCAAGTGCACCAAACTCTTTATCCAACCAGCCATTAAATACCGGCTCCAACACCTCTTTCGTAGTTGCTGTAGTAAATTGATTTTTTTTATCTTCCAAAAAATCTTGAAAAGATTTTTCAACTTCTGCATCAAAATGTTTAAAATCAAATTTATCTATTCATTCGAGAGATTTTAGATTAGAGGCCAAATTGTCTTTTTTTTCTATATCCCTAACATAATCCTTTTGGTTTGCCATGTTTGCAATAAAATAATAAAACTTTAACACACTATCAATTTTATTCAAAAATAAATAAATGCCAAAATTTTTACTATATTATATACACTTAGCCAACCATAAAACAAAATTTATGATATAGTATGTATTTATAAAAAATAATTAATCACTCAAAAAATATTATAAAAATTTATTCTTTTTTTTCTTGAAATTTTTCATCAGGATTTTCTTTTTGTCCAAAAATACGCACATCATTTTTACCTGTATCTGGAGATTCTTCATTAATTTCCTTAGCATTTTTCAATAACTCTATAGGTCTTATTGTTTTATTATATTCTACACTTTTTACAGAATGTCCATTTGCAAATCCATCCAGCAATTTTTGGTTTGGATTTTTTGATTCTAGAGTACCTTCATTTGACTCAGATTTTTTTAACTCTTTTCATCTTAATTTTCATTCAGTTTTTCAATCTTTGGCAATTTCTTTAACATTTTTCACAATTTTTCTCAATCCAGCAAAAAAACCTGGTTTCTCTTTTTTATCTTTAGTAAGATTTTCTTTTTCAAAACTACTCTCTTTTTGTTCTCAATCTTTATTCTCATCTTTTTCATCATTTTTCTTATTCCTTGAAAATAATTTTTTAAAAAATCATCAATCCTTTTGTTCTATCTTTTCCCTTTCATTTTTATCTTCCAACTTCTTTTCTCACTTTCCTTCTTCCAACTCTTTTTCTTCTCTTGCCTCTACAGATTTCTTTCTTTCTTTTATTTCTTCAAACCTCTTTTCTTCCTTTACTTCTTCATGCCTTTCTTCAAATATACCAAAATTACTTAAAAATTCTCACACAGTTCATTTACCCTGTTTTATAATATTTACTTTATGTTCGGGATCTATATATTGCTCTATATTTTTATCTTTTTTTTCAAGTACCTCTATACTCATTAAAATAATATCAATAAATAAAAAAATTACTATATACATAGTATAATCAAAAAAAATATCCTGTCAAATTTTAAATTGCAATTTATTGGTCAAATTAAATGTTCTTGAAAAAACACACAAAATCAATATCAGAAAATCACATATCAAAAAATGTTTTTTTGAAATAAAACCTTGCCGCGATAGTTCAGCTGGTAGAACATTCCCATGGTAAGGGAAAGGTCACGGGTTCGATCCCCGTTCGTGGCTTATTACATCACTTATAATGAATAATCAACAACTAAAGACTAACAATTATTGACTATTGACTAACGACTAGTGACTATTGACTATCGACTATTACCTTTTTAACTTTAAAAACTTTCAACTCCATGTTCTCTCCTAGCATAGAAATATTAAATAAATATGCAGATGTTTTGGTAAATTTTGCTCTACGAAACGGAAAATGAATCAAAAAATGAGATGTAGTTTTTGTATATATTCCAGAATCAGCAAAAGCATTTTACATTCCACTTCAAGAAACAATTTTAAAGGCTGGATGACATCCAATTATGAAATATATGGCTGAATGAGTGGCTAAAAATTTTTATGAATTAGCATCAAACCAGCAATTACAATTCTTACCAGATGCTTACAAAAAATGAGAAATAGAATCTAAGACTCATCATATAGATATATTAGCAGAAATGGACAAACACGAACTAAAATGAATTGAACCAAAAAAAATTATGATGAGAATCAAAGCAAACTATCCGTACAAAGAGCTTTTAAATAAAAAAGAAAGAGAAAAAAACTTTTCCTGGACAGTAGGACTTTTTGGAACTCCAGCAATGGCAAAAGAAGTTTGACTAAGTTTAAAAGCATATCGAGACCAAATAATTCAAGCCTGCTTTTTGGATAAAAAAAATCCCGTAAAAAAATGGAAAGAAATAAATAGTTGGATGATAAAAGAAAAAGACAAATTAGATAAATTACAAATAGAATACTTACACATAAAAGGAGAAGATGTAGATTTAAACATCAAAATTGGAAAAGATAGACGCTGGAAAGCGGGAAATGGAATGAACATACCTTCATTTGAAATATTTACATCTCCAGACAAAAGAGAAACAAATGGACGAATCAGATTTAATCAACCGTTATATAGATATGGTAGCTTAATAAAATGAATTGAAATAGAATTTAAAGATTGAAAAATAGTAAAAGCAAGCGCCAAAGAAAACGACAAACTATTTCAAGATATGATAAAAATTCCATGAATGGAATATGTTGGAGAATTTAGTTTAACAGATGCTAGAACTTCTAGAATTACCAAATTTATGTGAGAAACTCTTTACGATGAAAATGTTGGATGAAAATATTGAAACACTCATATAGCACTTTGAAAAGCTTTTGATGAATGTTATAACGGTGATATTTCTAAACTAGACAACCCAAAATTCAAAGAGTCCATTGGTTTAAATACCTCTGCTGAACATGTAGATATAATCTCCACTACAAACAGAACTGTAACAGCAACCTTACAGGACTGAAGCAAAAAAGTAATATATAAAGACTGACAATTTACGATATAAGCTTGAAATCCAAGCGACAAAATATATACTTGCAACAAGCTTTATTATTGTAAAATAACTTTACAAGCTTTTAACTTTACAAACTTTTAACTTTCAACTTTAATGTAATGGCAAGTAGGACAAACAAAAGATGAATTGCAGCCAAAAAAGCACAACAACAAAAACAAGCACAAAGACTAAAATGACTCAAAAGATTTGAGTATCCAAAAAGAAAGCTAGAACTTGAAGAAGCAAAAGAACTTTGAGTAGTTTGAGTATTTAAAAACCCTAAATGATCAGAATACAACCGATTTATAAGATGAAGAAAAATTTGCCGAGAAACAAAACTTAGAGTTGATCCAGATGGATACAGATACATTAGAACACCTTCTGGAGGCTCCGAAATGGTTCAAGTACCAATTTCTGGTCGGCTAAGAACCAGAATGAGAAAAAACATGAACTAAAACTTTCTTATTTCTAGGAGGATTAATTTTATCTTGAAATTAAATCTTATTTTTTTATAAGGTCGTCCAGTTGATGTTTTTGGGTCAAGAGAAATTTATAAAACAAATGAGGCTTTCTCTCGACCTAAAATCACAAAAATACACCAAATTCCTATGCTGAGATAATTCAGAAGCTTGTCCCACAGAGCATAGCGAAGTACAGGAGTAGAGACAGTCCTGATAAATCGGGATGTGTCGGTCACAGTAAAATTGAAGTAAAGTATCCTTACATGCCGGGGTAGCTCAGAGGTAGAGCAGAGGCCTGAAAAGCCTTGTGTCGGTGGTTCGATTCTGCCTCCCGGCAAATTAAACTAAAAAATATTCAACTTTAGAAACTTATAAACTTGATAAACTTACAGGTTTTGAGGGCATATAGCTCAGTTGGTTAGAGCGCATCTCTGATAAGGATGAGGTCGGTGGTTCAAGTCCACCTATGCCCACCATTGTGACAAATTATCGTTAACTTAATTACTTAGAGCGTCCCGATTTATCGGGAAGGTCGGTGGTTCAAGTCCACCTATGCCCACCATTGTGACAAATTATCGTTAATTTAATCACTTAGAGCGTCCCGATTTATCGGGAAGGTCGGAGGGTTCAAGTCTGTCTGCCGACAAAGGCGCGGACCTGTCCACCAATAATATCCATGTATGCCCACCAACTAAATTAAAAAGACAGTATTCGGGGATTAGCTCAGATGGCTAGAGTACTTGGTTTGGGACCAAGGGGTCGCGAGTTCGAGTCCCGCATCCCCGAAATTAAAACAAAAAAGTAATCTGCTGGAAAGTAAACAAAAAATTAAACTGCACGATACAGTGATTCCAACCTGGAATTAATTATCTGTAGTAATAAGTTTCTTACCAAAATGGTGGTACACAGCCATTGAGTGTTGTATGTTCACTATCAGATTTGGAGAAATTAGGTTTTTTTTTAATTTACTCTTGAAATTAAAAACAAAATCACTACAAGTACGCAACCTAAAAACTAAAAAACAAACAAATTATTTTATTTAATTATATTTATAATTATGGCTGATAAAGTTCATGTAAATGTTGGTACCATTGGTCATGTTGATCATGGTAAAACAACACTAACAGCAGCTATTACTGCTGTTTCTGCTGCTAAAGGTTTTGCTAAGGCGCAAAACTATGCAGAAATTGATAATGCTCCGGAAGAAAAAGCAAGAGGTATTACTATCAACACAAGACATGTTGAATACGAAACTGAAACAAGACACTACGCTCATATTGACTGTCCAGGACATGCCGACTATGTAAAAAATATGATTGTTGGTGCTGCACAAATGGATTGAGCTATTTTAGTTGTGGCTGGTACAGATGGACCAATGCCTCAAACTAGAGAACACGTTCTTTTGGCTAAACAAGTTAATGTTCCAAAAATCGTAGTGTTTGTAAACAAAGCTGATATGGTTGATGATCCAGATATGTTGGATCTAGTAGAAGAAGAAATTAGAGACATTCTTACTCAAAATGGGTTTGATGGAGCAAACACCCCTATCATTAGAGGGTCTGCTCTTAAAGCTACAGAAAATCCTTCTGATCCTGTTGCAGCAAAACCTATAGAAGATCTTTTGGCTGCACTAGATTCTTATATTCCTGTTCCTGTTAGAGAAGTTGACAAAGATTTCTTGATGCCAGTTGAAGATGTGTTTTCTATCAAGGGTAGAGGAACTGTTGCTACAGGTAGAATAGAAAGAGGTTCCGTTAAAGTTAACGATGAAGTAGAATTGTTATGATTAGGTAAGGAGCCAAAAATTACAGTTGTAACTGGAGTAGAAATGTTCCATAAAGCTTTTGATAAAGCTGATGCTGGTATGAATGTTGGATTATTATTAAGATGAATAGACAAGGAAGAAATAGAAAGAGGTCAAGTATTATGTAAAAAAGGAACAGTAAAAGCGCACAACAAATTTGAAGCTGAAGTATATGTGTTGAAAAAAGAAGAAGGAGGAAGACATACTCCATTTATGTCAGGATACAGACCACAATTCTTCTTGAGAACTACTGATGTTACAGGATCAATTAATTTAAAGTCTGGCACAGAAATGATTATGCCTGGTGATAACGCAAAAATAGATGTAGAGTTGATATATCCAGTAGCTATGGATGAAGGTTTGAGATTCGCTATCAGAGAAGGTGGAAGAACTGTTGGTGCTGGAGTTATTACAAAAATCAACTAATTTAAAACTTTAAAAAATTGTTCTCATGGCAAAAAAAGAAAAAAAAGAATTAAAACCAAAATTAAGAATAAAATTAAAAAGTTATGATGTAAAAATGCTGGAATCTTCGGTTTGAAAAGTTGTTGGACTTTTAGTAAGATCCTGAGCAGAAATAAAATGACCAATTCCTTTACCAAAAAAAAGGAAACTTTATACTGTTTTAAGATCAAACTTTAAATTTAAAGATTCTAGAGAACAATTTGAAAGGATGACTTATTCTAGAATGTTGGATGTTACAGAAATGTGACCTAAAACAATGGAAAATCTACAAAATCTATCTATACCAGTTGGTGTTTTGGTAGATATAAAAGTATTTTAAATCAAACTCAAAATATTTTTAAAATCTCCAACGCCTTCCTTTTAATTAATGAATAAAATTTCTACTTATGAATAGAGCATGACTAATTGTTTCCAAAAAAGAAATGACCAGAGTTTGGAAAAACTGAAAAATGATACCAGTAACCATATTAAAAGTATTACCACAGGAATTATTAAGATACAAAACAGTAGAGAAGGATTGATATTCTGCTGCTATTGTTTGAGTAAACAAAAAAGAAACAAACAAAGAAAAGTGACAAAAAGTTAAATATTCTATAACTGTTGAGTTCAACAATATAGATGATAATTTTTTGGACACTTACAAATCATGATCTATCTTGGACATTAATTTATTGGAAGGCGTAAAGGAGGTTAACTTGGTTTGAACTTCTAAAGGGAAATGATTTCAATGAGCAATGAAAAGATTTCACCTGAGGGGATGACCAAAAACTCGTTGATCCAAATTTCATAGGCAAGTATGAGCCTTATGAAACAGAAAGCCTAGAAGAGTTCAAAAATGACGCCCCCATGCATGACATATGTGATATGAAAAAGTTACAATTAAATCCGTAGAAATAATAGATAGAATAATAGAAAATAATGAACAACTATTAATATTAAAGGGTTCAGTTCCCGGATCCTACAATTCATTCATTCAAATATTTGCTTAAATAAGCAAACATTTATTATGTAGTTATGCCAAAAAATGTGATATACTATAGATATATACGACAAAACATGAAAAAAAATCTCTACTTTGAAATTAAATAATGAGATATTTTCAGAAGATAAAATAAATTATAATCTGATACACGAGTATTATTTGTTACAAACAAGTAATGCGCGTAATCCCATCGCTCACACAAAAACAAGATGAGAAGTTGCAGGTTCTGGTAAAAAACTTTACAGGCAAAAAGGAACTGGTTATGCTAGAGTATGAGACAGAAGATCACCTATTAGAATAGGCGGTGGTGTGGTTTTTTGACCTAGAAACGAAAGAAATTATACAAAATCTATGAACAAAAAGTCTAGACAACTAGCTTTAAGTGGGATTCTGACACTAAAAGCAAAAGATAAAAACATTATCTGATTGAAAGACTTTGAGATGAAAGAGCCAAAAACAAAAGAAGCACTAAATATTTTAACCAACATATGATTAAACAAAGAAAAGACCTTATTTGTTTTAAATGAAAAAAATATCAACCTAATAAAGTCATTTAGAAACTTAAATAATGTAAAGTATTTATTGGCTGATTACTTAAATCCAAAAGATTTATTGGAGTACAATAAAATATTATTTTTAGAATCAGCATTAAACAAAATAAATACAAAATAAAAAAACCATCTTGCATATAATGTACAACTTTATACTTTAAAAACTTTGATTTATGACATATAGAGAAAAATTACAAAGGAGAGCAAAAAAAAACATGGAAACCAAGGCTCTAAAAAAACTATCTCCTTATGATATTATACTTTGACCTAATGTTACAGAAAAGACTTATAAACTGCAAGAAACAAATAATCAATATTTTTTTAAAGTTCATAAAAGTGCAAACAAAAACGATGTAAAACAAGCTATAAAATATATTTACAATGTAACTCCCATTGGAATAAACATTATTAATGTGGCTTTTAAATGAAGGAATCAAAGAAAATTAGTTAGAAGATCTCATAAAAAAGCTATAATAACATTAAATAAAAAAGATAAAATAGAATTGTGATTATAAAAAACTATTAGATAAACAATAAATATTCAACTTTAAACTCTATAAATTAGGTAATGGCCATCAAAACTTATAAACCATATACTCCTTCAAGAAGATTCATGATATGATACGATTTTAGTGATCTTACTACCAAAAAACCAGAAAAATCTTTGACGAAATTTTTAGGTAAAACTGGAGGAAGAAACAATAAATGAAGAATTACTACGAGAGCTAGATGAGGCGGACACAAAAGATTGTACAGATTGATAGACTTCAGAGCTTATGACAAAATAGACATTCCAGCAAAGGTAGCTAGTATCGAATATGATCCATATAGGACTTGTAGAATTGCTTTATTAAATTATGTTGATGGAGAAAAAAGATATGTTTTAGCACGAAAAGGAATTTCTGTTTGAGAAACTGTTATGAGTTGAGAAAACGCAGAGATAAAAGCTTGAAACAGAAAAAGACTAAAAGACATTCCCGAATGAGTAAACATATTCAACTTAGAAATAACTCCTCAATCAAAAGGAAAATTAGTTAAATCAGCTTGAACTTATGCTACTATATCTTGAAAAGATGATTTACAAGGATTAGTTTTCATAAAACTACCATCAGGAGAAGTCAGAAAATTTAATGGAAATTGTCGAGCAACAATATGAGAGGTTAGCAACGAACAACACAAGAATATAGTTATATGAAAAGCTGGTAGACAAAGACGATTAGGAAAAAAACCAAAAGTATTATGAGTAAATATGAATCCTGTAGATCATCCTCACGGATGATGAGAGGCACATGCAGATATCTGATTAAAAAAATGACCAAAATCATTTACAGGGAAATTAGTCGCTCCTTGAATTAAAACAAGAAAAGGTCAAAAATGGTCAGACAAATTTATAGTATCAAATAGAAAAAAGAAATAATCGATTTATTCAAAAAATTTAAAATTTAAATAAAAATAAATAATGGCTAGATCACTAAAAAAATGATTCTATGTAAATGAAAAACTTTTGATAAAAATCAAAAAAATGTCAACAACTTGAGACAAAAAAGTTTTAAAAGTTTGGGATAGGGCTTGTCATATTATTCCTGATATGATAGGACTTACTTTTGCTGTTCACAACTGAAAACAATTTGTAAGTGTATATATTACGGAAGATATGATATGACACAGACTATGAGAGTTTGCCCCAACTAGAACATTTAGGGGGCACCCTTTTTAAAGAATTTAAATAAGTTTTAATACATTAATATCCTAAAGTTATGAGTAATGAAAATATGACAGCAACATTAAAATATGCTATAGTATCCGATAAAAAAATGTTACTAGTATCCAAGCTGGTAAAATGAAAAAAGGTACAAGAAGCCTTAAATATTCTAGGGTATATACCCAAAAAATCAGCAAAAATACTTGCCAAGGTAATTCAGTCTGCATCATCAAATGCTGTCGTAAATTGAAAAAAGAAACTGCCAGATTTATTTATAGAAGCAATAGAAATTGGCAAATGACCAAAAATAAAAAGAATAAGGTTTACATCAAGATCTAGGGTTAGTCATTATGAAAAATCTAGATGTTATGTTAAAGTCGTTTTAAATACTAAGTAATTATCTTAATGTGACAAAAAGTAAATCCTATATGAATGAGAGTTGGGATAATGAAGTCCCGACCATCAGAATGGTTTGCTAAGACAAAGCTTCAATGAGCAGATTTTTTTGTTGAAGATATTAAAATCAGAAACTTTATAGAAAAAAAATACTCACAAAGCGGTATTGCAAAAATTATTATAAGAAAAACTTCAAAGGAATGTGAAGTAATAATATTTGCAAACAAAGTATGAGTTTTAATGTGAAAACAATGAGAAAATATCAAAGACATGGAAAATGAATTAAATAAAAAGTGGGGTAAAAAATTCATTGTAAGTGTAAAAGAAGTTAGAGTTCCAGAATTTTCTGCAAAAATAATGGCCGAATTTATATCAAATCAATTGGAAAATAGAATGCCATATAGAAAGGTTGCCAAAAATGTGTTACAAAAAGTCATGCAAAAAGGAGCAAATGGTATCAAGATATCTATTGGTGGTAGATTAAATTGAGCCGATATAGCAAGGACAGAAAAATTTATTGATGGTAGGGTATCTTTGCAAACATTTAGATCTGATATCGATTACCATGAGATGCAGGCTATGACAAAATATTGAGTTTTAGGGGTAAAAGTTTGGATAGAAAAATGAACCTTATACAATAAGAAAAAAACTCCTAAAAAAACTATCAATTTATAAAATGTAAGTACAGTGTTTATTTAACGAATAATTTATAAAAATGTTGTTAACTCCAAAAAGACGAAAACATAGAAAACAAATGATCCCTTCTTTAAAAGGTAAAAGTACAAGATGAACTACCATCGCTTTTTGAGAATATGGACTAAAAGCTATTACCAACGGATATGTTTCAAATAAAGAGATAGAAGCCGCTAGAAAAGTGGTAGTAAGGCACACAAGAAAAACTTGAAGACTACGAATTAGGGTTTTCCCTGATATTCCTTTTACGAAAAAATGATTAGAAATGCCCATGGGTAAAGGAAAAGGAGATGTAGATGTTTATAAAGCACCAGTAAGGAGAGGAAAGGTTATTTTGGAAGTAAGTTGATTAGAAAAAAATTTAGCAAAAAAAATTCTTATCAGTGCATCCAAAAAACTAGGTATACAAACAAGGGTTGCCATCAAATGAAAAATTCAATAAAATTTATTTAGTTTTAATGTATATAAAATGAAAGGTAAAGGAGCTTACATCAAACAATTAAATGAAAAAACAATAAGAGAACTTATAAGTGAAAGAAAAAAATTAAAAAAAGAGTTATATAATTTAAAAATGAAAAATGCTATTAGAGGTCTAAAAGAAACCCATAAAATTTGAGAAATTAGAGTAAATATAGCAAGAGTAAATACTGTTTTAAAATCTAAAATAAGTATAAAGCCATGACAGTAATATGAGATAAAAATATTAAAGAACTTATCTGAGAAGTTGTTAGTGATAAAACCAATAAAACTCGTACAGTTTTGGTAAAAAGCGTTAAAATGCACCCTATTTACAAGAAAAGGTTCGTAGTTTCAAAAAAATATTATGCTCACGATGAAAACAACTCTTCTAAAATGGGAGATCTTGTAAAGATTAGAGAATGTAAACCTCTAAGTAAATCAAAAAGGTGGTATTTTATCGAAATCATTAAGTAATATTACATTTTTATAGATTAAACTTTATTACAAATGTTAAAGAATGAATCTATGGTGGTAGTTGCAGACAATACATGAGCCAAAAAAGCACAAATAATAAGAATTCTAAAATGATCAATGGCAACTACTGCAAGTGTTTGAGACTTTGTTGTTGTAGCAATAAAAAGCGTCATTCCAAATAGTCATGTTAAAAAATGACAAATTACAAAGGCTATAGTTGTAAGGGTAAAAAAAGAAGTTCCTAGAAAAGATGGTACTTATATTAGATTTTGAGACAATGCTGTAGTATTAATGACCAAAAATGAAAAATGAGAAATAAGTCCTATAGGTAAAAGAATATTTTGACCTGTAGCAAGGGAATTAAGAGATTTGTGATATAAAAACATCACAAATATGGCTGAAGAGGTGCTATAATATTTTTAATATTTTAATTATCTTTGCTATGAAAAAATTAAAATCTTGAGACCCAGTAATAGTAATATCATGAAAATATAAATGAAAAATATCTACTATAGAAAAAATTGACTGAGATTACGCTATAGTAAAAAACATAAATGTTGTTAAAAAAGCCATGAAATGAAAGGGATTTATAAAAAAAACACTACCAATACATATATCAAATATTATGTATTATTTAGAAAAAGAAAAAAAAGCTTCTAAAATAAGAATAGAAATCACTAGTGATTGAAAAAAAATTAGAAAAACTAAAAAATGAGATATAAAAATTCAATAAATAGTTTTATTTGTATTCAACAGCAATAAATGGCTAAAGATTATAAAAAGAATCTTCAAAAAAGATTAAACTTAAAAAATATTAATGCGGTACCAACCCTAGAAACAGTCATAGTTAATATGGGGATTTGATCTATTGTCACTAGGAAATGACATAAAGATTTTGAAGAATTTGAAAAAAATCTGTCTAAAATCACATGACAAAAACCTCGTATAGTAAAAGCAAAAAAATCTATATCAAACTTTAAATTAAGGGAATGAATGCCTGTAATGCTTCAATCAACACTTAGAGGCAATAGAGCTTTAGATTTTATTGACAGGTTATATAAAATAATATTACCAAGAATCAGAGATTTCTCATGATTGAATAAAAGAAGTTTTGATTCACAAGCCAACCTAACAATAGGAATAAAAAATTATAGTATATTCCCTGAGTTGGGATTGGATGATGTAACAATCCCAATGTGAATCGGAATAACTATAGTAACAAGCACAAATAATCAAGAAAAATCTATAGCATTATTGGAAGAGCTAGGATTCGTGTTTAAATAAAATTTATATATTAAAACCAATATTTTAAATGGCAAGAGCAGCACTAAAATCAAAACAGTGGAAACTTTATGAACAAAAGTTCATCCAAAAAAAAGAAACTAAATGAACAAAATATTACAATAGATGTAGATTATGTGGAAGATCACATGGATTTTTTAGAGATTTTGGAGTTTGTAGAGTTTGTTTGAGAAAATATGCTAGAGAATGAAAAATAATGTGACTTAAAAAAGCTAGCTGGTAAAAATTATCATTTTATTTTATGAAAAAATTAATTATGAGTTATGTAAATGCTCCTATTCATGATCTGTTGATTAGAATAAAAAATGCATATATGGCAAGAAAAACCGATTTAGATGATATAACTTTTTCAAAATTTAAATATAATATTTTGGATTTACTAAAAAGATATAATTTTGTAAAAAACTTCGAAGTGGTCGAAAAAAATAAAAAAAGAAACATAAAAATAACTTTAAAAGAAGTAGAAAACCCTGTAAACGATATTCCTGAAATAAAGTTCTTTTCAAAACCATCAAGACCCCGATATGTTAGTTACAAAGACATAAAACCCGTAGCATGAGGTAAAGGAATAGGAATTATATCTACAAATCAATGACTAATGGCTACACATGAAGCCAAACAAAAAAAATTAGGTTGAGAACTAATCGCAGAAATATACTAAAACTTTATACTTTATTTATAAGCAGTTTAAAATGTCAAAAATTTGAAAAAAACCCATCAATATACCAAGTTGAGTTGAGGTGACGATAGACAACAACATAGTTACTGTAAAATGACCAAAATGAGAACTATCTGAAAAAATTTTAGATTGTGTTTCTGTTAAAAAAGAAGAAAATAATGTTATATTATCCATCAACAACATAGATGATGGAAAGTTCCGATGACTTTCTAGAACACTGATAGCAAATATGATTGAAGGAGTGATAAATTGATACGAAAAAAAACTTTTAGTAATGGGTGTTTGATATGGAGCACAATTACAATGAAATAAATTAGTGCTATCTTTGGGGTTCTCTCATAAAGTAAATTATGAGTTACCAAACAATGTAAAAGTAAAAGTTGAACTAGATCCAAAATGAAATTCTATTATCACACTTAATTCAATAGACAAACAATTATTAGGAGAAATTGCATCAAAAATTAGAGGATTCAAAAAACCAGAACCTTATAAATGAAAAGGGGTCAGATATTTTGATGAATTTGTTAAATTAAAAGCCGGTAAATCTGCTGGTAAATAGTAATTTTATTTTTTAAAAACATTACAAAATGTCTCACTTAACAAACAAACTAAAAGATAATATCAAAAAATATCTAAAAAGAAAAACTAGAGTAAACACAAAAATAAAGTCTCACAAACCAAAATACAGACTCATTATAAACAAATCTAACTTATATATTTCTGCACAATTAGTAGACCAAAGTGGGGATATTGTAGCTTCTATAAATGATAAAAAATCAGCTTGAAAAACAAAAGTAGAAAGAGCCTTTTCTGCCGGAGAAGAACTAGGAAAAAAAATTATGTTAAAAAAACTTGAACATATTGCTTTTGATAGAAATGGATATTTGTATCATGGTAGAGTAAAAGCTTTTGCAGAATGAGTTAGAAAAGCTTGAGTAAAATTATAAACAATAAAACATATTTATTTGTGTAATAATATTTAATGGCTGAAAGAAAAGATAAAACAAAAAAAGAGTTTGAAGAAATTCTTTTGGAAGTTAGAAAAGTAACAAGAGTAACCACTGGATGAAGAAGAATGTCGTTTAGGGCAATTATTTTGGTATGAGATAAAAAATGAAAAATCTGATTAGGTTTATCCAAATGAGCAGATGTTACCTCTGCAGTAAAAAAAGCATCAAATGAAGCATACAAAAATATGTTCAATGTCCCTATTACAAAAGAAAAATCTGTTCCATATGCTGTTACTAATAAATATAAAGCATGTATTGTTAGATTATTACCTGCTACACAAGGAACATGATTAAAAGCTGGATCTTCTGTAAGGTCTGTTTTGGATTTGGCTGGATATGAAAATATTTTATCTAAAATAATATGATCAAATAATAAGCTAAATAATGCCATAGCTACTGTCAATGCCCTAACACAATACAAATATCAAGAACATTTTATGGCAGATAATAAAGATGAACAAAAAGAAAACATTGAAAACAACAAAAAAGAAAAAAAAGATGATGTTGAAAAAAAAGAAAACATTAAAAACGATAAAAAAACAAAAGTAGCTGATGTTAAAGACAAAAAAAACACAAAAGACAAAGCTATTGCTAAAAAAATTGTTAAAAAAGAGAAAACTACAAAAAAATCAACTACAAATAAAAAAGCTACAACAACAAAAACTATTGCTAAAACAACAAAAAAATAATATTTTATATAAATTTTACAAAAAATGAAATTACACGAAATAAAAAGAAGCTCCGGCCTAAAAGATAAAGCAAACAGAATTTGAAGATGAAATGCTAGTAAATGAAATTATTCTGGCAAAGGACATAAAGGACAAAAAGCTAGATCTGGCAGATCCGTTTCTCTTTTTTTTGAGGGTTGACAAACTCCTATAATTCAACAAATGCCCAAAGCAAGAGGATTCAAAAGATATTACAAGCTAATAGATAAATATTCTGTAATAAACTTATGAGAATTACAAAAAGACGAAAGAATAACCAACAAATTAGAGCTAAATAAATTTAAATTAAAAGAATTATGATATATCAAAAAAGAGTCTGATTTAGTAAAGATACTTTGAAATTGAGATTTTTCCAAGGAAATTATTTTTGTATGATTGGATAAGTTTTCAAAAAGTGCTATAGAAAAAATAGAGAAATCAAACTCAAAAATAAACTAATCTTTTATGAGTAAAAACCTAAAATTATGAATAAATTTAAAAAAAAGTTTAAAAATATTATAGAAAACAAATCATTGATGAATAAAATATTTTTTACTTTAGGAATCTTAGCAATATATAGATTTTTGGTCCATGTACCAGTACCTTTTGTTAATATTCACGAACTAATGTGAAGAATCTGAGCTGTTGAGTCTGGTGGACTTGGTTACTTTGTTATGATGCTATGATGATCCCTAGAAAACTTTGCATTAATAGCAATCGGATTAGCACCATTTATTAACTCATCAATTATAATGCAGTTATTGGGATCCGTAGTTCCTCAACTAGAACAGTTAAGAGAACAATGAGAATCAGGACAACAAAAAATACAACAATATACTAGATATCTAACTGTTCCATTGGCATTTTTACAATGAATTGGTATGGTGTTTTTCATAAATTATTTATTATGAGGAAATGTTATTGATACCTCAATTGGTAATTTATTGTTAGCTGCATTTATTATGACCGTTTGAGCTATTTTATTAATGCGATTATGAGAATTAATAACAGAAAAATGAATATCAAATGGTATCTCAATATTAATATTTTCATCAATAGTTGCATGAATCACAAAAAATGTTTACTGAAATTTTGCTTGAACTGGAAATGTCCTTTGAATGTTTATATTCATGATTGTACTAATATTGGGGCTGATAATCTTATCAATTTTCATATTAAAATCTACAAAAGAAGTACCTATTATTTATGCTAGAAAGGGTAAAATTCAAGAAAGCTCAATACTGCCTCTACCAATGAATCCAGTTGGAATGATACCTATCATATTTTCAATGGCATTTGTATCTTTTCCATATTTAGTTGGTAAGATGATTGTTCAATTTCAACCAATGAATACAAAGTTAGTAAGTATGGCAAACCGAGTAGAAGCAAATTTAAACATATATTCTCAACAGCCAAGTATGTTATCCATCATATTCTATTTTATATTAATTATAATATTCACATTTTTTTACACCCTCATCACATTTAGTCCAGACAGAATGGCTGATGATATACAAAAAAAATGAGGATTTGTACCGTGAATTAGACCTGGACAAGAAACTTCCAAATATCTAAACAGAATATTGATGCACTTATGTTTGTGGTGATGAGCATGACTAGCATTTATCTGAATATATAGTTATATATTAAATTACATACCTTTCATACAAAACTTGGTTCAATCACTATGATCGCTACCAATTGTCGTTACAGGATCCGGAGTAATTATTATGGTATGAGTTGTTACAGAAATAATTAATAAAGTAGAATCAGAGTTAATAATGCAGAAATATGAAAGATATGATACAGATACTGTAAATAAATCACTAAGAGATTTATAACTAATATAATAAAAAGAAATCTACCTTTTTAAAAAGTCAAAGGTAGATTTTTTTACAAATAAAAAACAATTATCAAAGTAACAACTATCAACAAGAACCTTTTGTGTTGTCCACTTCTCTTTCATATTTTTCAAGAGCTCTCTGTAAATAATAAAAAAATCTTTCTTTCGAAAATTTTTGATCTGAATATTTTGGGTTTTTATCATTTTCCTCTCTTTCCGCAAAGACAGTGATCCTGTTTCAAAATTCTGGATTCTCAATCAATCTTGCAAATGGTGTTTCATGATCAGTTTGTAATGCAACGACAAAGTCGGCCTTTCACGGCGACAAGCTCAAAGCATTCTCAATAGATTTTACAAACTTTTTATCCTTTTGTAAGTCATAAGATCATTTTAATTTACCAAGCTGACTCCATTGAAGTCCAAGTTCTTCAAGAAAGTTAGGCTCGTCTTTTTGTAGTTTTTTATATCTTTTATTTACCTTCTCTTGTCCACCTACAACAATAATACGATAATATTGTCTTCTCTCCCTAAGCGATTCTTCTTGTTCTTCTGTAATAGAAGGAGAAGACAGCTGTTTATAGTCATGGAGTTCTTGATTTTCCCTCTGAAGTTCAGTAATTTTTTGTTCCAGTTCAAAAATTTTCTTTTCTTTATCTTTTATAAGCTCTTCTTTTTGTTTAAGATAAATTTTTATTTCCTGCTTTTCAGTAGCCCTAATTTCTTCATCAGTAGGTTCATAAATAATAGGTTCATCTTTAAAAAAGTTCACTAACCAAGAAGAAAATTCTGGATGCCCATACCAAAAAACCCAACTTTGAGAAGAGTTCTCCATAACAAAGTTTACTCTTTCATCCACTGTTTTACGAGTTAAAGAAAACACTCTATCAACATACTCTTTCAAAATATTAAGAGCTTTTGGAAAACTTTCTGGGTCTTTTTGAACTGAATGATAAAGTAGATCTGAAACCTCCTGCAATTGCCCTTCAATCTCTTTTACAGGATCTTGAAGTAGTCTAAATAAAGTAAGTGCTTTTATTCTAGCATAATAAGCAGAATTTGGATCAAAATATTTCAAAAAGTTCTTAACTCCTAGAGCCTTTTTTTGGAGAGAAAGAGCTATAAAAAAAGAACACATTTCTTGATACTCTTTTGGAATAGTCTCAAATGAATCATTCATAAAAAAATATCCACGAATAATTTGCATAAAATCCCTAATAAGCTCAAAATCCGTCCAAGTAAATTTATTGTCATTGAGAGCCTTAATTAAAGCTCATTTCTCTTTTTTTCGAAAATTTAGTACTTTCTGCTCTAGTAATAACAAATACTCCTGATCATCTTTACGGTATTGAAGTTTAGTATCATAAATACTTTCTTGTTCTTGAAGAGTTGTTTCTATAAAGTTCAAAAGTGGATGGGTCATTAGTTATCTTCCTCAAAAGTAAAAAGAATATAAAGTTTTTTCTTTGCTCTGGTAGCAAGAACATATAATATGTTATTTGCTCTATCTCCCTCTGGGGCTTCCATATAATTATCAAACTCTGATTTGTCAACGATCAAAATCACAGCATCTGCCTCTAATCCCTTTGATGAGTGATGAGTTGAGATAAAAACCGATTCTGAAAATCACATTATTTTTGTTAAGTCCCCAACATTTTTACTATCTAAACCATTATAATATGCTCAATGGGCAATCTTATTATCATTTAAAAAAACAAGAATACTATCAATCATTTTTGTTTTTCCGCAAAAAATAGTTAAACTCCAAGAATTTATTTTTGCTTGTTCTATCCATTTTTTTATTTGTGCCTTTTGACCTTCTAAAGAAGCATGATGTTTTTCTTCTGGGAAAGATTCTGGAATACTCTTACAATTTCTACTTTGAGTTATCATTTTAACACCCTCATCTTCAGGAAGAAAATACCTAGCAGCATATTCACTAATTTCTTTTGTGCTTCTCATATTGATTGTCAATTCTTCTACTTGATCTTCAGGATTAGAAGCATTAGGAAAAAATGTTTGCGCAATTTCTTTAATTGAACTACCACTTCATTCATCTCAAATAATTCTTTGATTCTCATCAGCAAAAATGGAAAAATGAGGTGCAAGAAGCATTAAAGATTTTAAAACATCTGGTGCAATATCTTGAGCTTCATCAATAAAAATTTCATCATACAAAAAATTTCCATTCCCTTTAAAATCTTTATACCACCTAAAAAGTAAAGATAAAAAATCTTCTTTTTGTTGATTCGCATAAGTCCAACTTCATTGATGATTTTCGGAAATAACTCCTCATCATGTTTCATATATAAAATAAGGGAAAGACTTCTCTACTCAAAAAGTCATTTTATCAAAAATACCTAACCTAAAAACACCTCCATCATATTCTAAAAATCAAGTTTTTTTAATTTCTCTTTCCAAATCAACTCTAATCTCATCATAAAAGCTTTGTAAATATACCAGCTTATAAGGAAATCTTTCAATTGACAGAAAATTGCTTAACGCTTTCCCAAAACAAAGAAACAAAATTCTTTTATTTTGTTTTTGAAGTCTTAACGCTCTATGGCAAGCAACCACTGTTTTTCCCGTTCATCCATACCCCTTCACAACGAGATTTTCTCATCGTCATTTTTCTCTGTGAATTATCTAAATCAATCATTACAAGATTTTTTTGCTCAAAAGTAAGCTCTGAAAGTTTTGGTAAAATAAATTTCATCGTATATTATGATAAATAAAACAACTTTTGAATCATAATGGCTCTAATCCTCTATTTTAGAGCCTCATTCTATAATGTCTCCATTATTAAAAATTTGATATTAGTTAAGTTTTTTCTGTATTATTCAACAGCACCTCTTTTTACTTACACTATTTCTCCGAATTCTCAACCAAGCTCTCAAAGTTCCTTTTTAAGAGAAACAAGTTTACGTTCACAATTTTTTTTATATCATTCATTCTGTTTCATTTCTCATTTAATGTTTCTCAACTCGCACTCCTTTTCTTTAATCAAAGGAAGAAGTTTTTTTCTTACAAAAGCAGATTTTCACAGGTTTTGCTTCATCTCTTCTATTTCATTCTTTACAACATTCTCTTTTTCTACTAACTCTAATATTTTATCATCATATTTTTTTAATTCTAATTTGGTACTATACCACTCATTTTGTTTATTTTTGTCAATTTGACTTTTCGTAGAAGTATTTTTTGTTTGTTCTAATTCTTTCGTCTTTAAAGTAAATTCTTGTTCAACTGTTTCTAAATATTGTGTCTTATCAATATTCTCTCTTACACAAAAATCTAACAATCATTTAATATCAATTATTTTATTTCCATATTTATCAACTCCTTCCCAATTCAATCCTTTGTCGTTAAAAGGAGTATGGGTAATTTTATGTATTCCAACACTATTAAATTCACATACCATATCTCGAAAATATCAAAGAGCATTGTCCCGCAAATTTTCAGCTCAGTAAGGATGATAATTTTTTCCCCTCTTATCAAAAAACCATTCATCTAAACCTTGCTCATCAAAATAATCTTGCGTCTTCCTATGGACACCGTAAATATTAAATCATCTCCTATCCCAGCCATCCTTATCATAAGCATACTGATCATATCACTCATCATCATAAACTTTTTTATAGTTTTTGTCTATTCGCCTAACTCACTGAAAAGACAAAATTCTGATTTTTTGCATCACCAACTATCTATAATATAAATAAATCGCTCACCTAAAAACATTTATTTTTGCTGATTTCTTATCCTTTGAAGTATATGTTTAAATCTTTCCTTTTCAAGAGGAAAGTTTTCCAGTTCTGATAAAAATTTTTTCAATATTTTTATTAAAAGAAAAATAACTGTTTCCAGTTATTTTTCACCCTACGATTTGTTAGTTCGTTTGATTGTGGTATTTAAACTCACTAACTTGAGCCTAAAAAGATCATTCAATCTTTTTACATACGAATATATAGTATTTTCAAAGTAATTTTCAAGCTTTTTTCAAGAAAACAAATCTAAGCCACTCTCAAAAACATAGGTAATTAAGCCATAAAACTAATCAAACAAAGAACAAGTGTTGACATTTCCTGTGTTTGATTTATATATTTTAGTTAAATAGTGATTTAATTCACATTAATGCGGGCACTTTTCCTGCAAACAATCAAAATTTATCTGCTCTCATCATCATAAGCATTACCCATCCTCTTTTCTCCCTATATTTAGGTCGATCTCAATCTACTTGAGTCATTACTCAATGTGATTTAAGTGCATTCAAGTGGTCTTTATACCAATATCATTCATTCTTGTAAACCGAACTTTCATCTTTAATATTGTACATATCACCAAATAACAACCTAGAAAATACTGTACCAAATTCCGCTCTAGTCACTATATCATTAGGATCAAAGTTATCTTTAGGAGTCTGTCAATCAGCATGTAATCACATCAAATTCAACTCACAAGCCGTTTTCATAAAGTCTTTTAGTTCCTGAGTTTCTTTTCCTATATCTTGGAATTTATCACATCATTTTTTTCATACATTTGGCTTTTTTCATAATACATTTACCGCATATTCTGATATCATCTTTGCTAAATGATTTCTGTATAAATAACCATCCAAATTAGCCGTTCGAATTGGACACATGGTTGTAATTCCATAATTATAAGAATACAAATATGCTAATTTTAATTCATCAGAATAGTTTGATTGGTTTACACCACAAACATCTGTACTTTTATAAGATCATTTCTCACAAGTTCAATCATAATAACTATCAGAATGGTCTATACATAAGTGATTTCATCATGGTAATCCTCAATTTATACAACAGTTATCTTTGATCATATATCATCATCCTCATCATGATGGACTTCATCAAATATATGATATACCTCACCAACTCACTATTATATTGATTTTATTACCATCATTATCCTGAATACTTATCTCACAATAATCACTTCCTACTGCCCCTGTGTTTGGAGTATAAATAATATTGTCGCCAGACACGCTACATATTCATTTTGTTCATGTACTCACGATACTATCAAAACTTATATCTCATGA
>JAKJDW010000060.1 GCA_022705745.1 Patescibacteria group bacterium
TATTTACGAAATTTTTTACCACCAATTGTTTTAATTTCACCATTTTTTACAGCGTCATATAAGCACTTTCTTATTTTCCGTCATCTCCTTTCTCCATGAGGATAGGGAATTTTATCTTATTTGCAAAATCATTAAAGTTATCAAACCAATACTCTTTATAATTGTTTGGAACTTTTGAAACATCATCTGTTCTGAGCAGTAATTTTACTTTCACATTAAATCCATTGCTGTTAAAAACTTTTGCTTTTCCGTTTTCCTCGAATAATACTCTATATCCATCTATTTTCCTATAGGCACTGGTATGCTCTGTCCCTTTTGGATCAACAAAAAGAATAGTATAATCAGTACCTTTTTTCAACCAGAAAATAAAATCAGGTTTAAATTTTGATATTTTATTTAATATTGGATTGTAATAAGGAATGTAAACCTCGTCTAAACTCTCATCCAGTTTACTAAAAAACCACCACACGAAATCTTTCTTATTATCTGTTACTCCTAAATAAGTTTCCAAATCGTTAATAAAGTCCTTTTCACTTTTGGTT
>JAKJDW010000061.1 GCA_022705745.1 Patescibacteria group bacterium
CACGACTTGTGCTTGTGCAGAACTTTTACCCAAATCCAATGTGGCAAAAAATACTAGAAATAGCAACACCACCTTGGCTATAGTAAATACTCATAGCCTTCCAAATAAATATTTCTTTCCATGTTTTTGGAAACAATTTACAACATCCCTGCCATGCTTAAATAAATAATTAAAATTTTTTTCCATTTTTTGTTTTTTGCTAAGTACATAAAAAGTTTTTTCACACTTATATTGTAATCAGAAATTTTTTTATGTCAAATTTTTGATGACTTTTTTGTCCAAATCTAATTATCCTGAGCAAGAGCGATGAAAAACAGGGTCTATTTGGGAGATAGGAAGATATTATTATCACTAAGTGGTTGAATAGATATCGCTACTAAGACAATAATATTGCTGGATAGAGAAACAGGAATTCGAGATAGGACAGGAATTTGAGATAGGACAGGAATTTGAGATTGACGAATCATTCGAGATAGAACGGGAATTCAAGGGGAACGGGAATTCAAGGAAGAATGGAAATTCGACAAAGAATGGGAAT
>JAKJDW010000062.1 GCA_022705745.1 Patescibacteria group bacterium
TACTGGTTCTGCCTCTTTTTTAATTTCTTTTTGTTTCGTTTCCATTTTGTTGATTATACACTTTTATTTTTCTATTTTCAACCTACTCGCAATATTTTCAAATGAATCAGCAGTCATATCGCGAGGAACGATATGAATATGAAAATGAAAAACAATTTGTCCTGACACTGCTCCATTATTATTATATATATTAACACCGGCACAACCTAAATCTCTCATTTTTTGAGCAATCTCTTTTGATGCAAAAATCACCTGTTTTAAGTCGTCTTTCTCGATATCAAATAGGAACAACTAAAGTATGACCTGGTAATGATGGATTAATATCTAAAAAAGCATATACAAAATCATCATCATATATCTTATATGAAGGAATATCTCCTTTTATAATTTTACAAAATACACAATCTTCCATAATTAATTTTTAATACCAAAATACGCAAAAAAACCAAAAAACCCAAAGAATTCTATCGAAAAAAATGGGATTAGACCAATTAAACCAAACAAACCAAGAAAACCAATTTTCCATAAATC
>JAKJDW010000063.1 GCA_022705745.1 Patescibacteria group bacterium
AAAAGTTAAAAAGTTAGAAAGTTAGAAAGTTGAAAGTAGAAAGTAAAAAGTTAGAAAGTGAATATTGAACGGTTTGAGGATATTATCTCTTGGCAAAAAGCAAAGGAGATAACGACTCAAATATATACTTTATTCAAAGATAATAAAGATTACGGATTTAAGGATCAAATCCAAAGAGCATCAGTATCTGTTATGAATAATATCGCGGAAGGTTATGAGAGGAAAAGTAATACAGAATTTCGCCAGTTTCTATACATAGCCAAAGGATCGTGTGGAGAAGTTCGATCTATGATTCATTTAGCAAAAGAATTTCAATATGTTTCAAGTACTGAATGTGACCTTTTATTAGATAAAGCCATGGAAATCTCCAAAACAATCTCCGGCCTCATTAAGACTTTATAAATCCCGAAAAATCTGGCTCCCAATTTCACTTCGACTTTATAAACTTTCAACTTTATAAACTTTCGACTTTATAAACTTTTTACTTGATAAACTTTCAACTGATCATCTGGAAATGGCTGGTGGAAGA
>JAKJDW010000064.1:0-261 GCA_022705745.1 Patescibacteria group bacterium
TACTATTGTCACAAAGAATAATGTACGTAAAATAACTCATACTATATTTTAGTCCTTCGATTAACTCAGGGCATTCGACTCTTTGGCCTGCCATGAGCGAGCGAAGCGAATCGAATGGCGGAGAGGGTGGGATTTGAACCCACGGAGATCGTGAGACCTCACTTGTTTTCGAAACAAGCGCACTAGACCACTATGCGACCTCTCCACGCTAGGATTATAGCGAAAAAAGGCATCCTTAACAATCAAAGAAGACCTTTTGGG
>JAKJDW010000064.1:271-510 GCA_022705745.1 Patescibacteria group bacterium
TCAACTCTCATGCTTGATAAATTGGGTATTTTGTTGTACCATGCGACTACCTGATGATACAGGGATCAACTGAGACAACAGGGAGGCAGAAAGATGCAATCGATCGGCGGGTTCGGTTACATAGACGGACTGATGTGCTGCAACGGCATACCGCTAACCGAAGTGATCGCCAGTGTTCCACATGAGCGCGGTTTCACCCCGCTCTACGTCTACAACGAGAGGGCGATTTTGGACAATTG
>JAKJDW010000065.1 GCA_022705745.1 Patescibacteria group bacterium
TTTTTAAATATTAACAAGGACTAATAAAGGATTTATAAGGATCAAGTGTAGAAGCTGCATGATGTAGCTTCTACACTTGATATAAAATATTTTTATAGTTTATCAAGTTTTTTATAAATATTTTTTATATTTGCAAAAAGATTCCATATGAATAAATTATTCGAAAATCCATCAGAAATTTTTGCTCTTAGCAAAGAATGTACTCGCAAATTATATGACAATTTATATGATGAAATGATTCAAGAAGGTAAAGATGTAGTTGATTACCAATGGTTTGCAAAGTGGAGTACAGAACTATCGCTGCAAAACCTGTGGCAGACAATTCAGAGTAACTACTGGCACTTTTATGTACGGTGTTCATGAAAAGGGCAAAATGCTTGAATACATCAAATGTATGAGTGCTGGTATGAGCTTGCGAGAGTGTGCAAGAATTGTACATATTAGTCTCACAACAAGTTTCTTTTGGCGACACAGAATTTTATGTGCTTTGCAATCATTTGAGGATAA
>JAKJDW010000066.1 GCA_022705745.1 Patescibacteria group bacterium
CCCATCGAGCATCATCTTTATTGTTGTCATATTTATTACCTTCCAACATCCTTGAAAAAACAGTTGAAAATTCTGCTCTACTTACATAATCGTTTGGTCTAAATTCTTGTAATGGTGTTTTTCAATCTGACTGTAATCACATTATCTCCAATTCACACGCTGTTTTGATATAGCCACGCAACTCAGCATTTATCATATCTATATCTGTATATCCATCACATCATTCTTTTCATTTCAATTGCTCTCTATTCCCATATTTCATAAAATATACACTCATCATTTTTGCTAATTCAGATCTGGTAATTGGATCATACAACCTTGCCCTGCTTATTGGAGACAAGGTTGTTATTCAATGTTCATATGCCCATTGATATGCATTTATTAATTCTGGATCAGAAACAATATCCTCATCATCTATTATCTCAGAAGAACTATCTCATTGTTCATTTAAGTTATGTATATATCGTCAACCTCATCAATAATATCATCAAGTGTTAACAGGAG
>JAKJDW010000006.1 GCA_022705745.1 Patescibacteria group bacterium
TTTATTGCTGTATTAGCTGTAGCTAAGAAAATGGTCTATATTATGCGAGCTTTGCTCAAAAATAATACACAATTTGATCATAACTATTACAAATTGACAAGTTAAGTTTCTTTATTCCTCTTGATTTTTCTTATAATAGGACTTTTCCCGAAAGATCTCGAACAAAGTGAGATCCCGATCTATCGGGAGAGGACTCCTTTCAGTCGAAAAAGGGGGCTAATATTTTTTTGTGATTATTTTAACTCTATTGCATATCAGGTAATTTGACTAGCTAGTCTTATGTTTGAAGCTCATCTTCAAATTGCTAATGCTTTTTGTGATTCATCTAGTGTAATATAAGCTTTTTTATCTTTTATTTCGATATTGTCTATTTGAGCTGGTTTCAAACATGCAGTAATTAATTTTATAGGGTCTTCTATTTTTTCTATATAATCTATTTTTTCTCAATCTAACAATGATAATACGGTATTGATTCTATCTCACTTATGTCAAACCATTACTCCTACAGGATCTATTTTTTCGTCTGTTGAGCTAACCATAATTTTTGTTTTTTTTCATGGTACTCTAACTACTTTTTCAATTATAACTAATCATTCTTCTAGTTCCGGAACAATCTTTCTTAATATCGCTTCTATATAATCGGGAGAAGATTGGGTAATGTTTAACATAATACCTCAAGAGTCTTTTGAGATTTGTTTTAACAAAACAAAAACTTCTTCTCCAGGTTCATACATTCTGTTTGGAATTTGTCAATCTGGTAGCAAAACTACTGCCGCTCATTCTATATCTAATATTACACTATCTGCATGTACTCTAATTACTTTTGCTTTTAGGAGTTCGCCTTCTTTGTTTTGAAATTTTTCAAAGAATTTTTCTCTTTCTACATTTTTTAGTTGTTGTTTGATCGTTTGGGCTGCTGCTTGAGATGCAATTCTGGATAGTTCCATACTTTTGGGAGTAACATCTATCAAAAGTTCTTCTCATTCTTTGATGTCTTTTCTGATTTCCTTGGCAGCTTTTAATCAAATTTCTGTGTCCTCATCTTCTATTTCGTCTTCTTTCTTTACTAGTAATTGTTTGTAAACTTTTACATTTCATTCATTGTCTATACTTATTGCAATATTTGCTTTTTTGTGTTCAGGGTAATCTTTTCTAAATCATGATCTGATACCCATTTTTACAATTTCAAAAATTTGAAACGCATCAAACTTGTAGTCTTCTACGAGTTGAGCAATAGCTACTTGGATACTTTTACCGTCTAATTTCATGGAAAATTTTAGTAAAAAATAAAATGAGAATATTACAATTCTCATTAAAATCAATGTAATGATAAAAAAACGATTTTCAATAGATTTTTTTAATGGAATTAGATTTTAAATAATTAATATAAAAAATCCTACATGATTAGCAGGATTTTTTTGTAAATGTGGTTTAAGGATCATTGTGTCGGTAAAAATATAGTTGTTACATTAATTTAATATTAATATTATTTACTATTTATTTTTTATTATTTTTGTTTGCTCAAGAGTATTTATAATAAACTCTTTAACTTTATCTTTATCAGGATATCATCCTCGATAGGCAGTTTCATTACTATCTTCTCCATAATTTATATTTCCTGCCCGTCATCAGAACTCTTTATGGAGAGTTTCACAAAGAATTCAGTTTCCATAAAAATTAACTTCTCAATTATCAGATAAAATTAAGAGATTGCTATAGCTACCATATAATTTGTCTGCGTAGATGGAAGTTTTACTATGAGTAGAATTTATGATCAAAAGATCTCCATCAAGGAGAATTTCTTTTTTATTTATTGCTTTTTGAGCTTCTTTTTCGTGTTGAGAATTTATACCTTGAGCCCTCCTATCAAGAGAACGAATATAATCAATATGTCTCCATTGTTCTTCAGGATTAGTTATTCAACATTGTTCTAATGTTCTAATGATTTCAGGGATATAGCCACGGTCATTTGCAGCAATTAGTTCATCCTCAAGGCTTGGTTCAACTCCAATTAATTTTAGAACTTGTGAAATTGAGGCTGGGTTTTTAGCAGATTCTCCGTGATGATCTATAGATAACACTTGTTTAAATTTTCATTCTCCAGCACCACTTAATTCAATAGCGACTGCCTGTTTTCCATTTTGGAGAATCTCTAAAATTTCATTTTCATAATCTTTAACAGAAGCTCTCCATCATAAATTTTTATCAATATGAGGAATTCAATATTTTTCTAATTTTTTTTTAATTTGTTGCATTTCTGCATCTTGTCCTCAAAGTAGAAATACTTTTTCTTTATTCTCCATTTTGTAATAATAATGTAAAATATTTTGAGTAAATGAGAAATGTATAAGATATGTGTTCTTTATTATTCAATCATAATCCTACATTTCAGCTTTTCACAAAGTGATTTGATATTTGATCATCCTTTCCCTATTACTAATCACTTATATTCACTAGGAATTTTAATTTTTATAAATGATTTCCCTTGAATAGCATTGGTGTCTATTAGTACAACAGAGTAGGTGTGGGTGATGTTTCTTCTATAATCTTGAGTACAGGCTATTCTTTTTTGTGCGATGATAAGATAATTTTCTGGAATATCATATTCGTGAAAATCTTCAGGTCATCATCATATATCTACTATTGAGATAAATCCATTTTTTTGAGATTTTATATGTTCATCCATTCTTTTTACTCTTCTTTGTTTAAGCTCGTGTTTAGCTTTTTCAATAATGTCTTTTACTTCTTTGATTTCATTTGGTGAGATTATTTCTTTTTCTTGCATTTCTCAGGTCCAAATAATTTGCCATGATGATGAATTATCTGATGATACTATGCCAAATTTTTCTTTTTCATCCTTGTCCATACGACATTGTATGAGCAAAGGTGCTTTGGTAGAAATAACTTGAGGTGATGGTTTGGAAATAATATAACGATTTCTGCTAGCAAATCATGATCTTCCTTGATGAGTTAGTGTGTATCATCGTTCTTGAAGTATATCAGCTAATTCATTTTTGTCTGCAGAAATACATGGCCATTCAGATTCTAATGATTTAATTTCAAGTTTGTTATCACTTTCAATACCAGTTACATTGTAGTAACAAGATGATTCATAATCAGTTGGACTATAATCTCGTTGTGAAATAAGCCAAATGTTTTTTCAAATAAGGTTTTTCATATCTTCATTACTTAAAATTTTTGGTGTTGTTCAAAAATCGAGATTACGCAAGAGTTCGTCATTTTTATTTGATTTTTCTCATAATGACTCATTCGTTGTTTCATCTACTTCTTTTGTTTCCTTAGTAGTATCAACTTCTGAAGAAGTGATTTCATTATTAACAAGTTCCTTGTCTAAATTTAAGTTTTCTTTTTCCATTTTATTGTTTTTTAAAAAGTAAATTTTTAGATTTTTAACAGTTTTTTTGTTTAGTTTTTTGTTTACCTGACATCTGATGGGAACAGAAGCTCTTGCAATCCGTCGCAGATACACTTCTCTAACCGATGATGTCTTGAATATTTGAGTTTATTAGCTCCGTTATAAGAAGGATCTGAGGATATTCCTTTTATATTTGCTTATCTATAGAGATACAATAGACAGCACTAGAACCTTCTTATTTTTAATTTAGTAACTTATTTTTTTCATATTCTTTCAATATTTTCGTTTGTTTTTATTTTAACACTCATATTATATTAAACAAATCTGTGAAAAATATTGACAAAGTTGTGAAAAACAAAAAGCTATCTAAAATAATAAGTAGCTTTTTGTTGTAAATAAATTTTATACAAATACTTTTTATAAATTATTCCTTTTTACTATTTGCATATTCCCTCACAAATACTTCAAGTTCTTCTAAATTTGGGTTTCATCCCCAATAACAAGTTGGTATACTATCTACTAATAATCAATCTCAACCAATCCATCCTCATGGAAATTTTTCATTGATTTTTTGTACAAGTTCTTTGTTATCAAAAACATTTACTTCTCCATCTCTAGAGATAATAACTAATCCATTGTATTCTCCTGGGTTTAATCGGTGTATTGGAGCACATTTAGAATGAGACATTTTTACAATAGTAATATCTCAAATAACCTCACGATTGTTTCGAGCAGATTTTGCTTCAGCCACCATTTCTTCGCTAATATTTTGGTTATCAAAAATCTTTTTAGATTCACCTATAACATCTTCTTTAGTAAAACCTGCACGAAGCATTGCTTTTGGTCATCATGCATCTATTGCAGCTATCATTTCTTCATCTCTACTTGGTTTTAATCCGAGTAAATCGAGAATTTGTAAAATAGATGCTTTCTCGAGAGCTCTTTCTCCATGATGATCAATACTCATAACATTCGCATATTCACCTTCACCAGCACCAGTAAGTTCAATAGCTACAGGCTGTTTTCATTCAGCTATAAGCTGTTTAATTTCTTCTGCATAGTCTTCTACTTTTGCTCATCGACCAAGTCACTTGTCAATATAAGGGACTTGTTCTTTGTCTAAAATACTTTTAATGTGTTGCATTTCTGCATCTTGTCCTCAAAGGAGGAATACTTTTTCTTTTTTTTCCATTTTTTAATAAATTATAGTATAAAATAAGTTTTTAAACTCTGTTACAATAGTTTTTTTGTTTTTGATTTTTATTTTTCAATACCGTCACATTTTTTTTGGTAATGTTTACAATTCAAACATTCAGATATTCTTGCTTGAGTTTTACATTTAGCAATATCTTCAAATAATTTTTTATTGGGACCATTTGGATTGAGTTCACAGTTTTTTTCATGCAAAATTAATGCATCTCTAGACTTTAATATACTTCATTGATGGTAATAACTTCACGGATCATAATGTCATTGAATTGTTTTCCCACAATGTTGGCAATTGAGTTCTTCACGATATTCATCTAAAGTGTTCATTTTATAATTTTTTTAAAAAGTAAAATTTTAGATTGTTAATAGTTTTTTTTGTTTTTGATTTTTGTTTTTGATTTTTGTTGTACATCATATCTAAGAAATACAAAGATAGATAGTAAAATAAAATATTTAAGATCTTAATTGCATACAAGACTGTTGATAATACTATACAAACAGTCTTATACTATTTATATATGTAGTTAGGAGATATTACTCCATCAAGGCATCTCGTTCTCAAGAAATACAAGAGAAGAGGCAACTACATCTGTCTTTTTATTTTGACGACTACAGTATAATAAAATAATCTGTGAAAAACATTGACAAGTTTGTGAAAAAATAAAAAACCCATCTAGAATTCAGGATGGGTTAGTTTGTCATTGTTTACTACCTGTCAGTGACACGCAGGAGTCTTTTTGTACGCGGACTAGGCGGTTGTATATACTGGCTATCGCCGATCTTCGTGGGTATACACCACTGCAGGTCTATTCCAACCCCTGGGTTGGTACCAAGCCTAGAAGTATCTTAATATTGCTCCAGCACTTTTATGGGTGCTGTAGTTTTAAATTCCTTTTTGTTTCCAGACAGTAGTTTATTTTCATAAACTCTGCTGGATCCACCATTCATAGAATGGTGGAATTTATTTTTCGAATACCACTCAAGGGTATCGTTGTGTTGGGGATAGAACACAACGAACTTAATGTAGTGTCTACGATTTTTGACAGCTTCAAGGCTGTCTTTTAATGCTATGGAGTCCAAAGGGCTTTCTTTGCTGTTTGTACAATTTGTTGTACATGCAGTCATTGCAACAAGACCAAAGACAAGACCAAAGACCAAAAAATTTTTAATTTTTATTTTCATTTCATTTGTGTTCGGTATTAAACCCCCGTCCCCGGCTTTATAGTTTTATTTTTATTTTTATTTTTATTTACAACTACAGTATAATAAAATAATCTGTGAAAAATATTGACAAAGTTGTGAAAATGAGAAAGCCACCCGAAATGCAGGTGGCTTAATATAATTTCAATTATATTGATCCCAAAAGAAACACAATTGGGATTCAAAATGTATACTGACTATCGTCGATCTTCGTGGGTATACGCCACTGCAGGACTTTGAGAGTTACCATCTACCATAGAGCATCCCGTGGTGGACGCCCTTTTTGATGGCTTCCTGGATCTCTTTGTCATAATTTCTTTTGTGAGCCCAATTACGGGCACTACTTTCTTCCCCTACAGAGGCATATTTGCCCCCTTTGGGGTAATCTTTTTTTGCTCTGCACATTTTTTTTGTTTTTTAGTTTGCCTACTCTTTGATGGGATTTTCGGCTTACTCCTACTATCTTCAGTAGATAGTACTGTATGCCAGATTAGAAATTTTATCAAGCAAATGGTAAGAAAAACAAACCACAGGATATTTATAACCTGACACAGAGTACTATCCACTGATGATAATAATTTTTGTTTTTATTTTACTACTACTATATAATATAATAATCTATGAAAGATGTTGATAAATCTGTAAAAAACACTTATTGCATCTAATTTGATTAATTTTTATGGAATAGACCTAATATTTTGTGTAATCTATTTTACTAATTTTTAAAAAGTATAGTTTAATAAGTATAAATAGTTAAAAATATCTTTGAATCTCACGAGCATTGTCTATCTCATAACCAACAATATTTAATATTTTATTAATTATATTTTCACCTATACTTTCAGGCCTTCGTTCAAAATAACTAAGCCCAACGACTATTTCTTTGTCTTTACAGGTTAGTTTAAGACGATTATCAGAAAGGCGTTCAACCGTGATAAGTAAATAAACATTGTAATCATAATCCCATGCATATTCTTTAGGAAATGCAACATCATATGTAGCTCCAATTATTTTTATATATCATGTACCACCATGATTTGGATTTCTCCTCATTATATTTGCGTAGTAAATTTTTTCAATTTTTTTAGTTTCTAGTGAATCATTCAATTCTTCCGCAGTTTTTATCCCAACATTATCAATTTGACTTTCAATGGAATTATAATCCGTTTTTTCTACTTCAGAATTAGCTTCGGGCTTGATTTTAGAATTATTTTTATCATTAAAATCCCCATTTTGTAAATTTAAGTTTTCTTTTTCCATTTTTTTATTTTTAAAAAGTAAAATTTTAGAGTTTTAATAGTTTTTTTGATTTTTTTTTTGTTTTTGATTTTTGTTGTACATCATATCTAAGAAATACAAAGATAGATGGTGAAATAAAATATTTAAGATCTTAATTGCATACAAGACTGTTGATAATACTATACAAACAGTCTTATACTATTTATATATGTAGTTAGGAGATATTACTCCATCAAGGCATCTCGTTCTCAAGAAATACAAGAGAAGAGGCAACTACATCTGTCTTTTTATTTTGACGACTACAGTATAATAAAATAATCTGTGAAAAATATTGACAAAGTTGTGAAAATTTTTGTTCTATATTTTTTTCGCCAATATTTCTAGAAGAGACTTCATGTTTTGTATTAGATCTATCATCTCATCAGATTTTCAAAAAATGATTTTTGACTTAAAATCATTCAATAAGCCTGATATAGTATCGATAATTTCTATAATTTCTTTTGATGATTTAATCTTATCTATATCTATATCAGATAAGGTAGCGATGATTTCATCTAATTGTTCCTCTTCTTTGGGAGAAAGAATATCGATTTGAGCTTCTAGATCTTTGAAGTGGGAAAATATTTGGCGTATATCTTCCAATGCTTCTCAGATGTCGTTTTCTTGAAGCTCTTTTTCCATGTCGTTGATAAGTATGCGACAAGTGTTAAGTAATTGTTCCTTGTTCATTGTAATATCATAAAACAAATAAAAATAAACTTTAATCTTCGTAGATATATAAAAAAAACCTTACGAATTTTTGATGTCGTAGGGAGTATAGTATTTTTATTTGTGAATAAGACGGACAAAGTTGGGAAAAATTATATTTTAGTTTGTTATTTATATTCTTGTTGGTATTTTATGTGAGCAAGATAATCTCAGTTTAACATCAATAGTATATCTTTTAATGAATGTCGGTATAATGTATCTAATCCAGATAACATGGTGTTTATAAAATTTCATTCACCCTCTCGTGTAAAACAAAAATTTTTCTTTTTACATAGAGACCATAATTCATTTAAATGTTCTTGTATATCTTTATTGTCATCACCTTCTTGTATTTCTCTTTGTATATCTTGTATTATTTTTAATCATACATTTAATTGTATTAAGGTTTGTTCTAAACCTTCTTTATTGAAAGGGAATTGTTCTATTAATTCTTTATCTTTTAATGCTATCTTAACTTTTTCAATGGATGAAATAATATCTTTTTCTTTACCATCAAAAACTTTTTTTACAAAGTCATGTATTTTTCATATACTCTGAATATCTTTATATGAAACTTTTCTATTTCCAAACACGGATAACAACGCCTTATTGTATACATTTGCTCGATATTCTTTTTCGTGTGGATAACTAATTTCTTTATCTTTATTCTTTTTAAATTTATCTAGTACTTTAATCATATTGTTACTATCCTCAAATCATGGTATGCTAAGAAATATTGCTATTTTTTCCGGCATATCATCAAAAAAATAAGCTATTTTTGCTATATATTCTATATATTTTTGTGTATCTGTAAATGTGTGTGAATAGTTAATATAATTAAAATATTCCAAAAAACTTTTGTGATAAAAAGATATTTTGTTGTCTCATTCGTTTTTAAAAAATCCGTATGCAAATAAAGTTTCCAAAAATATATCAATTTTCTTATTAATCATTTGATATGTTTTGTGTGTTTCTCGTTTTGTTGTCATAAAATCTAGAAAATCTTCTAACTTCATATCATGTACATCAAAATGTTTCTTATATTTGATGTAGGCATCTGTTTGTAGCATCCCACCATCGAAAAGATCAGTAAATAAAAATCTTAACATCTCCGCATGTAAATCTCATTTTGATATAACTATACCATTTTTTAGATTCTTTTGATTATATAAAAAAATATTGTTACTTGCAAAAGAAAGAAAATCTTTCCTTAGCTCATCATATTCTTCTCCCATAAATGGATTGTTAAGATACAATCTTTCGTTTTCTTCTCAGAAATTATCAGATTTTTGACCTTCTCTTTGATGAAGATACTCAAAAAATTTATCATAAATATCTTTACGAGTAATATCTTTTTTTTCATTACCATTTTTATCTACAAAAACTTTACCACCTCTTCATACACTTATTTTTCTTTTAACGATATTAGCAAGCATTTCTATAATAATGGGTGTCTTAAGTTCACTATCTACCACATCCACTATATCAGTAAGTTCTTTTTTAAATTTTTCTTGTATATGCTCAGGTTTGATTATTTTTGTAAAACTCTGGATATAATCCGAGATAGCTACTTCTTCTTGAAGTTGATATAATACAACATTTTCTTTTTTTTCTGTTTTTTCATCATTTTTATACACAAAATCATCATCTACATATCTTCACAAAAGTATTAGTTTCTTATTGGAATGTTTAAATTTATCCGAATTACTTATTTCAGCAAGCTTTTTTACTGTATTTGGATTTTTTTCATCCAAAGCATCTATCACAAAAATGTTTTCTGGTCATTGCAATATATTTTCAAGAGTATCTACAGAGTAATCATTGAGATCTACCTCTTTTACTCGTGTAGAATAGGTATTATTTTTTTGTAGATGTGAGAAATTAGATAGATTCATGAGTAAATATTTGGATAATATAGTTTTTCCTGATCATCCCGTGGCTTGAATAATAAATAATTGGTTATTTTCATGGAGAATATTATCAATTAAATCATTGGAAGATAGATTTTCCCCTTCTCAAGAAAGATTTTGTGTTACATAAAAATCTTTGAGAAAAATGTTATTTCACAATAAGGTATCAATATGAATGTTGTTGTATTTTTGTGTTTGGTTTATTTTTTCTATCTCTTGTTCTATTGGGGTTTTTGGTATCAATCTTCCATCAGGGGAGGGTATTAATGTTTTTCTATCTTCTTCTATAAATTGAGATATAATAGGATTTGCGATGATATTTTTATTTTTCATATATAATTTATATAATACATATTTCCAAAATTCATGTTCATTGTTGTATAATTTTAACATCCATCTACATTTTTCTTTTTCAGGGACTCCCTCATCATCAAGATATTCTACAACTATGTTTTCAATATTCTTATCTTTGGATGATATAATAATATCAACTAAAAAAGATAAAATATATGTTCTGATAAAATTGCTATTAATACCAATATAATTGAAAATATTTTCCATACTCATGTCATTGGATATGTTTTCTTTTATTTCCTCTAGATATGCATTCATTATATTAGTGTCTGCTATAATATTATTTCCCAGTAAAATATTTAGTGTAGAAACAGCACTTTTAAATTCTTCTACTTGTTGTGGATATAATGATATATCGAATTCAAAAATCTTATTTTCATTATGTACCTTAATTTCTCATTGTTTACTGTATGGTTGCTTTGTAAGATTAATAAACTCTCATGTTTGATTTTAAAATCCATAATCTAGTTGAGATACTTCACTTTCTTTCATATCTTTGATAAGATCAATTTTTGATCTATTATATTTTGCATCCAAAAAACCATTTGTTCCTGTACGATGACCTATCATGATATGATGTTTATAAGAATTATTTTGTATATTTTTTTTAATTTTTTCTATATAATCAAAAATCCTTACTCTTGACTCCAGTATTGATTCTGCTCATGCTTCGTTTTTTTTTGTTCATTGGATAGGTATCTCATTATTTTGTCTATCTCATTTTTTTCTTGTAGCTAAAGCTCTTGTTAATTTTAGGTGTGGATATTTTTCTTTCATTATATGAGTATCAAACATCTCTTTTTCGTTGGGAAATGTTAATCATATTTCTTCACAAAATATTTTAGCAGTTTGCCAATCCCTTTTTACTATAGGATCAAAGTGGATACAAAGTTCTTGTATTGGAATTCATAATTGTAAAAAGTTATTTGCTTGTTTTTTAATGCTGGATTTGGGTCAAAATTCAGACTCTATTAACGGTTCGTCAGCTTCTTTTCTCATATCTTTTTCCATATTAGCTATGGTTAATCCATGGCGTAATAATCAAACAAAATGTTCTGCTTTTTTATTTTGATTTAATGTTTTTAGTAAAGAATTTTCCAAAGAATGATTAGCAAGAGGTTTTTTTGCTATTCATGATTGTTGTTCTATTTCTTTGTCTAGTAGTATCATCAAATATGTCGTAAGATAAAGTATTTATGTCATTTTTTTTATTATAGTCACAGGAATATTTGTTTTTCCTAATTTTAACCAAAATTCTCTCAAAGATCATGCTGACTCGAAAGGGAATTCTTGGTCAGTGCGATTATAAATAAATTTGTTTAGTGGATAGACTATTTTCCCAAGCATTTGATTTTGTTGTCCAGAAAATGTAGAAGGTCATAACTGATTGTTTTTTATAGTAAAATCAGGAGCTTGTAATATTAAATCAAATATTTCTATGGTAGTAGATTGAGATTTAATATCTTTTGATGTTAGTGCTTCGCCGTTGAAATATATTTTTCCTTTTACTGCATCCAAAAATAGTCATGAAGTTTTTTCTGGCTCTATATCAGCATAATTACAAATTGTTTGTTCTCAAAAATTATCTATCATCACATATACATTTTCTGAATTTTCAGATGAAATAGATGCAAATAGATTTTGTTCTATTTTAATTCCTTGGGAAGGTGGTGTATCAAAATTGTATTTACTTGCTATACGAATATGGGGGTATTTTGTTCTCATACTTTCTATAATAATTCTTAGTATATCATAATCGCTATCGTCTTCGAATATTATTATATAATTTCATCCAAATTTACTTGTATATATAGGAAACATACCAAACATATCAGGGGAGACATTTTTTTGAGCACAAGCAGAAAAAAAGTCATCAACAATATCACTATCTTCTTCTATATCGTTATATAAACTATGGATAGTATTGAAGTGATTTATAAGTTCATATATATACTCTCTACGCGGTCAATATTGATAGATATGAGAAAACAAATAAAGTGTTTTTATACTCATTGCACTAATAGCATTTGTTATAATTTCATAATATCCATTGGTAGAAAATATTTTATGGAGATGTGAGTGAATACTATCCCGATTTTGATTATTGAATCGTTCGCTATAATTTTTATTTTTCATTCTGGTAAACTTTTTCTGACTTTCTACCATATTGGTATTTGCTCTTTGTCATGTATATATCATCGCCCAACGGATTGGTAATGTGGTAGAAGATATATCTTTAAGATTTAACATTTTGGGTATTGTTTGATAATATTCTTTTATAAATTGTATATCATCTAGTTTTTGTATATTATGTGAATCGCTTAGATATACATGAGGATGTGCTGTTTGCAGTAAGGTTGTATAGTAGGAAGGACCAGAATTCCCGTGTTTTATTTCCCGTGTACACTTATGAGCTAATGTTTTTATTTCATGAAAATGAATACTATTTTCAAAGGACTCATAATCATCTAATATGTTTTGCTTGTATTTCCCAGTCAGTATACCAATACCAGTAACAATTAGACTAAATATTGTACCTGTGAACCCTAATCATTCTCCTCTTGTACTTTCTGAAACTACCGCTATTTCATATCCATGAGTTTTTTTGTTAAGATTCATTTCTTTTTCGAGAAGATCAAGTCATGGGCCATAGTGACTCTTTATCAATTCTTTTTCATATTCTAGGAAACGTTCTCAATTATACATAGAAATGTATTCTATACTGAGTCATTTTTGTGGAGTTTTTCTGATCCCCACATAACATTTTGAATCTATTTTTTGTTTAATACTTATAAAACTATCAACATGCCCTATCCCGGCAGGAAATCGGTTGAATCAAAAATGTCAGCTTATTACAAACTCACAGCTAGAAAATAAATGTTCTTTTCATTTTTTTATATTTTCTATTCACATGATATTAAAATAAAAATAAAACTACTTAATTATACAAAAAAAAATCATTTTTGTCAAATTTTTGAGCTTATTTTCACTACTGTCCAAATAGAAAAAATCAATAACAGGAAAATCCGTGTGATTAGCACGGATTTTTTCTGTAAATACTGTTTAATATAAACTCATTAACTTAGAGTTTTTTTTCAACTTAGAAGTTTTTTTATTCTATCCTTGTTTTCATTTTTCTTATCAGCTTTTGCATAAATTTCTATAAATTGTATAAACTGGATAGTTTCACTACATTTATCATATGTGTAGATGAGTCTCAATTTAGTAGTGCTTTTAAGTGATTTACATGCAAACTTTTTAGCTTTATAAACTGGCAAAAAAACAGATTTTCATAATTGATTTATTCTTTCTACTCCTCATATATTAGTAGGATTTGTTTTTAGTGCTCTTTTAAAATCAGAGAAATCTCACTTATCTCCATTATAATTTCATAGTGAGGGATATGATTTTTTTATTTTTTTATAATCATGTATAAATTCGTTGGTATACAAAAATTTAATCATTATATGTGACTTCTGCTACAGAATAAAGAGATTCACGATAGTGAGCTAATCCATAACTAATTTCATCACCTATTTTTTCTGTAGCTTTTCGAGGCATATCACCATGAGAAAATTCAGTTAACCATTTACCAGTTTTGTCACTATATTTTGTAATAACGCTATCTAATTCTGCAAGTTCTGTTGCTGAGAAAACAGATAAATCTGGTCTTTCGTTTGGGATAAATCTTTGTTGATTATATCAATGGAATTCAGAAGTTATGGTTTTAATGATTCATGCCTTTTCCATGAGTGCGACAACAGCATCGATAGATTTTGGCATAGGTCACATTGGCATTTTTATATAGAGATCTCCTGTAATTGAGGTCCAATACTTTTCATAATGGTTGAAGTCGGCGAAATATAAAAGTTTGTTTAACACAATCTTTCCAACATTTGGTTTTCCTGCACATTGAGAAAGTATGTACAGAATGGTCTGTATCATTTTGTTTAATGGATGATTTTTTGTGATTTTGGTTTTTTCAACAGGTTTTTCTAATAAATTTTCAATAGAAAGCTCAAAAATATGTGCAATTTTTTCTATTTCATTCTTTTTAAGATCTCTTTTACCTGATTCAATATTGGCATAAGTTACTCTACTTATCTTTAATAAATTAGCCATTTGTGCTTGTGATAAATTAGCATAGTTTCTTAGAGTTTTTATTTTTTTTGAAAGATAATCCATTATAATTTTGAATAGATAAAATCAAATAAACTATAACCTATTTTTTCTTATGTAAACTATATTGAGGTATGTGGTCAAACATGAGTATAAAGATTTTTTTACAAAAATCAAGAAAATTGTATAATTATTTATACTTTTATTTAACATTGTTGTTTTAAACAAAATGACAAATTGAAAAATTTTAATATTTATTGAATTTTTTTGAACATAAAGAAATATATTTTCCTTTAATTTTGTATTGTAAAACCGTTAGTATTGACTATATTGTTGTCGTTTTATTCTTTAACCAAAGATATCATGTATAATGGATTTAATGTGTTTCAACTTGCTTTTTTCTTTGTTGTTCCAGTATTGTTGTTTTTGATTTTGTTTGTACTTTATCAAAACCTTTATTGAAAAGATCAGAAAAAACCTAAACTTATTGTTTTATATTCTAAGACTATGATTTGGGCATTAAGTTTTCTTTTTATTATTATATCAGCAAAAATTGGAGATGATTATTTGGATATGAGACAATCTTTTCAATATGATGAATTAAATCAACAACAAGAATATGTAGATTTGTATGGATGTAGCCAAAAGTATGGAAACTATGATTATCAATGATGAAGTTCTAATTTAACAGAAGAACAAATTGAAACTTGTCGTGTTGAGCAGAGAGAGCGTCAACAAAAATATACTGAAATAAACCACAAAGGTGTGATGTATAAGTCAATTTACCGTGTTTGAATTATTGCTATATTACTGATTATTCACATCATACTTTATTATTCTGTTAGAAACAGAAAAGAACAATAATTGAAAAATCAACCATTTATCGTTGAAATTATAACTTATAAAGTTATTTATTGTATTGAATAATTGTTTTTTTTTATTTTTTTAGTATATTGGAAATATGGCTGATTGGAAAGATTTAGCGGATTTAATGTTCCCAGATGTTGATCAAACTATAGCTGATTTAGAGAAAAAATATCCACCTAGGACAAATGCTACTTGTTCTCGTTTCGCGCCTAGTCCTACTGGATTTATGCATATTTGAAATTTTTATTCAGCTTTTGTTGCACAGAGATACGCCAAACAACAATGATGAACATTTATTTTGAGAATAGAGGATACAGACCAAAAAAGAGAGGTAGATTGAGCAGTAGATCTGATTATCAATTATCTCCAAAAATTTAATGTAGAAATAGATGAATGACCTATAGGAGCAAACAGCCAAGATGTCTGAAATTACGGTCCTTATACTCAATCCCAAAGAAAAGAAATATATCAGATTTTTGCCAAAACTTTGATAGAAAAATGATTGGCATATCCTTGTTGGATGACAGAATCCCAGTTAGAAGAAATTAGAAAACAACAGACCGCCCTCAAAGTGACTCCATGAATTTATGGTAATTATTCGCTATGGAGAAACAAATCCCCAGAAGAAATTATGCAAAAATTAGAGTCAGATTCCAATTTTGTGTTGAGATTCCGTTCCCATGGAGATTTCTCCCAAAGATGTGAATTTGATGATTTGATCAAAGGGAAAATAAATATGATAGACAATTACAATGATATCGTTTTGATAAAATCTGAAGATGGCTTGCCGACATATCATTTGGCACATATCGCAGATGATTATTTGATGAGAACTTCGCATGTGATTAGGGGAGAGGAGTGGTTGACTTCTGTGCCTCTTCATATCCAGCTTTTCAAGGCATTTGACTTGCCTTATCCGCAATATTGTCATGTAGCACCGCTTTTGAAATTAGATGAAGAAGGCAACAAAAGAAAACTTTCCAAAAGAAAGGATCCAGAAGCGGATATTGCTTATTTTTTCCAAAATTGATACGCGCCAGAAGGAATTATCGATTACCTGCTGACTATCGTGGATTCATCTTATGAAGACTGGCAAAAAGCCAATCCAGACAAGAATTATCTCGATTTCCAAATCAAAATCGAAAATATGAATACCTCTGGAGCTTTGTTTGATTTTGTCAAACTTCAAAGCATGAATAATGCTTATCTTTCTAGGATTTCGACAGAGGAGCTATACAATCAAAGTCTAGTTTGGGCAAAAAAATATAGACCATATTTGGCTGATTTGATGCAAGAAAATCCTGATTATAGCAAATCTGCTTTGGATATTGAAAGACATACTCCAAAAGATCCAAAAAGATTCACAACATTCAAAGATGTAGATACTCAATTAAGATTCTTTTTTGATTCAGAATATGAAAAATTAATTGAATCAGTAAAACTGAAAATAAAAAGTTGAGATGAAGAATTTCAAAAATTTACAGAATTTGATATGTGAATTGTTTCTAGTTTCTTGGATGAATATTTATGAGTTTTGGACTTGGATTTGATGGTAGAGGAGTGGTTTTCTCAGTTGAAAGAAATTTGAAAGAAACATTGATTCGCTTGAAATAATGCTGAATTCAAAGAATGAGGATATATTTGAAAAGTTTGAGATTTGGCAATGATTATTAGAGTTTGACTTTGTGCTTCTACCAAAACTCCGGATTTATTTTCAGTTATGAAAGTTATGGGTAAAAGTAGAATTGAAAAAAGATTAAAAAATTTTTTTCATTTATAAAAGAAAAATTTGTAAAATTTAATGAATAACTAAAATAAATTTATATTAAATTTTTAAAAATAGAATTTTAATTTTTTATTTATAGTTAATGTATAAATTTTAGAATATTTTTTAAAAAAGTTTTGATTTTTTTTCAAAATAGTATCAAAATAGCATTTTTTTGATGAAAAAAAGGAAATTTTGATGTAAAATATACTAGGTAAGAACTGGTATTAAAAAAATATGTAAAAAAAGTCCTCAAAAATTTGACAAGAATTTTTTTTTGATTATAATAGAAATGTACAAATGAGTTGAGTAGAAATTATTTGATGATTTGGGTACGAAATATTCAATGATTCATTTAGTGACTATTCAAAGCATCTTGTACTATTCTAGGAAGAAGGTCATACACATTTAATAATTAACTTTTGAATCTTCAATAATATTGTCGTTTCAAAAGTTGGTTCATAGTTGATTTTCTTCTACTTGAGTATCATGTTTGGATTTTAAGCTTTTAATTTCCAAAAGAAGTTAAAACAACTTAGAATTTGAATATGACTAGATTATCTATATTATTTTGAATAAAAATTTTATAGAAATTTAGATTAGAATGGCATTGTTATGGTTTTGTTCATTTATATCTACATCACTTCAAGAATCTTGAATTTTGTTCCACAAGGATAGAATAAAAAGTTTTAGAAGTCATAGATATAGAGCGATTACCCTCAAAAGTAATTGATTATACAGATTAATTTAGGCCAATTTAGTTTGTATAACGAAATCTAGATGGCATTCTAACTCAAGCAGAAGAGTACTAATAGAACCTAATTCTATAAATATAGTTTGTACAAAAATAAAAATAAAAAATTGGCCAGATGATTTATTTACTAACTTACAAACTATGTAGAATGTCTATCTAGTATTTAGGCTTTGGTCTATTTCTAGATTAGACCAATTATTATTTGTTTACTGACTTTCTTCCTTTACCCTTAAAACTTGCATTGAGCAGGTTTTTTTCGTTATTGAACAATCTAGTTTTGTTAAAAAAACTGCCTCTAAATTTTAGAGACAGTTTACTTTTAATTCATTCAATTGGACAGCTCGGAAGATAAATAATTATTTCCGAATCCGGGATTTTTTGAAGTGAGAAATAGTTGATAGTTGCATTTTCATCACGACTAAACTTTTTAAATTCCACTTTGGCTGTATCAAAGCCAGGTTTGATTGAGACATTTTTTGTTAGAAATGTGTTTTGATTCAAAACGCCATTCTCTCCATAATAATAAAAGATACAATACTCTTCATCATCTAAGGTTCCCATTTCTAGAAAAGTATATTTCCCAGTAGTATCAGTTTTGTACTGTACTTTTTCTAAGGGAAAGGAGCTTACTTTTTCCTCAAATTTAGGTGGAATTAAAAGTGCTACAACAAAACCTACAAGAGCTCCAATTAATAATCCTGAAGCAAATAAGGTTGCAAAACTTTCGCCACGAAAAAGGACACTATACAATGCCCATATGAGAATGACTGAAATAATAATTGTTACCATAATTTTAATTTTTTTTGGTTAGTACTATTTTTTATTTACACTTAAATTGTAATGATATATATATATGTCAAGTCGTTTTTTTTTGTTGAGTTTATTTTTCTAGTTGTAAATTAGTGTTGTAGAGATATTAAATTTTCAATTGAAATAAGTCTTCAATCTATTATAAGAATTTTGTTCAACACGAGAACGATTCTCATTTAGAGAAGTTTTATTAGATAAATACAACAATATTATGGAAACACAAAACACATTACCTTTAATTGGAGATATGGCTCCAGCATTTCAAGCTCAATCTACTGCTTGACCAATCAACTTTCCAAAAGATTATAAAGGAAAACGAGTAGTTTTATTCTCACATCCAGCAGATTTTACTCCTGTATGCACAACAGAATTTATAGGGTTCCAAAAAGCTTATGAAGATTTCAAAGCTATCAATACAGAATTATTATGATATTCAGTAGATGGACTACAATGACACATAGAATGGCTTAGAAATATTGAAAGAAACTTTGGAGTAAAAGTAGAATTCCCATTATTAGCTGGATCTAAAATTGCACACTTATATGGAATGTTACATCCAAATGCAGATGATTCGACTACTGTTAGAGCGGTCTTTGTAATAAATCCAGAAGGACAAATCGTAGCTATTATGTATTACCCACTTTCAAATGGAAGAAGTGTAGCAGAGATTTTAAGACTGGTAAAAGCGTTACAAACTACTGCTAAACACAAAAGAGCGACTCCAGAAAATCGACCAAATAATCCAATTTTTGGAGATAAAGTGATAGTTCCTCCTGCAGGTACCATGAAAGATGCTGTTACAAATGCTCAAAAATATGAAAATAAAGATTGGTATATTTGTGTAGAACAAAATCCAAACAAATAAGATCACTATTATCAAAAAACTCCTCGAATTTTCAGAAATTTAGGAGTTTTTTTTTGTTGTAATATTTTTTTGAAAAATATTTACAAAAACTTATTGAATAATAAACTTATATATTTAGAATCAAATTACATTTAAATAGTCAAAAAAAATGAAATATTATGTTGTCCGAGAGTGATTGAAAAGATGAATATTTACTTCACGAGATGAATGTAAAAATTTTGTTGTTTGAGTAAAGTGAGCTAAATATAAATCTTTCAATAGTTTGACAGAAGCTGAAACTGCATTAGAAAAATGATTTGAACCCTATTATACCAAAGAAAAGTGGTTTGAAAAAAATATTCCGTTTGAAAAAAATAGCATTGCAGTTGATGCCGCGTGTAGTCGTAATCCTTGAATTACAGAATATCAGTGAATAGACCTTGTTAGTGGAGAAACGATTTTTCATACCAAGCTTTGAGAATGAACCAACAATATTTGAGAATTTCTTGCTCTTGTTCACTGATTAAGTTATTTAAAAAAAAACAATTCAGATAAGGCGATTTATTCAGATTCCAAACGAGCTATCAAGCGAGTTTCAGAATGAAAATGTAAGACAAATCTAAAAAAAACACCAAATAATGCAAAAATTTTTGATTTAATAAAAAGAGCAGAGGATTGGTTGGCGAAAAATAAATTTGATACAAAAATACTTAAACGAGATACGGAAGAACGATGAGAAATTCCAGCAGATTTTGGTAGAAAGTAGGAGAGATTATTGGTTTGAATTTTTTTTTGATAACCGTATACATTTGAATGTTTTATATTATATTCAAAATATCATGATAAATCCAAACTGTATATTTTGTAAGATAATTTGATGAGAAATTCCTAGTGTAAAAATACGAGAAAACGACGATTTTGTAGCTATATTAGATTCTTTTCCAAATCGTAGAGGTATGACTTTAGTTTTGAGTAAAGACCATTACGGCTCTGATATATTCCAGTTAGATGACGATTTTTTGGCTAAATATATGAAAGCTACAAAAGAAGTTGTTTCTATACTAAAAAAATGATTGGGAGTGGAGAGAGTTTGAATGGTTATTGAATGATTAGAAGTAAATCATGCTCATATAAAATTATATCCATTTTATGATTGAATGTGATTTCAAATAGGAATATGAAGTTGACCACAAGAATCTCTGGAAAATTTGAATAAGGTTGCCGAAGAAATATGTGATAAAAGTTTATAATTTTAGGTTTTGATAAAAAATTGTGTTAAAATATGCCTGAAATAAAGTATTTATTAATCTAAACATTAGCTTACTATCTTAATATATAGGTACGAGTTTGGATTCGTGTCTATGGTTTTATAAATTTTCCGATTTGATGAACAAGGACATAAAAGCATTAGTAATGTTTTCTTGATGACTTGATAGTATTTTGGCTGTTAAAATATTAGAGAAACAGTGAATAGATTGTACGGCGATTATTTTTACAAGTCCATTTTTTTCTGATAAAAAAGCGAAAATTCAGGCAGAAAAATTTGGTATAAAGCTGATGTCAGTAGATATTACTGATCCACACTTTCAAATGCTACAAAACCCAGTTTATTGATATGGAAAAAATTTAAATCCTTGCATTGATTGTCATGGACTAATGTTCAAAATCGCTTGAGAAATAGCAGACCAAGAGTGATTTCAAATTATAGCATCGTGAGAGGTTGTGGGACAAAGACCTATGAGCCAAAATAAATCAGCTCTAAACTCTGTCAGTAAAATAACTTGAAGAGATATTCTTCGTCCTTTGTCAGCTAAACTTTTACCAGAAACTATTTATGAGAAACAAGGTTTGGTAGATAGAAATCAACTACTAGATATTTCAGGTAGAGCTAGAAAAACACAACTTCAGTTAGCAGAGGAGTTTGGTTTACAATGATATGAATTTCCATGAGGAGGATGTCTACTTACTGAAACTTGATATACAAATAAACTAAAATCCTTGTTTCAATCGTTCCCAAAAGAAACATTGCCAATCGATGCTGAACTATTAAAGTATACTAGATTACAGATATTTCCACGATGATTTGTAATGATGTGAAAAGACAACGAAACAAACCTAAAAATTTTAGAAATTATTCAAAAAGAAAAAAAACATTCCAATAGATATTTGGTTTTGAAACTAAAAAACATCACTTGACCAATAGGTCTTGTTAGAAATATTCTTTGAGAGCAAAACTACTTACATGATTGTAAAGCCTTATTCAAAGAAAAAGTTGGAAAATTAAAAAATATGGAAAATTTTGATTTTGAGCTTAGTTAAAAAGTTTGAAAATATAGGAGTAGTTTATTCAGATTATTAAATTAAAGTTTAGAATAGTTCTAAAATTGTTATTTTTAAAAAAACTATTGGTATGCCAATAGTTTTTAAATAGAGAGCCTCGGTTTGGTTTTAAATAACCAATTTAAATAAATTACAATTTTAGCAATTAATTTAGATTGATAAGTTAAATAGGTTCCGAAGCTCTCTATAGGATTTTATCCGACCTTGTTTGGTAACAGATCTGGATAAGTTTTAAGAGGAATACCTCTAACACCATAACCCAATTGCTAGGCTTAAGGACCTGATGCAGACCCTGTGTGATAGAGCCTAAGCATAAGTCATTGTGTTAATACAATTATACTCAAAAACCTTTTAAATCAAAAAAAACGAAGATTTTATTTAATATTCTCAACCATTTTTTTATTTTTGTGATATAATAAAAAATGCTTACTGAAAGTTAAGCATTTTAAGATGTTTGATTAAGAAACATAGAAGTACACTTATCTTGTTTAATTTAGTTAATTTTTGATTCTCAATATATCATAGGCAATCTTACCGTTTTCTATGCATTTCTTTATCATGGTTTCGTTTCTGTTTAGTCCAGAACTACCGCTTTTAATTTCCAAAAACACTATTTCTCTTAAACTTCAGTTGGATAGTCAATCAAATACTAGATAATCTATTCATTTACCTATAAATACTAGATCCTTGTAGTTGTATGGAAATCACGGTAAAATTGGTGCGATTTTTTCATTTACTTGTCATATCAAAACATTTTTGGATCTTTCTATTGCGTTTTTTCTTTGTCATCTTATTTTTATTCAAAAATAAATTCTTGATAACAAATATCAAATTATCAAGCCGATAATTATTCAAATGACGATAATTGGCAAATTTTCTTTCATTTTCTATTGTAAAGTAAAAATAAATTCTTAATAATATGAACAAGTGTTTTCATGTATACATTATAAAATGACAGTTTATTATTTCAACACAAAATTATGTTTTACTTGTTCGTAGGTAGAGTCTAGTATAAGCATAATGTTTTTGGTGTTTGTTTTGTAAATTTATTTTATTTTTTATTTAAACTGATGATTGATTTAAACAAAGTTCGTGAAAATTTAGAGGAGTACAAAAGAGTTTGTAAATTGAAATGAAAAAATATAAATGTTGACCATATTTTAGAGCTTGATGCTAGTAGAAAAGCTATGCAAACAGAGATTGATAACTTAAAGTTTCAACAAAAAGAATTAGCATCAAAACAAGATTATGAATGAGCAAAAGCACTAAAATCACAAATACAAGAAAAAGAAGAAAATTATGAATCTAACTTGGAAAAATTAGATTCTTTGCTTCTTGCTATGCCCCAATTTATTCGTGACGATGTAGTAGAATGAAAAGATGAGTCTGAAAATTCAGTTTTGGAAAAATATTGAGAAATTCCTAAGTTTTTTTTTGAGCCAAAAGATCATATAGAATTGATGGAAAAACATGATATGATAGATTTTGCTAGATGAGCAAAGGTTTCTGGAGCTAGAAGTTATTATCTAAAAAATGATGGTTTGTTATTGGAAAGAGCTTTGTTCCAATTCGCCATGGATAAAATGGTTCAAAAGTACTGATTTACTCCGATGGGGGTGCCACATATTGTGGATGTTAGATCTTTTGTTTGAGCAGGATTTTTTCCTGGAGGAGAAGAAGATGCTTATCACTTAGAAAAAGATGATAAATGGTTGATTGCTACAGCAGAAAACTCATTGATTTCTTATCATACTGATGAAATATTAGATGTATCTGAATTGCCAAAAAAATATACTGCACTTTCTCCAGCTTATCGCCGTGAGGCTTGAAGCTATTGAAAAGATACAAAATGATGTTATAGGGTTCATCAGTTTAATAAAATAGAACAGGTTATTTTATGTAAAGCTGATATTGATGAATCAAACAGTTGGCATCAAAAAATATTAAGCATTTCTTTGGAAATACTTTCTGATTTATGACTACCTCACCAAGTTGTATGAATTTGTACATGAGATTTGGGTAGTTGAAAATATGTTCAGCATGATATAGAATGTCGAATGCCATCTAGAAATGCGTATTGAGAAACTCACTCTGTTAGTTCCTTATTAGATTTTCAATCTAGAAGATTAGGGATTCGTTATCGTGATATAGATTGAACAATTAAATATGTTTATACGCTAAATAATACTGTTTTAGCTTCTCCTAGGATTTTAATTCCAATTATTGAAAATTATCAAACTGAAGATGGGAAAATAAAAATTCCTGAAGTTTTGAGGAAATATATGAATGATAGAGAATATATTTGCTAATAATAATCGGAAAAAGGTTATAAAAAAGGATCCATTGCGATTCTTTTAAAGATTTTGTAATAGTTTAATTGAAGTATTTGTTTTGTTAAAATTATAAATAAATTTTAAAAGTCAAGTCGTATTAGTGTTTTAATTGTTAGTATTTTAGACTTTTTGTTGAGTTTTGTTTATAATTGTTATATAAAAATGATTATTTTAAGATTTAATAAAAAATCCCTATGTATGAACAAACTTGACAATACAGAGAAGCACTGGAAAGTGCAATTATGCAATCTGATGTGATAAAAATTTTTGATAATCTTTTAACTATTGCAGTAGAGGAGTGAGCTTCTGATATCCATATAGAACCATTGGAAAATTATTGTAGGATTAGGATTAGAATAGATGGAGTTCTTTTGGAGTTAATTCAATATCCAAAAACCTTACATGAAAATATTATTTCAAAATTTAAGATAGAGTCCTGACAAATGAGGCCAGATGAAAAAAGACTTCCACAGGATGCTAGAGTTTCTAGTGTAACTTTGACCAATAAGGAGATTGATATGAGAGCAAATACTTTGCCGACAGTATGGTGAGAGAAACTTGTGATGAGAATTGTTGATAAATCTAAAAAAATTCCTCCTTTGTCAGAGCTTTGATTGGAATGAAGTAATGAAAAGATAATTTATAAACATTTGTCATTTCCAAATGGTATTATTTTGAATACTTGACCAACTTGATCTGGTAAAACAACGACACTTTATGCTTGTTTGGATTATATAAATAAACCAGAGATAAATATTATTACATACGAAGACCCTGTGGAAAATAAAATGGAAGGTCTCAATCAAGCACAAGTAAGGTCTGATATTTGATTTACTTTTGCTAATGGTTTGAGATGATGATTAAGACAGGACCCGGATATAATGATGGTTTGAGAAATCCGTGATAAGGAAACATTGGATATGGCCATGGAGTCAGCAATGACATGACATTTAGTATTTAGTACTGTACATACTAATTCGGCTATAGAAACTATTAGTAGAATATTGAATTTATGAGCTAAGCCTTATATGATGGCTGGAACATTTAATTTGGTTATAGCTCAAAGGCTTGCGAGAAAAACTTGTATTCATTGTGCAAAAGAAATAGATATCAAATCTGACGAAAAACGGCAAATGGCTAAAAAAATTTTCTCTAATTTTGATAAAGATTTATTGAAAAAAGAAATTGTATCAAGAGGAATTACAAAAGAACAATGGTCTAGGTTTATGATAGAATGAAAAATGTTAAAATGAACAGGGAAATTTGATGGAAAGCAGTGTCCAATTTGTGGAGGAACTTGATATAAATGAAGAATTGGTCTATTTGAATTAATGGATTATACTGATGATATAAAAAATATGCTAATTGAATGAAAATCAAATATGGAAATTGAACAATATGCTTTGAAAAGCTGAATGATTGATCTTAGTAGAGATGGGATGTTTAAGACAATAAAATGATTAACAGATTTGGATGAAATTTATAGATGTGTGAAAATGAAACATGGTTAAGAAAAATGAAATTATTTTTTTATATTTTTATTCACTTGTTAAAGACATCTCTTTGGCTTACACGGTTTACTATATTATATAAATTATCGTGTTTTAGGGTTTTATTCTTTAATAGTTCTTATAAAAATATTTATTATACCAACTTCAGTGGTATCTGGGCTTGTAAAAATATTAGATATATGTATACTTTTAGGGCTTCTATGTCAAACACCATTGGCAAATATAGTAAATTTGATTTAATTATTAGTTTTTGTATATGAAGAAGTTTAGTATTTTAATAATAGTTATTGTGTTTTGTGTATTTAGCAGTTTTTCTTTTACTCAAGAAATTCTAAGTAATGTTACTCAAGATGTAGAAAAAATAGAAATTAATGATTATTATTGATATTTATCATTACTTGTTGATTTACACTCTGAAATTGGTAGGTGAGAGGTTTCTGATAAGCAAATGTTTTTTGCTGTTGGTTTAATTAATGATTTAAAATATTATTCTAATTTGGATATTATTGAATATTTGTGACATTCTTTTGATGTACAAAGAACACTAGATTTTTTACTGTGAAATATTTTTGAAGTTTTAACTCAATCTGAATTTACTATGCATTATATTAATAATAATTTAATGTTACTCAAAGCTAAAAAAACTGATTGTGACTCCTTAAAGGATATTTCGGATAAAAACTTTGTTTTGGCACTCAAAGATTTAGATATTCAAAATATGGAAATTAATTTGAATAAATCTTTAGATTATGCGAATTGTTCTTCTTATAATAGAATTAATTATAATGCTCAAGATAAAATTTTATGAGAATTAGATTTTTATCGTACAGTATTAAAACATAAATATGATTATTTTTATAGGCAAAAATCTGCTATTATAGAAAATTATCCGCAGATACTTTATCAATTAAAGAAGCAGTAATAGTAGGTTTGTAATTCTTTAATTGTTGGTCGTTAGTTGAGGGTTTATTAACTAGCGACTATTAATTAACGATTATTTAAATATTTTTTTTCTTGAAACTATTGTTTATATAATTATTCTTTCTTTTGTATATTTTAATTTATATTTTTTTTAATGGTCGCTTTTTCTATTGGATCTATAAATGTTTATTGGTATTGAGTATTTTATTTAATTTGATTTTTGATTTGATATTTTTTTCTTAAATTTATTGGTAAAAAGAAAATATTTTCTAAGTATAAAAATTTACAGAAACTATTATCAAATGATGTGGAGAGTTTATTGATTTATATTATACTTTGAGTTTTATTGTGATGAAGATTGGGAGAGGTTTTTATTTATGAATGGTGATATTTTTCAAAAAATTTATTAGATATTTTTGCTGTATGGAATGGGGGGATGTCTTTTATTTGAGGAGTCATTTGAGTTTTCGTATCATTATTGATTCTTAAAAAAACAAAAAAACTATCAAATATTGAATTTTTTTTATTATTTGACACCTTTTTGGTTGTTGTTCCTTTAGCTATTATATTTGGAAGGTTTTGAAATTATTTAAATCAAGAAATTTATGGTCTTGTAGTTCCTGCTAACTATTGGTGAATGAATGATTTCTTTGTGAATCTTCTTACTAAATTAAATGTTTTTCATGTTTATAATTTGGTTGACTCTAATTTAAGACTTAATACAAATTTTATATCGATATTTTTTGAATGATTTGTATTATTTTTGATATTATCAATTACATTTTTTAGAAACATTAAAAAAAGAGAGATAAAGCCGTGAATCATTGTTGCGAACTTTTTAATATTTTACAGTATTTTTAGATTTTTTATAGAGTATTTGAGAGTAGATAGTCAATCGCAATACATTTGGCTATTTACAAAAAGCCAACGAATATTTTTGATATTTATTTTTACTGGTTTTGTCTTTATGTTAAATAAAAAAATTAAAACAATTAAACTATAAAACATAACTATATTTTTTGATTATATTTTTTAAATTTTCTGAGAATTCTGGTTCTATACTCAAAGATAGTTTGTATAATCTATTTATACTACTATGATGTTTGTTTTTTTTCAAAATCTCCTCGAACACATTTAGGGCTAATGTTTTTTTATTTTTTCTAATTACCTTTTTTATGAGTTCTTCTGTATATCATTTATTTACGATAGATGGATTATATAAACTTTCTAATATCGCTAATTCTATGTTGGCAATTGAAAATACATTTTTTCAAATATACACATTTTTAGTATGTTTTTTAAAAAAATTAAATAAACTTTTTCAATTAGATTCGTATGTTTTGAATGAAATTTGTTTTTCAAACATAATTGTTTCTAGGGCCTGTTTATTGTCATTTATTATTAGTAGTTCTTCTGGAACATCAAAGTTAGTCATATTTAATTCTAATGCTTTTATTCATCATATATATCGTTTGTTATTGGCAAATCATTTGCAGTGCTTTTTTACAATACATCGATAAAACATTTCTAAAAGTTGTTGTTCTTGATATTCTTTTTCTGGATTTTTTACTAAGAATATACCCTTTTTTAAGTTTAAAAGATGTCATTTGTTCTTCAAATGATAAATCATTTTGTATGCTTTATTTTCTGAGTACTCATTATCTAATATTTTTTTAACAATTTCTTTAACTTTATCTATTTCTATTAATTTATTTTTATATTTTGACAAGTTTTTAACAACAATGTCGAAATTGTTTTTTTGCATATCCTACGATTAAAGAGTAAAATGATTAAAATTAATATAATGTTTTTACCCAAAAAATCAAGTGGATTTTTCCATAAAAATTTGAAGGACTTTTCTATTGTTTTTTATGTCATTAAAGCTATTACATTCATCGACGGATCATTACTTAATTTTATTTTTTATGGATTTGTTATTATGAACTCACAATGTTTAGTAAAAGACACTCTTTCAAGTGTAAAATCTATTGATTTGGAGTGAGTGAGAGCAGAATTTACTGAACTTGTAGAATGAAGTTATGATGTTGTTTTGGAAATTAATTCTCAAAAGTTTTTGATTAGATTGGTAAATGATTGAGATTCTATTCAAAATTTTGAAATTGTTGCTAGTAAATGATTCGTTAGTGATTTAACAAATAGTCTTATATTTGCTCTTAGAAATTTGGTAGAAAGTTTGCAATTAGCTTTATATTAAGATCTATTTGTTAGTATTTGATAGTCGTTAATAGGCTTATGATACAATTTTACTTTTTTCTAAAAAAGACTTGAAAAAGGAAGTTTTTTTGTTACAACAAAAATTGTAATATTTATTTTCTATTAAAAAAGCCTATGACTGATGCAAAAAAAATCAAATCTGTTTCCAACTTAGGACAGATTACTGAAAATTTGGAACAGGTTTCAGCTTTTAAACTACAGAAAATAAGAAAACAGACAGAAAATTACAAACAATTTATGAAAGATTTTTTAGAAATATTTAGTTCTGTCGGTTTTGATTGAGAACCTGTGAATGATAAATGAAAAGATTTGGTTTTTGTGATATCTAGTGATAATGGCTTTTCTGGAAACTCTAATCAAAGGTTGTTTAAAAATATAGCAGAAAAATATAAAAATAATAAAGAAGCGTTGAATATTTATTGTCTTTGAAAAAAATCTTTGGATTATTTTTTAAAGGAATGATTTAATGTAGTAGGATATACAAATTTACCTGAAGAATTTACTGAACAAGATTTTATAGAAATATACAACTATGTTGAAAGTTCAATATCTGATAAGATATATTCAAGCATAAAAGTTTGTTTCAATTATTTTAAAAACACACTAATTAGAACGCCAGTAACTTTTAATTTGTTTCCATTTAATAAAAGAAGTTTGGATGCTTTTATTTGAAACATGAATATTGATTTAAATTTTTTTAGTCTCGATTCCAATAATTTGATGGTGTGATCTAATTTACAAGAGCTCAAGCAGGAAATGAACAAACAAATTTCATGATATATAATCTATTGAGCAGTTTTACAAAATAAAATCTGAGAGCTGACATTAGATATGTTGCTTATGAAGAATATAAAAAATAATGCTAATGAAACTGTAAGATGATTAGTAGCATCTTTTAATAAGATTCGTGAGAGTCTACTAACTCAAGAAGTTAGTAGAATTATGACTTCAAAGATGTTTGTAGAATCTTAAATTTATTTTAATAATAATAAAATTATGAACTCTATTAATGATAAGGTTTGACAAGCAATTAACAGGCAACCAGTTCAGTGTTATACGAGAGTTATGTGATATTTGAGACCAGTTAGTTGTTACAATCTTTGAAAAAAATCTGAGTTTTATAGTAGGAAATATTATGATAAAATAAAAGCTTATAACAGACATTTTGTTGCTGAGTATACAAGTGATGCGATATGCTAAAATATTTAATCTCTATTCCTTGTGGGGAGGATAGAGTAGTTTATTTACGGTTATTTAAACATAAAACATAAGAATCTTGAAATTCTTATGTTTTTTTATACATTATATATGTTTTATTTTGTAGAAAGTTTTTTTATGTGATTAATTTGAACTGAAAAAAATATAATAATATCTGAATATTCAAAAAAGCCTCTAAATAATTTTGAAATGGAAGATTTTACAGTAAAATATCATGAATGAAATTTTATTTGTTGAGATGATATAACTGTTTTTTTGAAAATAGAAAATGAAAAAATAAAATCATTTTCATATACATGAAACTTGTCTATTGTGTCTTTAGCGTCTGCTTCGTTTATTTCTGAATTTGTTATAAATTCAGATATAAACGAAATTTTGAAACGAGATTATGACTTTGTTTCTAATAAAGGGTTGGAAGTTTCAAATAGAAGAAAGAGGGCAGTAGTGTTGCCTGTGTTGGCTATTAGAAATGCGATTCATCAGTATTTAGATGACTGAATAAGTGATGATTTTGATGACTTACTTGATGCCTAAAAGTTTTCCCTCTAATTATGCTGTTCGTAGAGCTAGCCATCAACAGCACCTAGGTGGTTATGAGAGAAAGGTAATGTTGAAGTAGTAGACAAGTTTGACTTGAAATATGTAGACAAATGTGTATATAGTAAATTACTATTTATTAGTAATTTTTTGTTTTGAAAGTACTAAAAGACCTTATATTAAATATATTATTACACGGTTTGGCTTTGTTTTTGTTAAACAAATATTTGCCTTCTTGGTTTTGGGTAGAATCTGTACAATATACGGTTGTAATTACTTTTTTGATACTAGCTATTCTGTTTTGGATAATAAATAATATTATTAAGGTTGTGTTAAAAATATTGACTATACCGCTGAAATATATGACTTTTGGTCTTTTTTCATTGGTATTAAATATGTTTATGCTATATTTGTTTGAATATTTTGTTAATAATTCTGGAATATGAATCACGGTTCATCTTGGTACTTTTTTCCAAGTGTTTGTGATTTCTTTGTATGTGGCAATAGTGTCATTTATAATTAAAAAAATAACTTAGTTGATCTTTATAATAGTTAAAAATATTTTATTTGTTAATATTAGTGATGGTGAAAAATTACTCAATAACTAGAGAAAATGCAGCAAAAGCTTTATGAGTGTCTACGAGGACAATAGATAGATATGTAAAATCTGGTAAATTATCTTATAAAAAAGTTGCAAACAAAGTTTTGTTATCCAAAGAAGAAATAACAGAACTTCAAAGAGATTTTGGAGCCCTTCGCCAAGAACCTGTTTCTGAAATAGTTGGACCTGTGTCTACTACTAGGTCTGTAACTACAGTAAATCCCTCAATTGAACAAGCTATTGATGCTAAAATAGAAAAATTTTTTCTTATTTTTAATGAAAAGGACAAAATTTTGGAAGAAAAAAATAAAGTTATTTTTATGTTACAACAAAGAATTTGAGAACTTGAAACAAAAATAAAAAACATGGTAGCATTACCTGATTATAGTAGAGAAAAACAAGAAGCAATAATAGAAAAACAGAAATTAGAAGAAAAAATATCTATTTTAAAAAGTAAAATAAGGTCTGAAAAAACTAAAAACTTAGTTTTTATTTGAGCTTCTTTAGTTTTGATAATTATTGCAATATTCTTTTTTATGCAAAATTAGTTAGTACCTTATATAAATACATAAAAGCTAGTTATAAAACTAGTTTTTTTGTTAATTTGGATACTTTTTTGCTGTAGAGTAGAGAAGGCTTGTTACTTTAGACCTGGTATTTTGCTGTTTTGAATCAGGTTTTCTTAATTTAGAACTAGTTTTTTGGGGAAAAGTAGAAAAAGAGTAGGGGAGTAGTACTCTATTTGGGAAATTGTTTTGAATTTGAAACTCCTCCGAAAAAAATTTGTTTTGATTTTGAATTTATTTAAAAATTTAAATAAATTTCGTGAAAAATCAGAATTTGGGTGATTATTTAGAATAGGCCTAGAATCTGTGTGAATTTTACTCTGCACAATATATCTTGTGCAAAGTAGATTATGAAAAGCAGAAAAGATTTATTTGTCTTTTTAGATCTTACATTTCTATAATTTTTGTATATTTATTCTTTTTAATAGAATAAAATTTATTTAATTTTTTTTAGATCATTTTTTAGATTTTTTAATATTTATTTACTACTTTCCTCGTCTAAATATTGTTATTTATAAGACTCCACTATTAAGAACTAGGGATTTCTCCTTGTTTCAAATTCGACATTTTAAATGGCTTAGTGCATAAAAGTATCATTTAACTCAAAAAATGAACGAATTTGAAATTGTAATTTTTGATTTAATGCCCTTTTGTTAAATATAATTTTTTAATTTTTTCCATAATTTATTTAAAAAAAACATTTTGATTTTTTCTAAATAATTTTTTTGGTATAAAAAATATTATAAAAAAATAAAATAATTTATTATTTTTGATTTACTTTGCACAATTTTTTTGAAGACTTGAATTTTTTATAATAAATTTAGTTTTTACTGGAGGATTTTAACACAATATTTAATATAATTTTGGTTTTTGTAAACCTCCACTACTCTGTTTGTGTAATAAAAATTTGATAATTGTTTATATTTGCTTATAATGAATATATGTTAATTTTATTTTAGATTATATTTTTTATGAAAATTAGCAGAATAAAAATTTCAAATCTATTTACTTTCCCTTATATAAGTTGATTTCATTGAAAAAAAGGTGTGATTTTTGATGCAAGAGAAAGAAATAACTTTAATATTATTATTTGACCAAATGGATCTGGGAAAAGTAATTTTTTGCATATAATAAGCCAAACTTTTAGATTTTGATTGGTAAATCATTACTTTTATGATAAAAGTATTTTGGAAAACAATGAAAAGAATAAATTTAAACAGGTTATACAGGTAAAAAAGAAAAAAATAAAAAATATGCCAAAACATTATTTATCTGGTGATAAACCTTCAAAAATTGGTATTACTCTAAAACTCAATCAAAATGATTTTGAGAATATTGCTTTTATGTCAAAGCACACCATCTTACTAAACAATATATTAAAAAAATATTCAAAATTGGACATAAGTTTTAGTGATTATCATTCCTATGATCTTATTTTTGAACATGAGATTTATTTGGAATTTTTAGTCAATTCAAAAAATTGATCTTTTAAAATCGCCAATTATAAATTTTTGTCTAATAAGATGAGATTTATTTTGTTTTATATACAAAATATAGAATTGATTCAAATATGTATTAATATTTTTAATGATTTTGAAAAATTACCAGAACAGAAAAAATTATATTCTTTGAAAAATACTTTCGCATTATTAGAATCAGAAAGAAATATTCTATATGATAATACATGAGAGTATCAGCCATTTCTTGTTGATTCTGTTGCAGCTAGAAGTGAGGATATTGAATTACATAAGGAGCACAAATTTGCTTCTGTTACTGTATGATATGATCTATTTATTATAAAACTTATCAAACTTGCAAAAGAAAAGTTGTTGTTTGAATGAAAAAACTATACATTGGAAAGTCCAAAGGTTCAGTTAAAGGCCTTGACATCGTCTTATTATTTTCGTGAAACGGCCTATTTTATAAAGAAAATATTAAAACTAGATCTGGATATTAAAATCTCTGACAAATGATTAGAGATAGTTTTTGTGAATAAATATGGAAATTTAATTTATTTTGATCAACTTAGTTCTTGAGAAAAGTCTATTTTGATGATTTTGATTGCATTATTTGGTTATGATTTATCAAGTGGATTGTTTATAATAGATGAAATAGAATTACATCTACATCCATATTTATTGAAAAAAATGGTAGATCTTTTAAAAGAAATATGAGCAAAACTTAATATACAATTCATTTGTTCTACTCACTCCCCTATTTTAATTGATGAGCAAAGTATAAATAATGTTTATAAATTTAGTTTTGTTGATTGACAAACAAACATACATTACCCTATGAATTCTATTCGTGATAAAGAAGCTACACTTATTCATATTTTAAAATTTGAACATATTGCAAAAATATTTTTTATGAATAAAATACTTATGGTTGAATGAGAAACTGACGAATACTTCTGGAGATTTTTTTTAAGTTATTTGTCTAAAAAACCTGAATTTAAATGAAAATTAGATAATTTTGAAATTTTGAATATAAATTGAAAATGAAGTTATTCTAGATGGAGTAATTTTTTAAAAAAATTTGGTATAGAGTCTTATTTCATTTGAGATTGGGATAATGTTGTATGAAATGGTATTGTTGATTATCAAGAGATGGATACTTACATTAATTTAACTAAACAATGTCTTGATTCCGATCATATAAAAAAGGAAAAATTTTATGTAAGAATTATTGAAACAATAAAAAAATTTTTCCCTGAAAAATATGAATATATTAAAAACAAAATTCAACTTTTTTATGATCAATGAATTTTTATTTTACAGGAATGAAATTTAGAAGTTTACTTATGATTAAAAAGAAAGGGATTGGAAGAAACCATTAGATTTTGTAATAATAATTTTTACTCTTGGTTGAATAATAAAAATTATAAAAAACATTTTCAAGAATTTAAAGAAATTGTTGCTCAAATTTTTAAACTTAAGAAAAGAGACAAATTAGTTAAAAGTTTATAAAGTTGCAAATTGAAAGTTACAAGTTATAAAGTTGAAAGGTTCGTAGGGGTGAATATTCTTGGTGTTCTTAATTCCCGTTATTCATACGGGGTAAATTGGGTATACGGTAATCGTCTGCTGTTTAGACCGTAGTAAACCAGAGTATTATGGTAAAAAAATTACTCGCTTTATATATAATTAACTTTTTCAAAAACAAAAAAGACCAACTGAAACAGTCGGTCCGTCCTTACATAGGTTGTACAACCTAGAGACGGAACAACTCTTTATCATTAATATAGAGTTTATTAATAGACTTCGTTTTTTTAGTACCAAATCTATTTATAAACACTATATATTTTTTGGCATTACAATTAGGCTACATTAAAACCAAAAAAACCGTCTCTAGGATTTTTTGCATAAATTTTCGTTTTGGTAAACTACTCTTTTATGCATTTAAATCTAATTGAATACAATTTAGATTTAAATTAAAATCTTTGCTTTTTTGTTAAATAATTTTATTTACGATTCCAAAATATCTATATATAAAAATAAAACAACAAAAAAAACAAAAAATCATCTAATCTTTTGTTAGCACATTTTTAATTATTTATTATATAGTATATCTAATATAGTATATTTCTGTTGGTACTACTCTGTTCAATCTGTTGTATTATCTTTGAAATCGATGAACTTCATAATACTTGCTTTGAAATACAATTCTATTTCTCAAACTTCTCAGTTTCTGTTTTTTCTTACACAAACATCTGTTAATCATTTTTTATCTGTGTCTTTGTCATAATAATCCTCTCTATGTAACATTATAACACTATCTGCGTCTTGTTCAATAGCTCATGATTCTCTTAGATCGCTTAGATGTGGTTTTTTATCTATTCTTTGTTCTACAGCACGAGATAATTGTGAAAGGGCTATAATTGGAATCTCTAGCTCTCTGGCTAATTCCTTTAATCATCTAGAAATTTCACTGATTTCTTGGACTCTATTTCATAAAAAGTTTGTACCGTGCATCAATTGTAGGTAATCAATAATTACCAGATCCAATTCTCATTTTTCTACTTTTAATCTCCTAAGTTTTGATTTTAATAAAGGTATATTTGTTGCAGATTTGTCATCTATATAAATTTTTTTGTCTCATAAAATTGTCATAGCTTCTCATATTTTAGAAAAATCTTCATTGGTTAAATCTCCTTTTGTGATTTTTTTCATTGGTATTTGTGCTACTTCTGCTATAATTCTATCAACAATGGATTCTGACCCCATTTCTAGTGAAAATATTGCTATTGATTTGTTTTGTTGTAATGCAGCGTTGGTGACTATATTTAATGCAAAAGATGTTTTACCCATTGATGGTCTGGCTGCAAGTATTATGAGTTCTCATGGTTTGAAACCAGTTAACATATTATCTAATTTTTTATAACCAGAAAAAACTTTTGTGCTGTTAACTTTCTCTGGATTATCTACGATGGCCATGTATTCTTTTGTTCTTCATCACATAATTTCATTTATATGTTTTATAGTATTCCCTGTTTGACTTTGTGTTAGGTCAAATATGTTTTTTTCTATAGATTCTAGAATGTTTGTAGTGTTTTCTTGCTTATAAACATTTCAAATTATGTTTTGTGAAGTTTTTAATATTTGTCTTAAAAGAGATTTGTCTTTTACTATTTTGGAATATTCAGAACATCATGAGGTAGATAATAAAAAAGTTGATAGTTCATAAAGATAGTCTAATCCTCCCACAAAATCTAAATCTCAATTTTTTTCTAATTGGTTTCAAAGAGTTACTACATCTATAGTTTTATCATCTAATTGTAAAATTGCTTCGTATATTTTTTGATGTTCTTTTTGGTAGAAATCTTCAGGTCATAGCCTGTCTCAGTTGTAAATATGTAATGTATTTTTGTCCATTAAAACTCATGACAAAACTCATTTTTCTGCTTCAATGTTGTGTGGAGGTAGTTTTATATCGTTGATAGTGACCATTTTGTAGAAAGATTATGGAGTTAAAAGTTATAAAGTAGTTTAAAAGTTTATAAGGTTCAAAAGTTTATAAAGTTCGTTGAGTTTTTACAATTTGGGAAGGTGGGGGTTTGTGGTTTTTTAGATCCCCCTTAGTCCCCTTTATTAAGGGGGATTCCACCACCCCAACTACACTAGAACAGCTTCCCCCTAGGGAAGAACTTTTCACTAGTAAAGTTTATAAAATTATAAAGTTCATAAAGTTACGAGTTTGTAAAGTTTATCAAGTTATAAATATGTGATGAAAATCTTATATTAAAAAAAAGATAATATTCAAGAGAAAATGTAGTTTTCAATTAGCTTTTTATCAACATAGATTTTACAAATTTTCCACATTTTTGTTTTTTTCTATTTCTTCGATTTGTTTTTTTACTATTCCTTCATCTTCAGGATTAGTTATTCACAATCGTCTATCTGGAGTTGAATAAATTTTCATTTTGTTTTTCTCTATTTTTATTATATTAGATAGTTCTACAGGTAAATAGCACTCAATCTTTCTGTTCCCTTTATTTTCTAGTTTGAAATTTGTTAGTATATTATCTAATTGATTTAAAGTTTTTTTGTTTAATCAAAAGATATTCATGCTACAAAGATCATCTTTTTTTAATCAAAAATCAGACAATGTGTCTTTTGATATTCAAATCATTTCTGTTATACTGTCAACATAGTTGTCTTCTGTGATTCCAAATATTCATCTATTTGTGGTTCATTGTTCTGGAATTACATTTCATAGTATGTATCATAATGTTGCCATTTCATCTGAATTTTGTAAGTGATTGTATAAGATCTTAAACGAGTTTTCTCAATATATATCATCTCAATTACAAACAACAAACGGATTATTTATCAAATCTTTTGCACTACAAACAGCATCTACTGTTCCCCAAGGTCTATCTCTCTCATTTTCATCAAAACTTTGTTTAGCATATTTTACTGGAATTCATTTATAATTATCTCAAAACTTTTCTTTGAATGCTTGTTCTGTCATTTTGCCTACGATAAATATAATTTCTGAAAAATTTGATTTCAAAGCTTGATCCATTGAGTATTCAATTAATGTAGAATCATTGGGTCATACTTTTGCAAATTGTTTTATTTTTCAACCAAAACGAGATGATAATCATGCTACCATAAATACAAGAGAAATTTTTTTATTCATAGTCTTATATTTAGAAATTAAAATTACTTTTGGAAAAATTTATAGCTAAATTCTAGTCATTTCTTGATCAAATCTATATCAAAATTTTCATTAACTCAATGCATATTAGAGTCTTCATTTGCTAATGGTATAGATAGTATGTTATTACTAATATATGTTTGAAAGATATCAATAATTGGTAAAGATCATCATGATCTAAGATAATTTACTTTGTTAGCATATATTTCTGTTAATAGTTTTTCTGCTTTATCTATAAATTTATTTTGTAAATTTATTTTTGTTGGTTTACTATATTGCTCAAAACTTAGCTTATATTCTATGTTTTTTGGTAAATTATTTTTAATCCGTTCCTTAAATAAATTAACTATAGAGTCACATTTTTGGTTGTTTACCAATCTAAAGTTAATATTTGCTGTTGCAGTATTTGGTATAGAATTTTTAAAAAATTCTGTGTTTCATGAATTGAACCCCGTAATTTCGACGCATGGTAGCCATCAAGATTTGGTATAAAAATCAATATCTTTTAATTTTGTTTGAGAAATTCAAAGGTTTGTATTTAAGTCTTTTTGATTAAAGGGTATTTTGCTATTTAATATTTTTTGATTTACACTCAGCTCTTCTACTTCATAATAAAAATATGGTATAGTCACTTGATTGTTTGCATCGTATAATTTGGAAAATAAGTTTATTAGTTCTTCAATTGGATTTAGGACTACTCCACCATAAATTCAGGTGTGTAAATCTGTGTTTGCTGTTTTTATTTCTAATTTTGCATTAAATCATCATCTAAATCATGATCCAATGGTTGGTAAGTTTTTTACAATACTTCGATCTGATATTAATATAAAATCGATTTTAAATTTTTGTTTATTTTCTTCTATAAATTTCATAATTCATGGAGAGCCTATTTCTTCTTCTCATTCCAAGATAAATGTAATATTGTATCACAATTTATTTTCTTTTATAAGTTTTATTATGCTCAATATGTGTACCAATGTTTGTCATTTATTGTCTACTACTCCCCTTCAGATAACTTTATCTTTCCCAATATAAAGATTGAACGGGTTTTCTTTTCGTCAATCTATTTGCTTAGCATTTTGAACATCATAATGTCCATAAATTAATCAATTTTCTAAATTATTATCCACAAAATAAGATGCGATAATTATGGGGTTTCAATATTTATTTACTACTTCTACTTGAAAATTATTTTGTTCAAATAGTTCCTTTAATCGGTTTGAACAATTTTTTATATCTTGATCAAAATTATTGTTTGTAGAAACACTTTTAAATCATAAATATTCTTTTAATAATTTATAATATTCTGCTATCATATCGTTCGTTATTTGAGATAAATTTTATTCTATATTACTATTTGATAACTCTTGGATTTTTCTTTTTGCTTTTTCGTTGTTTGGTTCTTGTTCCAATACTTTAAAATAGTATTTTTTAGCATTATCATTATCCTGTGTTTCTTCGTATAATTCAGCTAGAGTTAAAGCATAATTTGAATTAGTTGGTCTTAATTTTACAATTTTTTCCATTACTGCTATTGCATCCTTTTTTCTTTCAGTATTGTATAAGATTTCAACCATACTAATGTAATACTTAGGATTACTTGGTTTTGTATTAATTGCTTTTTCTATTAATAATTCTGCAGTTTCATAATCTCAACTAATTAAATAAATTTCTCATATTTGTCGTATCGCGTTGTGATCATCTGGATCTTCTTCTATTATTTTCTTTAATAAAGATAATGCTTTTTTATGATTTCATATTGTAAAATATAAGTCAGCTAGTTGTTTGTTGAACTCTAAGTTATCTGGTTCTATAGCCAAACCTTCTATTAATTTTTTTTCATATTCTTCTAATTTACCATCTTTTTTATATACATTAGCCTCATAAGATATCTTTTCTAATATCTTTTTTTGTTTTTCTAAAATATTTTTATTTGTATTCTCCTCACTATTTTCTTTTATAGTTCACAGTTTTTCTTTGGATTCTGTTTCAGGATTTTTATTTTCAAAAATACTACTTATTATTCCTTCATCATTGATGTTGTTTTCTTCTCTTGTTTCTTTTGCTCTTTGTTGTAATAATTCATTCTTCATTTTATCTAAAGTTTTGAGGTTATGAATTTTTTGTTTTATTAAAGTTATCATTTTATTTCATCTTTTAGTTAAAAAAATTACCACTATTCTAATTGGGAAAATAAGTAAAATTACGGTAAGTACTATCCAAAGAGTTGTCCCTAGTTTAGTCATAAAACCAATTTTAAAATTTAAAAATGCGAAATATAAGGTTGTTTATTATCATTCTATTTCACTTTTTATTTTTTCTAATTCTTTTTCTTCTTCTGTTTTTATTTTAGGATCAGGTAACTTTGTTATTTTCAACTCTCAAGTAGGAATTTTAAATGTTTCTCCATCTTGAGTTTTTATTGTTACATCACCTGTCATTATGTTGTATGATGTTACTAGTCAATCAATGTTTCATTTTAAATATTTTACTTCACTTCATTTTGGAGGATATTTTTTACTTTCTTCTCTATATATTTCTAATTCATAAATTAAAGAACATTTTAATTTACCACATCTTCATTTCAACCTTTCTATGTCTCTTCATTCTAGATTTTGAAGTATTAAATTTTCCATTTCTATACTAGGAAGAGGTAGTGTTGTTTTACAGTGCATGGGTATAATTCAATCAGCTCCACAAGGTAGTATATCTGTTCTAGGGTCCATTTTTACCATATCCCTAGCACCTACTTGGAATAAAAAAATATTTTTTCAAATTTTTTCTCTTAATTTTTTCACGAAATCAGTAAATATATATCTTTCTTCTGAGTAAAAATAAAAGTATAGCTGATCTAAGTATATATGAAATCTAGCTGTAACAGGTATGGAATTTTTGAATTCTGCCTTAAATCTTTTTTTAAATAAAGGAAATATCTGTAATGCAAATTTACTTTGCTCCTCAAAAAAATCCAACTCCTCTCATTTTAGAATTTTTGTAAAATGTCATATTCTATCAGTATTTATATCATGTCAAATATAAATTCATATAGAGGGTTTTTGGTTATTTTCTTCCATGTTGTAGACAAGCTTGTCTCATGTTTTTAGTTCTTGTAGTGAGGTTTCATCTATATTTATAACTTTTATATTTTTGTTTGTGTATCGATCTAAAACATATACGGAATTTTTAGATTGATCGTTTTTTGCTTTGTTCATAATAATTTTTAGAATTAAAATAATTTTTATTTTATACTATCTTCCATTAGTTCAACGAATTCTTCTCTGGTTAAGTATTCTTTTTCCAGCAAAACTTTTGACATAGATTCTATTAGTTTTTTGTTTTTTGTTATTATTTTTTTTGATTCTGAGTAACAATTGTTGATGTACAATTTAATTTTTTCATCTATTTTTTCAGCAACTTTTTCACTGTATGTTTTGTACGGTAAATATTCCTCTCTTGATCCATCAAAATAAAATACAGGTCATAATTCCTCGTCCATTCAATATTTCATAACCATATCAGTTATGATTTTTGTCGCTCTTTCAAGATCATTTGAAGCTCATGTCGTGATTTCATCCCTTCCAAAGAATACCTCTTCTGCTGCTCTTCATCATAATAAAGATATTGTTTCGTCAATAATTTTGTTTTTTGAGTAAAGATACTTGTCTTCTTCTGGTGTTTTCCAGGTTGCTCATAATGCCTGTCATCTACGAACGATAGTTATTTTTTCTACTTTATCTGTATTTTCCAATAAATGTGATGTAACAGCGTGTCATAATTCATGATATGCTATTATTTGTTTTTCTTTTTCTTGCATGCTTTTTACCTTTTTTTCTGGTCACATTAAGACTTTTTCTAAAGCATATTCAAACTCTTCTTCACCTATTACTGTTTTGTTTTCTTTTGCTAACTTTAATGCTGCTTCATTTACTATATTTTCTATGTCAGCTCAAACAAGACCGCTAGTTCTTTTTATTAGAGAATCAAGATTTAGATTTTTTTCTACTTTTTTACCTTTTAGGTAATATTCAAATATTTCCTTTCTTTCTTCATAAGTAGGAGCAGAAACCAATATTTTTCTATCAAATCTACCCGCTCTCAATAAGGCTGGATCTAATATGTCAGGTCTATTGGTAGCTGCCATTACGATGATATTTGTTTTGTTATCAAATCAATCCATTTCTGTGAGGATTTGATTTAAGGTTTGTTCTTGTTCTTGGTGTCATCCGGTATGTCAAAGTCCTCTTTTTCTTCAAATAGCATCTATTTCATCTATAAATATAATTGCTTTTCATGCTGTTTTTGCTTTTTGAAAAAGGTTTCTCACTTTGGCTGCTCACATTCAAACTAACATTTCCATAAACTCTGATCATGATACTGAAAAGAATGGAACAGAAGCTTCTCATGCAACAGCTCTTGCCAACAAGGTTTTTCAAGATCAAGGTTGTCAGTATAATAAAACTCATTTTGGATGTCTGGCTCACACTTTTTGATATTTTGATGAGTTTTTTAGATAATCTACTATTTCTGATAATTCTTCTTTTACTTCTTCCATTCAGGCAACATCTGAAAATTTTGTATTTTCTTTGGTTTTTATGTTTTCCTTTCAAGCTTTTGTATTAAAAGGTAGTCATCATCATTTTGGTAGAGAAAACCTGAATAAAAACAATATAAGTACAAAGAATATGAGTAGCGGTACTACTTCTTTGAGAATCGAAGTCAAAAAACTTTCTTGTTCTGATTTTATGTTTATTTCTGTGGATCAGTCTAGTTCAATTCATAAATCTATCAAAGATGTGTTTTCTGGTTTTTTAGATTCAAAAACATTGTAAATTTCCTCTGTTAATGTTTTTTGTATTGTCATAAAAGATTTTCCCTCTCCAGTTCAAATAAAAACATATCCAATTAACTTACTGTCGTTTATTACATCTATTTTAGAAAACTCTTTGTGTGTGTATTTATCTATGAATAAATTTAATGAAACTTCCTCTTGTTTTTTGATTGTTTGGATTATGTTTTTATCAATGTTTGTAGATTGATAGGTTTGATATATGATTACTAATAGCAGTAGAACTAGAATTGATATTCGTACATTTTTTGTTTTTTTAAACATTTTTTATCTAATATGACAAAAGTAAAAAAAGTTGAATTTTTATTCATTTAGAATATATAAAAATTGGTTGGAATTTCAAATAGAAAACATTATTAAATTAATAGTGAAAGTTTATAAAGTTACAAGTGAATTAAAAGTTGTAGGTTGATGGCTATCCCTCTTATGTGTTACGTAGAACTCCGTAAGTAAGCGTGATAAAGGGGATTAGATAGACTTCCCAATTAAGATTCTTCCTTAGGAGAAGTTGCTCTAGTGTTGCGCCCGCGGTAGTGCGGGTAATTAGGGGTTTGTAATTGGGGTAAAACCCCCACCTATCCCCGCAGTACTGCGGGGAAGAACACCCTCCCCCAAGGGAGGAACTTTACCATGAAATTCTTCCCTTCGCCCCGATAAATCGGGGTTCGGGAACTTGCTCTAGTGCTGCGCCCGCAGTATTGCGGGTAGTTTGGGGTTTGTAATTGGGGTAAAACCCCCACCTATCCCCGCAGTACTGCGGGGAAGAACATCCTCCCCCAAGGGAGGAACTTTACCATGAAATTCTTCCCTTCGCCCCGATAAATCGGGGCTTCACTTCGTTCGAAGGGGGGCAAGGAAAACTTTCAAATCTTTTACAAAATATGAACGATGATGAGTCTGAAGAAACAGCTTAAAACTAACGATAGATATCTTAAAATACTTCAAAAAAATTGAATAAATAATTTGAAGGAGTTTTTTCAGTACTTTCCTAGAGATTATGAAAATAGGGAAAACCTTGTTACTTTGGATCAGATTAATATTTTGGATAAAGCAATTTGTTCTGTAAAATGATTTATAACTGATAAAAGATTTTTTCAAAGATGAGCAAGAAAAACTTTTACTATAAAATTTAATGATGAAAAATGAAATAGATGAGAAATAGTGATTTATAATTCTGCTTTTTTAGCTTCCAAAATAAAAGTAAATAGTTGGTATATAATCGTTGGTAAACCATATTTTAAGTATGGTAAATTTAGTTTTTCCAATCCTGAAATTATAGAAACAGAGGCTATTGATGATAATGTTGACCAACAAAACGATCCTTCTTTTGGAAGAATATATCCTATATATTCAGAATTGAATTGAATTAAGCCTTCTTGGTTTGCTAAAAAAATGTGGGATATTTTGCCGGAAATCGAAACTACTTTTAGTGAATACCTACCTCAAGATTTTTTACAAGAATTCAATTTGATTGATATAAAGACTACAATAAAAAACCTACATTATCCAAACAATATAGACAATGTTAGACAAGGAAAATATAGGATCTTTTTTGATAAATTACTTAGATTGCAGTTACACTCTATTATAAATAGAAATGAGTATAGGCAAAATGATATAGATTTGAATGGAAGTCAAGAAGACCGGGCTATAGTAAAATTTATAGTGGATAGATTGGAGTTTCAACTTACTGGTGCTCAAAAAAAAGTTATAAAAAAAGTTATAGAAGATATTCATTCTTGAAAACCAATGATGAGGCTTTTGCAATGAGATGTTGGTAGCTGAAAAACCGTTGTTGCGGCTATAGTTGCTTTTTATGTATATAAGAAATTTTGAGCTCAATCTGTTTTTCTTGCTCCATTAGAGGTTTTAGCAAATCAGCATTATAAAACTTTAGCTAAATTATTGCTTCCATTATGACTTCGTATTGAGATTTTGAAATGATCTTTAACACAATGACAAAAAGATAAAGTTAAATCAGATTTGAAAGATTGAAAAATTCATATTTTGGTATGAACTCATGCTGTCTTACAAGATGATGTGGAGTTTAAGGATTTGAAGTTTGCAATTATAGATGAACAACATAAGTTTGGAGTTAAGCAAAGGGCTGTTTTTCATAAATTTGCTAATCCTCATATTTTACAAATGTCTGCTACTCCAATTCCAAGATCAATGGCTTTAGCATTTTTTGGAGAATTTGATGTTAGTGTGATTGATGAAATGCCAAAATGAAGAAAAGAAATTTATACAAAAATAATTTCTGAATCAGAATTTGTGAAATTAAAACCATGGATATTGACTAGAATTATGCAAAAACAAAAGATTTTTATAGTGACACCATTGATAGAAGAATCAGAAAAAATGGAAAATTTAAAAGCGGCAACGGTAGAGTTTGAAAATATTAAATCATTATTTTTTGAAATAAAAGATAAGATATGACTTTTACATGGTAAAATGAAATCCACAGAAAAGGATGAAGTGATGAAGGGTTTCCAATGAGATAAATATGATATTTTAGTTTCAACAACTGTGATAGAAGTTTGAGTAGATGTTCCTCAAGCAACGGTGATGCTTATAAAAAATGCTGAAAGGTTTTGACTTTCTCAGCTTCATCAACTAAGGTGAAGAATATGAAGAAGTGATTTACAATCATATTGTTTTTTGGAAACTAAAAACAAATCTTGAGATTCTTACAAGAGATTGAAAGCTATGGAAGAAACAAATGATTGATTCAAATTAGCAGAACTAGATTTAGAGAGTCGTGGTGCTTGAGAAATATTATGAACGATGCAATCGTGACAAACAGATTTGCCTTTGGAAATATTGATGAATATGAAATTCGTAGAAAAGGTTAGAGAATGAGCAGAATGGTTATTGGAACATTATCCATGACTTGAATGACTGGATGCATTAAAAAAATATTTAGATGAAAAAATAATTAAGGTTTTGGTTTAGTTTTATAGTACAATAGTTGTCATATATGTTGGTTGAAAAATATTCATATATTCCAAAAACTCATTTGGATGTGTTATGTTATCCAACTTATCATGCTCTAAAGCTTGTGCAATAATTTCTACACAATTATACACATCATCTTTTTTTAAAGTCTTATTTTTTATAAATCATCATCGAGTTTTTGCTCACATTGAATCTATTCAAAACAATCATCATCATAATGCTGCATTATTATCATATTTTTTTCATAATTTTTTTTCACTAAATTCTAATATTTTTTGTTTTGTGTCTTCATCAGATCTTAGAGCCAGTACATCGAAAGATTTGGTTCAAGATTTTTCTAAATAACTATATAAATCAACTTCTTCTACATGTCATCACTTATCATCTTTTTGAGTAAGCATAGTTGAATGTCTAATTTTTATTGGATCGGTTCATATTATTATTATACTATGTGTGAAATCTGTGTCATATTTTTTATCATATGCTTCTAGTGCTTTACTTCATATGTGTGCTTTAAATGCCTTGCCTCATATATTTAATTTATCTGCCTTTTTGTTTAATAAAACAACATCTCCTATTTTTAAATTTTTTTGCAATAATCTTTTTTTGTTTAGACTTGGATTTTTTTTAAGTAATTTTTTATTTTTGATTTCACTTAATATGTATGTTAATTTTAAATCTTTTTTTATGTCTAATGTTTTTTCTATTTGTGTTTCAAATTTATTTATCATAGAATCTAATTCATTAATACTTTTATTATCTAAATCTAATTTTTTAATATCTGTTGATAAATTAAAAAATTCTGAAAATCATACATTATTACCGCCTTTAATGAATCTCCATAAGATATTGAATACTTCTTTTATTACTCAAAATCATATTCATTTTTCTATATAATCTTTTAAAACCTTTTCTGAATTTGGATCAAAATCTTTACTATTTTCTATTTTTTTAAATATTTTATTTAAATGTTCTTCAGTTTTGATATCTAAATCCCCTTCTTCTAAACTCGGATTTCATTTTGTTTTTTTTGTTAAAGTTTTTAAACAAAATTTTGTATTAAAATTTTGTAATTGGAAATTAAATTTTCTTGTATTATCCATTTTTAATTTTTTAATTTTATATAATTTGTTTAGATTTCTATCTAATCGTTCATTAAATTTGTTTTGTATATCTTTTATTTTTGTATTATTATCTAATTTTTTAAAGTCCTTAGACTTCAAGAATTCATGAAAAGACCTTTCGATTGCTATGTTGAAATTTTTAATATCAAAATTATTTGGTAAATTAAATTTATTTTTTAATGTTGATTCTTTTATGTTTTTTACGTAATTTGTCATTTTTTATTAATTATAATTTAATAACTAGAATAAGTATAATTAAAAATAAAAAATTGTCAAAATATGTTATTTTTCAACTATTTGTTGTTTGAAAAAGATAATGTGTTTGGTAATAAATTATTCTATTTGCCAATCTATTTCTTTCTCTCAATTATTCTTGAGTATTTCATTTATTTTAGAAAAATGTTTACATCAAAAAAAACCCCTATGAGAGCTTAATGGAGATGGATGTGGTGCTTCTAAAACATGGTGTCTATTTGTGTCTATTAGTGTCTTTTTTGATCAGGCGAAAGATCATCGTAAAACAAATATTAATCCGTTTCTTTTATCTGATAATGTTTTTATTGTTGCATCTGTAAATTTTTCTCGTCATATTTGTGAATGAGACATTGGTTCTCCCCTTCTAACAGTTAGTGAAGCGTTGAGCATAAAAACTCACTGCTCTGCTCGTTTTTGTAAATATCAGTTTGTTGGTATTTTGATTCATATATCTGTTTCTAATTCTTTGAATATGTTCTGTAATGATGGGGGAAATCTCACTCATGGTTTAACGGAAAAACATAGTCCATGTGCTTGTCATGGTTGATGATAGGGATCTTGTCATAGTAAAACTACTTTTACTTTGTCAAACGGAGTGCTATTGTATGCATTAAATATATTTTTTCATTCTGGATATATGGTTTTTCACTCTGATTTTTCTTTTTGTAGAAAATTTTTTATTTCTGAAAAATATGGTTTTTGAAATTCATCCCATAGTTCTTTTTTCCAAGATTCTTCTATTTGAGGATTAATCATATTTTGAGTTTTTTATAAAAAATCAAGGTCGGTAGGAATTGAACCTACTACCAATGGCTTCGGAGACCACTGCTCTACCGGTGAGCTACGACCTTTTCTATTTTTATAATAATAAAATGATTATAGTAATCAAACAGATTTTTTCAAAATCACTAAAAAATAAGAATTAAAATTATTTGAAAAATATGATAAAAAATAGACATTTTATCCTTGACGAGCCATCTGCTCCGCTAGAAGTTCGCTTTGTTCAAGCACCTTATCTGCTTCCATTCTTGCAAGATCAGGTGGATAGCCATATTGTTGAAGAATTTTTTTCACTTCTACTCTTAATTTTGCCTGAATATCGGATTTTTTGAGCCAAAGTCAGGTTGCACTTTTACGGACACGAGCTACAATGACATGGATCAGTTCTTTCATTTTTTCATCTTCCAATAGTTTTGTGGACTCGTTTTGGGAAAGAACGGTATAAAAAGCAAATTCCTCTGCTGTCAATCCAAGCTCTTGTGCTGATTGATCTTCCAAATGTAAGGCTTTGGCGATATCACAGAGCTCTTGAATAACTTGAGCGCTATCAATTTGAGCATTTGTATATTTTTTCAAAACTCAGTTTATCAGTTCTGAAAACTTTTTTGCTTGAGCAATATTTGTTCTTTGTCTTAAAAAAATTTCATCGTTCAAAATTCTTTTTAGAAGTTCAAGAGCTAGGTTTTTATGTTTCATATTTTTTACTTCCAATAAGAAATCATCAGAAAGTAAATCAACATTCGGCTTTTCCATTCCTATTGCTTCAAAAATATCTATCACTTCTCAATGGAAAACTGCAGAATCTAAAATTTGTTTAATGGTTGTTTCTAGTTTAATATTCTCTACACGAGATCTGGAAATCTTCATAATTCTGGTTTTTATTGCTTGAAAAAAAGCAACAGCATCTCTGAGTTGATCGGCTTCTGGAGAAGGGACTGCTAAAGTGAAAAGTTTATTTAAGATCAATGTTTCTTTCAAAAATCTTTGTTTGAGATCTTTAGATTGTACAATCCAATCACAAGCTCCGATCAGAATTTTTAATTTTTCTTGAGGGGAGGCTGAAAAATATTTTTTCCATTCGTAACCATGAAACATCTGCTCTACCACTTCATATTTTGTGAAAAGTTCAGCTATATTTTGTTCTTTTTCATGGACTGCAAGTCCTGTTCCTCCACTTTGAGTATATACTGACATAGCATCTCTAAGATCTTGAGCAATTCCTATATAATCAACAATCAAACCTCCTGCTTTATCCTTATAAACACGATTTACTCTAGCAATTGCTTGCATTAAAGCTGCTCATTGCATCCTTTTACTTAAATACATTGTATGTAAACAAGGAACATCAAATCCAGTAAGCCACATATCACAAACTAAAGCAATCTGAAAAGGATCTTCAGGATTCTTGAAAGCTATAGCAAGAGCTTTTCTCTCTTTGGATGTGGTAAAATGTGGTTGGAACTCTGCGGGGTCATCACTAGAAGAAGTCATAATTACTTTGATTTTGCCTTGTTTTTCCCAAGCGGGACGAAGTTTTACAATTTGATCATAGATACGAACTAATATTTTTCTACTCATTGCCACTACCATTGCTTTCCCTTCAAAAACTTCTTGTCTTTGTTCAAAATGCATTACAAAATCTTTAGCTAAAAGTTCTAATATTTCTGGATTTCCAATTAGATTTTCAATTTTGGCAAGTTTAGATTGTATAGCTTTTTTATCAGATGGATTTACATTGTTAAATTCTTCAATACTAGCATCAATTTCTTCTAAAACTGACTGATCAATTCAGATTTTTAGTAATCTACTTTCATAACTAATAGGAACGGTTGCTCCATCTTCTACAGCCTGTTTAATATCGTAGACATCAATATCATCACCAAATACTCATCTGGTAGATTTATCTGTTCTCTCAATAGGTGTCCCTGTAAAGCCAATGAATGAAGCATTTGGCAAAGCATCTCTAAGATATTTAGCATTCCCATATCTCAATTCTGATTCTTTTGTTTTTTCATTTAATACTGCTTTTGCTTTGAAACCATACTGACTACGATGCGCCTCATCAGCAATAACAATAACATTTTCTCTTTTTGATAAAGTATCAAAAACATTTCCCTCTTCTGGGAAAAATTTTTGGATAGTAGAGAAAACTATTCCTCATCAAGCTACTTTCAACAGACTTTTGAGATGTTCACGAGATTCTGCTTGTTGAGGTGTTTGTCTAAGTAATCAACGAGCATTTGAAAAAGTTCCAAAAAGTTGATCATCAAGATCATTTCTATCAGTAATTACCAATAAAGTTGGATTTTTGAGTTCGGGATGAGTGATAAGTTTCCCTGCATAAAAAACCATAGAAAGCGATTTTCAGCTTCCTTGAGTATGTCGCACAACTCCGATTTTGCGGTCTCCATTGACTGCTTGGAGTGTGGAAGCTATTGCTTTTTCAACAGCATAATATTGATGATAAGCGGCGGTTTTTTTGAGTTTATCAATAAAAATCTGTCCAGTTTCTTCATCTTTTTGCTCTTCGTTTTCAAAAACAGTATAATTAATAACTACATCAAGTAAAGTAGCTGGATCAAGTAAGTTTTTTGTAAGAACCTCTAATTCAGTAATTATTCATCATTTTTGAGAACCAACTGGCTCTTTCCAAGCAAGGTAGCGAGAAAAAGGAGCAGAAAAAGGAGCAACTCTAGCTTCTATCCCATCAGAAATCACACATAGTCCGTTATATTGAAAGAGAGAAGGAATTGCGGTTTGATAATTTTGGATTTGAGTATAAGCTCTATAGAGATCAGCATTTTCATCAAGTGGATTTTTGAGTTCGATAAGGACGAGTGGCATCCCATTGATAAATATCACGACATCACATCTTTTTTCTAGATTATTTTCTTTGACAGTAAACTGATTGATCACACGGAAATCGTTTCTTTCTAGATGTTCTTGATCTACAAGGAAGATGTGTTCGTTTTCAGTTTCTCCATCGTGAAAAGATTCTATCTTGATTCCATCTCTGAGCCATTGATGGAATTGTTCATTCTTGGAAAGCAGATCTGAAGCGTCTAAATGAGTGAGTTTTTGGTAGACTTCTTTCAAGGCAGATTCAGAAGCGCTTGGATTGATGATTTTTAGTTGTTTTTTGAAAATTGGAGAAAGAATGACTTCATCTCGGGCAGTTCTCAATTGAGGATCGGCTTGAGGAATGGTAGATGAGCCGTGTTGATAAGTGTAGCCTTGCTCTTGGAGAAGCTGGATAAGGAGATTTTCTATTGTAGATTCGTTCATTAAGGCTCATAAGCAGGTAAATATTTATTTTAATATGAAATTTTTTTTATTGTTGATGGAGTGTATGGGGTTCATACTGACTTTGTATCATATTCAATTTTTTTATAATTTTTAGTTTGAAAAGTTAAGTAATCACATATCTCTTGAAAATTTATATCTCATTTAGTTAAATCGTCTGGATATATAGATATAATAACATTTTCGATTATACTTTTACTTTTTGCTGCTTCTATAAATGAGTCAATAAGTTGTTTTATTATAACACTTCTGGTTAAGTTGGAATCTTTATTATGCTGCGCTGAGATTAATGGCACAGAAATAATCTCTCACTTATTTCAATTATCAGCAATGTAATCCCATAATTTATTTATACTGACCATAAAATCATCTGTATTACAAGAAACATGATTATTTTTTTGTTTTTTAGAATTAATTAACAAGTAAAAATGTTTTTTATTGGGGAATCACATATCTCAGATATCAATTATAGTTCAAATATCTAGTGGTAGCTTATCTGAATATTCCGATAATTCAGATTCTAAGTATTCTACTTTTCAAAAGTAATCTTTTATCATCCTATTTTGTATACTATTTGATCTTTTTACGTTACCTCATAATTTTAAATCTAAATAGTCATTTATTGGAACAATTATGGCTCATTCATTCTTAAATATATCTCCAATTTTTATTTCAATCCAAGAATCTATATCTCTTAACTTTCTTTTACAATATTTTTTAGGCCGATTACGATAAAAAGATATAACTATCGACATAAAAATCATTACGATAAAAATTTTTATACTTTTATGCTTTTCTAACTCCGCAAAAAAATATAAAAGAATTTCAAAAATAAGTCGGATTATACCAAGAATAGATAAAAAATCTTTTCATATATCTTTCCGTTTTGATAATAATGATTTAAATTGTCGCTTCATTTTACAATCATAAATTTTGATAAATATTTTGTTTATAATAATATGGTCAGGTATTTCATTCCTGTTTTAATTCATAAAAAGAATTTATCCAATTATTCATAGCATATTCAATAATTTTTTGATTGTAACTAATATGAATAGCTAGTTCATCTTTTAATATTGCAGGACATAAGTTAGTGTCCATACTTCTTTTCCCATTGAGATTTACAACAATAATAGGTAGTCCCTTCTTTATCGCTTGTTCAATTTCTCGGCGTACAAACTTAAAGAGGTTTTTTGTGTTTTCTCAGACTAAGAGTATAAAGATTTTGGCATTTTGCATTCTTTCTGATAGTTTTCTTTTAATTTGCTCTTCTGATGCATAACTTCTAAGATTATTCAAATCATGAGCATCATAAAAATTGAATGATGTATTATCATTGTGTTTTCGAGCACACATTAAACGATAATAATGTATGTCATTATCTGCATCAAATGCAATATAGGTTTTATTGGCATAGACCATGATAATATTATTTAAAAGATAAAATTGTTTTTTATTTCTGTTTTTGTTTTTATATTATAATTTTTTAAAATCTTATAATATACTCTTCTAAATCAATCATATTTAAAAAAACAAACCTGACTATTTCTTTGGTGGTGTTTTGGTAGTAGATGTACCTTTTTCTACGGGTTTTGGTGGTGTTTTGGCAGTAGATGTACCTTTTTCTACAGGTTTTGGTGGTGTTTTAGCAGCAGGCGCACCTTCTTCCATTTTTATTGGATTAGGTACTGAAACTGCAAAATTTTTAGGATAAGAACTACATAAGTGTCAATTTTTTTCTAAATTCATTTTATGTTTTTTAATAAAAATAAAACTAAAAATACTATACCACATACTAATGTAATTATTTGAATATGTTTCATTAAACTAAGGATCTGGTTCATAGTTTTTATTTTACATTCTATCTTTTCTTCTTGTTTTTTATTTGAATCATTCTTTATATATTGCATATCATGTAAATCTATAGACAATCGATGAGCTTTTTCACTTATTATGAAAGAAAATAGAATTAATAACAATGTTACTCATAATAATACTCGACTTCTTATAAGAAAATATAAAAATGAAACATCGCTCATTTTTTTATCTAGCATAAATAGAGATACTCATATTGCAGCAGTTGTTAATGTAATCATAGTACTATCAAAAACATTAGAAGATCTGTGTGCTGAATCAATATAATGTTGTCTAATCTGAACAAATTCTTGCCTTTCAGATATAGCCATTTGTTCAGATTGTTTTTTTTCTGACATAACTTTTTAGTTTATCAATCTAAAACTCCACCCTCACTTCTCCACTCATCAACTTTGGTAAAAGCTGATCACGAGTAGCTGAAAGTTCATCTATTTGATCCAAATTTTTTGTTATTTTTTCAAATAAATTGTTTGTAATTTTACAAAATTGATCAATTATTAGATTATCTGGTATAATTAAATCTATTTGTTTCAAATGCATCGGTCAAAAGTTTAATTGTACGCTTCATGATGCCATTGATTCTAACTGATGAATAAACGCTCTTGATGACAAATATAGATACATAAATCAATAAGATTTCTTATCTAGAGGTCTAAATCTAATAACACTCGTATTTAGCATCAAAGGCAAATGTTTTCTTCTAATTATAGCACTTCTGCCCAAAGTTCAAGAAGTTGATAAAACAAAATCTCTTTCTTCTAAAAGAAAATGTTTATATCTTCAATAAGCTTCTTCATTAGAAACAAAATTAGCATTATTGGTTAAAATATCTTGATTTTGAATTAATTTTATATTTATAAACTTTGTTCATGAATCAGTATATTGCCAATTTCTAATTCATGGTCACTCTAAGAAATGAAAAATATCTTCAATTTTCCCAACTCTCCGCCCTTCAGGTAAATCATCATCTACTTTCCACTTCCCAAACCACTCCTTGAAAAGCTCTTGTCCCATCTGCTCAAGAGTCTGATTTTCTTCTCTGAGAAGTTCAATCTTATCATCAAAGGAACTAAGGACTTTTGCGATGGCTTGCTGCTCTGGAAGTGGGGGAAGGGTGAGTTTTATATTTTGAACCCCATAAATTGGTAATTTTTTTTGCACAGCTCAAACCGTATTTTTATTTATCTCATTTTGTCCTAAATTTGAAATTAAAAAATAATATAAAAATAATGGATTTACACTTCTTAAACGTATAATTTTAACACAATTTTCTGTCAAATTAGCTTTATTCAAATATTCATCAATATAAGCAACAAGGCCAATACTTCCAACAATTGAAAGAATTACATCTCATGTATTTACAATATATCTAGATATGCTTTTGTATACCTCATCACTTACGTATTGTAACTGATCTTTTTTAATTTTATGATTCTCAAAGTCTGTAATACGGATATAAGGATGTTGTGTTTTATATGAAACAAGAATATCTCCTTTAGGCAGCCTTTTGCCTCCTTTTATTTCAGAAACTTCTCCCAAAGTCGTTTCTTTCCATCATTCTGGTACTTTTGTCATTGCTTTACTATTTTTAATCATTCAAATTGTTATAAATTAAATTTGATTTTCAATTGGTCACAATTTAAAGACACTTCATGTTAATTTTTTTTGATTTTTTTAACATGACACATCTCTCATGTTAATTTTTTTTGATTTTTTTAACATGACAGATCCCTCATGTTAAATGTTTAGAATCACTTTCTTAAAAGATCGTACAATTTAACATTAATGTAATATTTTTCTTTTTGTATTTGTACCATTTCAACAATTCATAGGTTTTCTAATTCTTGCAAATATTTACTAGCAGTTTGTCTAACAACTCATAATTCCTTTACTACGAAATCTATTTTTGTATAAGGATGCTTAAATAACAATTCTAAAAAATCTTTACTATAAAAGCTTAATTGAGATTTCATTAATTTTTTTGTTTCTCACATAATATCCCAAATATTTTTGATAGTATTTGTTGTCATTAATGCTGTTTCTTCTACTCAATCTAATATAAAATATATCCGATCTTCCCAATTTCAGCTATCTCTTACTTCTTGAATCTGATGATAATACTCTGATTTATTTGCTATAATATATCCACTGAGATATAAAACAGGTAAATCTAATAATTTTTTCAGAATTAAATAAAGAACATTGATAATTCTTCAAGTACGGCCATTCCCATCATGAAATGGATGAATTGATTCAAATTGATGGTGAATTATTGCCATTTTTATCAGTGGATCTACATCATCATCTGAATTTATGAAATTTTCTAAATTAGTTAAGTAATTTACAATATCATTATAATTTTGGGGTGGTTCATACACTATATCATTTGTTTTATCATTCATTAAAACAGTACCTTCTATTTTTCTAATTCAAACTGTATTATGTTCTAGTTTTTCTTGAATTTTGACAATATCATTAATGAGAATACAATCATGTTTTTTTACTAATTCATACCCAAATAATAAAGCCTGTCTGTAATTTTGTACTTCCTTGGTTTGTAACGTAATATTTCATATTTTAATATCTGCTTTATAGAGTTCATCATGAGTAGTTATAATATTTTCAATAGCAGAACTATCTTTAGCTTCTTGTAAAGTTAAGGAATTTATCAAAATCGTGGGATTTGGAATTAATTTAGTTGTACCATTTAATTCTGCTAAAGCCGCTCTTGCTGTAGAAACTTTTTTCAAAATTCTTTTTGTCTCTACATCTATATCAAGTGGTAATTTTGGAATTACATAATTACTCATCTTAAATTTTTTATAAACTAAATCAAATTTTTCATAATTGATTCTTTATTTCTTCATTCAAAACTTGTTCTTGTTTCATCTGTTCAGATAGAGTAGAAGTCAGATTTTTCATTTTCTCTTCAAAAGGAATACCATCATCTTCCTCCTCAGGAATCCCTACATAACGACCAGGAGTCAAAACGAAACCTTGAGCCTCAATCTCATCAAGATTTGCAGATTTACAGAATCAAAGCTGATCTTCATAATGTTCTCCCTTTCTTCGATTATGATAAGTGTTTGCAATCCTTGCAATATCCTCATCCGAGAGATCTCTATGAACTCTTGTTTTCATAAACCCTAATTCAGAAGCATCAATAAAAAGTATTTTGTCAGAATTTTCTTTTCTTCCTCTCCTAAGGAACCAGATACAAGCAGGGATTCCAGTATTATAAAAAAGCTGTTTTGGTAAGGCGACAATACATTCTACCAGTCCGTTTTGGATCAGATTTTTTCTAATTTCTCCTTCTCCTCCCGTATTGGAACTTAGACTTCCGTTTGCAAGCACCGTTGCCATCACTCCTGTAGGCTTGAGATGATAAAGCATATGTTGCATCCAAGCAAAGTTTGCATTTCATGCAGGAGGAAGTCAATATTGCCATCTTGCATCTCCTTGGAGCAATTCTTGCCCCCAATCAGACTGATTAAAAGGCGGATTTGCTAAAACGAAATCAGCTTTGAGATCTGGATGCGCATCTTTGAGAAAACTTCCTTCTGTATTCCAAGCTACAAACTCTGAATTGATATGGCGGATTGCAAGATTCATTTTTGAAAGTTTCCAAGTAGTCTGATTGGATTCTTGCCCATAAATCGTAATATCTTGCACATTTCCTTGATGTTCTTTGACAAATTTTTCACTCATCACAAACATTCCACCACTTCCACAAGCAGGATCATACACTAGTCACTTATAAGGCTCTATCATTTCTACCATTAGCTTTACAATCGCTTTTGGTGTGTAGAATTGTCCTCATTTTTTCCCTTCAGCGTTGGCAAATTCTCCAAGGAAATATTCATAAACTCTCCCAAAAAGATCTTTGGAAGACTGGCTTTGTTCTTTGAGTTCAGTATTGGAAATTAGATCAATCAAACCACCAAGAGACATCACATCTAAATTTGGCTTTCAAAATACTTTTGGCAAAACATTTTTGAGCTGAGGATTTTCTTTTTCTATCGCATCCATAGCTTGATCTAGTTCAATTCCTATTGTTGGTAATTTTGCTCTTGCTTGGAGATGATTCCATCTCGCCTGTTGTGGCACGAAAAAAACATTTTTTGCGGTATACTCATCTCTATCTTCTGGATCATCATAAGGACTAAAAGCCTTATTTGCGAGTTGATCATAAAGTTCTTGAAAGCTATCGGAAATATACTTGAGAAAAATCAATCCAAGCACGACATTTTTGTATTCTGCAGCATCAATATTTTTTCTTAGTTTGTCTGCTGCTTTAAAAAGCTGTGCTTCAAAATTGCCATTTTGTTCTTTAGCCATAAGTTTATCATGAAAATTTAAAATTTTATATTGATTTGAATTTTATTTATTTTGTATTGAAAAGCAAGTAAAGAAGTATTAAAATAATCAATTATTAATTTATTATTTGGTCTTTATCTTAGTAAAAATTCTTGTTTATTTTTGATGGAATTTTGAATAAACAAAAAAAAACAGGACCGGCAGGAATTGAACCCGCGACGCGGAGCTTTGCCCCGCAATCCTGCGGGGTACCACTGAGCTACGGAGTTTTTTAAAGTAAACAAAAAACAGGGATAGAGGGATTCGAACCCCCGACACGCGGCTTTGGAGACCACTGCTCTACCGATTGAGCTATATCCCTATTCTATTTTCGTTTTTTAAATTTGTCTAAACTATAAGCCTGATTATGTGTTATGGTATAATATATCTAAACTATCTTGTAGATAGTATTGTGCACTACTTCAGCACTAAATTTGTACAATTCTAAATTTATATTATACAAATTTAGTGCTGAATAAGCTTACATCGATTACGGTTTACCCCTCTTCAAACAATCTGTTTGACTGAGTAGAAGTAGCCCTAAAAGGACACCTTCACGTTGCATCTTTCCCCTAGCACTAAAGTTTGGTGCTGGGTAGTTTTCGTTTCTGTGGCACTTTCGTTTGCTCCCGATGGTCGGGACGGTCCAGCATCCATTAGATGCTAATCTTTTTTTGATGTCAGGACTTTCCTGCCTAGTTTTTACTAGACTAATACCTTGTTTAGACAGACTACTTTTAATTAAATTCATTCAAACTTCAAGTAGAAATAAATTTTAGTTTAAAAATTTATATTCTATTGTATATAAAAACCTTTTTCATAAAAATAAGTTCGTTGAATTTTAGTTTAGATGTTTTTTTTATGGCTAAAAAAAATATAGATTTTATATTTCAGACTTTGGATAAATTATATCCAAATGCTGATACAGAACTGAAATATCAAAATGGTTTTCAATTACTTTTGGCGGTAATTATGTCTGCACAAGCTACAGATAAACAGGTAAATAAAGTTACAGACAAATTATTCAAAACTGTTTTTGAGCCAAGAGATGTTTTGGAAATGGGTTTAGATAAGTTTACAAAAGCTATATCTTCTATTAATTATTACAAAACAAAAGCAAAAAACATTTATGCTACTTGTGAGATTTTAGACAAAAATCCTGAAATATTATCTTCAGATTTAAAGTCTTTGACTACTCTACCTTGAGTTGGAATCAAGACTGCAAAGGTAGTTTCCCATGTGTTATTTTGAACAAAAGTAATTGCAGTAGATACACATGTACATAGGGTGTCAAATAGGTTGTGATTGGTAAATACAAAAGTACCAGAAAAAACTTCAGAATCACTTGAAAAAATAGTACCAGATAAATACAAGTCTATAGCACATCATGGATTGATATTATTTTGACGCTATCATTGCACAGCTAGAAATCCTAAATGTCAAAACTGCCCTTTCAAAGATTTTTGTAAATTTTTTAATTCATAATTTGTAATATGTTTACTATGCAAGAGCCTGTTTGGTGATATAATTTGTTATTGTTTTTAAACGAATATATGAAGTATCATAATTTTTTACTGATATCTATTCCTATTACTGCGGATGTTTTTGTGTTTTTGTATCCTGTTTTGTTAGTTATATTATATCTTGTTGGTCTTTTCAAAAATAAAGATTATTACAAAGAATCTGCTTTATGGATATTTTGGTCTTGAGTTTTATCGATGTTGTTCAATATTGTTGTACAATTTTTTTGTGATAAAGTTAGACCAAATATTTTATTATGATTAGAATATGAAAAAATAGAAACGATTTTACATAAGTTTTTGCCTCAAAGTTCTTTTCCTTCTGATCATGCTGCTATGTCTATGGGAATTGCAGTATGAATTATATTGTGGTGAACTAGAAATAAAGATAAAAAATTCATTTATATGTGAATAGTGTTTATTTTGTTCTCATTGATTATGTGAGTTTCTAGAGTAATGGTAGGTGTTCATCGACCAACAGATATTGTTGCATGATCTATAATTTGAATATTGATACCTGTGATTCTATTTCAAAAAAATATTTATAAATTTTTCAAGAAAATTTTAATAATTCCGTTAATTAATTTACAGAAAACTATTTGGAAATTGTTTGGAGTTAAGTACTAGAATTGTTATATTTATTCTCGGCTTCTATGTCTTGTTTTAATGCTTCAACTAAATTTTGATGTCTTTTAAACTCTGCATTTTGTTTTTCTAAAAATTCCTCTTTTGTGATTTTTCTAAGCTCCAATTCTTTTAAAATGTTATTTAGTTGATGTGTATGCGAAGCAATTAGAATATTCATTCTAATACTTTTTCAAATTTCTGCTTTAGATGTATTTTTCTCTATCATGAGCAATTTTTAAGGAATAAAAATTATTTTAAAATAATTATTTTCCTGGCTACTTTTTGCTTTTCTCTACTATAAATGTCTTTTATTGATCAGAAATTTCGTCATTTTTTTTGACTGAAATCGCTGATTTCTTCTTCCAAAAAATTATTTTGATTGATGTAATATGGTATTGTAAAAATAGCTTTTACATTATTTTTTTCTTTTATTTCTGAGATAGTTGATATAAATTGTTTATATAATTCTAAAACTTTTTTTTGATATTTTATTATATCGTTTTTTGGTGTTTTGTCTGTGACCATTGGTCATAGTCGTCATTCTGATACTATCAAAATATTTCAATTTATTTTTTCTTTTGGTAAACTTTCAGAAATATCGTGTTGAAATATTTCAAAGGATTTATTGTTTTTCTCTGATTGCATCTCTCGTCGTATTTTGTTTTTTCCCAAATGTGTAATATCAATATCTGATCAAATAAAATCGTATCATAAATAATTTGCTAGAAATCCGCTTGTTCCAGATCATGCGAAGGGATCAAAGATGGTCAAAAGTTTGTAAAGATCATCAAGTTTATAAAGTTGATTGGATTCGTTGAATAAGTAGTTTTGTAGTCAGATGTTGAGCATAATGTGGGTAAGTTTTGCTGGCATCATTCACATTTTCATACTACGAGAAGGTTTGTCAAAATCAATTTTTTCATATAGTTTTATGTTTTGATATCATCTTACCACTCAGATTTTATCTTGAAACTTTATTACTTCTATTCATTTGTTTTTTACATCAAGGTCGGTTTTTATCCGGTCTACTAACTTGAATCTTTTGATGTTAAATTGTCTTTTTAATTTAATTCAAAAGTCCTTATCTTTTGTTCAAATTATTTTTTTTCACTCTAATTCTTGTGCTAATTGCTCGTGTTCAATAACTTCTCATCGTTTAATAATCCCTCATAATTTATTTAATAGTTTTGGAAAATCTGTATCAAAGGTAAAAAGAATATTTGTTATTTCTTTTAGTTTAGTTGGTCTAATAAGCTCTAGTTCAGCTAAACTTATTTGTTTATTTTTTCATATTATAGCAAAGAACATGATTTGTTTTGATAATAAATGTTGTTTTTAATGTATTTACAGTATATGAAAACAGTATATGAAAACAGTATATAAAAGCAATATTTCATGGTATATTTTTTGACAAAAAACTTTGTTTTAATTATAATATAAAGGGAATAGTTTATTTTGGATATAAATTATGAAAAAAGTTTTTAAAACTATTGTTTATTTCTTTTCTATACTTGCTTTTGGAGCTGTATTTACAAATGCAAATAATTTTTCTGTTGATTTTAGCCTTTTTGTTGATGATATTGTTTTAGTTGCTAATTCTAATAAAAAAATATCATTTATTAAGTTTTTAAGTGATTTTAATAAAACAAAAGATAATAAATGTTTTATTAGTTACTCTAAATCTTTTGTTGAGCTTTCTCCTATTTGTTTTTTAGATTATAATACTTTTAAAGTTGATGTTAATAAATCTTTAGATTATTTGTTGGAATGATTAAATTGATTTTCACAATATTATGGAGAACATTTAGATCATTTCGTTTATAAACCAGCTGATGTTCTTTATAGTTTGTCAGATATAGACAGATATAGACAATATAAATCTACTATGCATGAAAAAATTGTTGTTACCTACATGGAAAATAAGTGACAAACCATTAGAATAGACAAAGAGAGTTTTGCTAAATTACTTTTTGATAGGTTTTCGTTTTATGTTGTGCCTACTTATTTGGGGAATAGATGAAATTGTTCGATTACAAATTATAGATTAGCTATATCAAAATTAGATTGAATGGAGCTGAAAGCATGAGAAGAATTAAATTTAAATTCACTTATATCATATGATCCTTGTGCTTGTAAATGAACTTTATGAAATAATTATATGTTTTTTTGATGATCTTGTGGAGCTAGCACACAGCTTTTTAGATTATCTTTGATAATGCCAAATTTAGATGTTATTGAAAGATATCCTCATAGTAAATGGCGAGCTTATTATTACTGAGATAAGATTATGTGAGATGATGCAGCTATGTTTGAAAATTCAATGAAGTTTATTGTAAAAAATAATTTTAGTAGTTCTATATATTTTAGAGTTTATGAGCAATGAGATTGGAGTTATTTAGTTTGAGTGTTGCCATATAAAGAAAATAATTATAGTGAAATAAATAAATCTTCCAAAGGTTTGTCAGCATCTGTTTTCAAGAAAAACTATGATTCATTTGGAAATTTATTGGAAGTATATGAATTCAATTCTAGATATAGTTCTAATTATCCTGGGAGAAGCTAAGGGGTTATGAAAGTTTGTTGAGTTTGTAAAGCCTGCCACGCAGTACTGCGTGGTTTGTAAAGTTTATAAAGTTGAAAGTTTATAAAGTTCTTCCCTTGGGGGAAGCTGTAGCTCCCCGCCCCGCCCCGCAGTATTGCGGGGCTACGGGGCGGGGTAGATGGGGGTTGTAGTTGAGGGTAAACCCCCACCTAGTCCCTCATAAATTCAGGACATTCAGCCTCCCCCTAGGGAGGAATTTTAATTACAAATATTCTACAAACTTGCCTGCCTTGCTACGTAGTCCTTATACAGTACGGGACTTACAGGACTGAGTTGGACACGCCTGCAACAGGAGGGTGAGAACTAGCACTTGCAAGAAAGATTATATTTGAAATTTTTAATGGTTCTTTGTTAATTTTTACTTGCATATCTAGGGGTTGTGTGATGAAGAGAATAAATAAAAAAACTTCGTAGATTGTTTCACGAAGTTTTTTGTTTATTTTTTTTACTAAAACTGTTTTTAATTTTTAAGATTTTTCAATCTTATATCTGCATTTATTTTATCCAATTGGATTAGCGATCTTTCTATTTCTTCCAAACTTCCAGATTTTCTTAAGCTCTTTATTTTTTCTTCTATTTTAAGTTTTTTAGATTCTAATTCTTTTATTGATTCAGTTGGAATTGTTGTAGCACTAGAAATAACAACCTTCACTATTTTGCCATCTACAAAAGCCATACCTTTTCAAACACTCAATGATACTAAATTGTTTTTTCAAACAATAAAATCGTTGCTAGATATGCTTCCAACTGGAATTAAATTTATTATTCAGGGTTTTAAAACAGTTACCATTGGTGTGTGTCATGGCAATATTTTAACTTCACCAATTTCAGTTGGTAAAATTACCTCCTTTATTTCTCATTCAAATATAGTTTTTGCTGGACTAGAGATTTTTAATTGCATTGTTTTTTTGTTAAATATATAATACAATATTATATTACAGTCTTTATTCTAAAAAGTCAAAAAACACTATCTTTGTAATGATTTATTGATTGACATTTCTTAATTTTCTGGATTTAATCTTTTTCTCATAAATGCAGGTGTTTCTAGATCTTCCCCTTCCCATTGATTATTGTCTTCTTCAGTATCTATTTCATCATTATCATCTTCATTATTTGTTCTTACAATTCTTTCAATAAAGCTTTCTGTAACCTTTTTTGGTGCTGTAGGTCTTCAAAGCATATCTCTATTTGGAGATTTTATTATAGGATCTTTGCTTTGTTCTTCAAAACCTGTAGCTATTATTGTTACTTGAACCTCATCTTCCATAGATTCATCTAAACTCATCCCCCAAATCATATTTACTTCAGGATCTATTATGTCTTCAATAACACTAGCTGCTTCCTGTACTTCTGTTGGTGTTAGGTCAAGCCCTCATGCAACTGCAAATATAACATTTTTGGCTTTGTCTATATTTGTTTCTAGTAACGGATTTTCTATCGCCTTTCTAGCTGCATCTACTGCTCTCTTTTCTCATGCACCATAACCAATACCCAATAAAGCATTTCAAGAATTTTGCATTACAACTCTTATATCTGCAAAGTCTATATTGATATCTCATGGTTTTGTAATTAAATCAGAGATTCATTTTATACCTGAATATAGTATTTTATCTATCATCAAAAATGCTTGTTTAAAGGTTGTTTTTTTATCAATTACATTGAAAATTTTGTCATTTGGTATAACAATTAGGGTATCTACAGCATTTTTTATCTTTGCTAATCCTTCCTCTGCTTGTATTTCTCTTTTTTTACCTTCAAAACTAAATGGTTTTGTAACTACTCATATAGTCAAAATACCCATTTCTTTTGCTATATTTGCTATTACAGGTCCTGCTCATGTTCATGTTCATCATCACATTCATAATGTTATGAAAACCATATCTGTATCTTGTAACATGTTCTTTATGTCTGTTTCACTTTCTTCTGCTGCCTTTCTTCCTATTTCTGGATTGGCTCAAGCTCATAAACCTTTTGTAAGATTTAATCATATATTGACTTTTTTTGATGCTAAATTATTAGCTAAATCTTGTGCATCAGTGTTGATTGCTACAAAGTCTACTTTTTCTAATCATTCACTAATCATTCTATTTACGGCCTTGTTTCCACAACCTCCAATTCATAGTACTTTAATCTTTGCTCCTGGGATAAAATCAGGTTTGATTTCATTTATAATCATTTTGATATAATAATATTATAAAAATAAATGTTTTAATATTTAGAATAAATCTTTAAAGAATTTTATTATAGCTTCCCATATACTGCTAAAATTAAATTTTATTCTAGATCATTTTCTTCAATCCATATATTTAGTGGATCGTACAAAAGTTCATAATATATTTGTAAATTGAATATTGTTTGAAATATCTCACAAATTTAATTGATTATCTTTTCAATAGAAGGTAGCTAATTTAAAGTTATCTTTTGCTAATAAATCTAAATTAGGTAGTTTAGCTCCTCATCATATTAATATAATTCCTCAAGCTAATTTTCAATCCCTATCTATTTTTTTTAAATGATCGTTTATTTTGCTAAATATCTCTTCATATCTTGAACTGATAATCTCTGTTAAAAAATGTATATCCAATGGACTATCTTCCGCTATATTTTTATCAACAATTGCTGTTCAGTGAGTTTTTTTTATATCTTCAGCTTCCTTGATATCTATTTGCATTCATATGGAGATGTCTTTAGTTACATCTTCTCATCCAAGTGGTATTGTTCAGTATCATAAAGGATATCCCTCCTCAAATATTGCGTAACTTGTTTGATTTTTCCCTATATCTATTAATACTACCCCCAAATCTTTGCGATCATAATCTAACACTATTTCACTTGAAGATAATATATTTGGGATTACATCGGATACTGATAATCAAACTTTATCAAAAGTTTCCATTATTCCATTGTACAGATTTTTGGGAACCATGAATGAATCCGCTACTAGTTCTAACCTTTTTCATTTTAATCAAATAGGATCTTTTTCTTTTTTATCATCGTCGATAATCCAGTGAACAGGAACAATTTTTATTGTTTCCATGTTATTCTTTACAGCAACATCTGCTACAACCCTAGATAAATGTTCAACATCTGATTCTCAAATTTCAGGATCCATGACTCTTTTTTGTTCTACTATTCTTTTTACAACACTATCAGGGTGTGATATGGAAACAAAAACTTCATCAATAAAATCTCATCATAGTTTTTTTATAAAATTTTCAACTATATTGTTGATGGATCTCGTAAATCATTCAGAATCTAAAATTTTTCCTTTACGCATTCATTGTGTTGGTTCCATATGTTTTGCCAACATAGTTGTCCTTCCTTCATCATCCGCAAATATGACAGCCTTTATAGAATCATTTCCGATGTCGAAAATGGCTTTTATATCTCTCATTTTTGAAATAAAAATAAAAAATTAAATTTTAGCACCTACGCTTTTTTGTACATTCTACAAATTATTTTATTTACATTTTTGGTTGTAAAAAATATGAATTAAAAAACAAATACATTTTGAATTTATGTGATATATTATAGTTATCAGTCTAAATTTATGCTGTATTTGTTGAGATAACTTTTGGTTATCTTGTGGGTTTGTTTATAGAAAGATATAGGTTAAAGTGAGGAGAGTTGGGTTGGTTTGAGGAATAACGGTGATATAAATCCCTCTATCTCGTCCCGTAGCCTTGCAATACTGCCCCGCTGTTTAAGCGGGGCGGGACGAGGAGAGCAACTCCCTTTGAAAAAGGGAGACAATAAGTGTTGTTTTCCTTTTTTAGCCCCGCATTACTGCGGAGGATGTTAAATCTCACTACATTAAATTACCCCGTAGCAACTACGGGGAGACCAGCTCTCTTCATAGAAGTCCTATTATGAGAAAAATCAAGAGGAATAAAGATTTTTTCATTACATTGCGCAATAATTAGGATCAAACATTTCATTTTTCTTTATCAAAGATCGTATTGTATAGATCATTTTCTTTACAACTGTTAATACCGCTTCAAAATGATGTTTTCATTTTTCTATTTCTCTATTATAGATATAATTATATTGTTTAGAGTGTTGAATTCAACAAAATGCTGCTTGAAATAGTTTTTTTCTAGTAAATGCGTTTCATCTTTTAGACATTTTATAACTTCAGGATTTTGTTCAACTTTGTCTTAACTTTGGATCTAATCAAACATATGCTAACATTTGTTTTTTACTTTCAAAATCATTACTTGCAAATGTAGTATAACAAATTTTAGCAATCAATGGAGATATTCATGTTATTGAATCTATTATTTCAA
>JAKJDW010000007.1 GCA_022705745.1 Patescibacteria group bacterium
AAAGGGGGGCTTGGAGTGAGTCCCTACTTCTCTCACTGAAAAGGGGGGCTTGGAGAGAGCCTCTACTTCTCTCACTGAAAAGGGGGGCTATGACTGATTAGTTTGGTATGCAAGACCAAGTTCTGATAATACTGGATATGCCACAAATCGAGATGATGTGCCACAAGAAATCAAAGACAAGTTTGATAAGTTATGAATTCCTGAAGCAGAAAAAAAATATCTGGCTGGAGCATGATGACAGATGGATAGTGTAAACTTTTATCATAAAATCAAAGAAAAATGGGCAAAAGTTTGAGTTATCTTTGAAGATATGCCAACTGCAATTCAAACTCATCCAGAATTAGTAAAAAAATATTTTATGAAATTAGTTCCACCTGCAGATCATAAATTCGCAGCATTGCATTGAGCTGTACGAAGTTGATGAACTTTTATATATGTGCCCAAATGAGTAAAAGTAGACGAACCTTTGCAGGCATATTTTAGGATGAATACTTATGCATGATGACAGTTTGAACACACATTGATTATTATAGATGATGATGCTGAATGTAATTATATAGAATGATGTTCAGCACCAAAATATGATAAGTCTTCGATACATACAGGTTTGGTTGAAATTTTTGTAGGGAAAAATTCAAAAATGAAGTATGCTTCAGTAGAAAACTGGTCAACTAATACATATAACTTGAACACGAAAAGAGCTTTAGTAGAAGAAAATTCATATATGGAACGAGTTAGCTGAAACTTGTGATCTCAAACAACAATGCTTTATCCATGTAGTATTTTGAAATGAGATAATAGTAAAACAGAGATGTTTGGAATAGTTCTTGCTTCCAAGGGACAAAATCAAGACATTTGATCGAAAGTCATTCATATTGGGAAAAATACCTCTTCCAACATTGTTTCTAAATCTATTTCTAAAGATTGAGGAATTTCTACATATAGAGGTCTTGTTTCTATATCCAAAAGTGCTGATAATGCCGTTAGTAACACTCAATGTGATGCTTTTATTTTGGATAAGGATTCTGTTAGCATTACTATACCAACAATTAAAGATAATAATGGGAATGCAAGTATTTCACATGAAGCAAGTACATGAAAAATTGATGAATCAAAATTATTTTATCTTAGCTCTCGTGGTATTGAAATAAGTAAAGCGACTAGCATGATAGTAAACTGATTTTTTTCTCAAGTAAGTAAAAAACTTCCATTGGAATATGCGTGAGAATTGAATACTTTAATTGATATTGAAATGGAAAATAGTGTTTGATAATTTTTTTGACTAAATGTTATGAAAACATCAGCTTTGTGCCTGGTGTTTTTTGAAAAATAAAAAACTATTGAATTATAGTATAAAATAATTATATAGTACTTTGTAATACAAAGTAGTCTATTAAAATTTAATTTTAAAAAATTAATAATGTATGATACAAACAATATTTCTATTCAAATGAGAAAAGGAATTTTGGAATATCTCATATTACTGATTATTAGCAAAGGGGAGGTGTATGCATCGGATATTATTACTGAATTGCAAAAATACGATCTTCTGATCGTGGAAGGGACCTTGTATCCACTTTTATCTCGCTTAAAGAAAGACCAGCTTTTGCAGTATTATTGGGTAGAGTCCAAGAGCTGACCTCCTAGGAAATATTATAAACTTACTTCATCTGGGAAAGAGGTTCTAAAAAAAATGGAATCTACACGAGATCAGCTTAATGCTGCTATTCTTTGAGTTCAAAATTTATAAAAACCTTTTTTTATATTTTTATTTTAATCTTATGAAAACTCTTAATCTTAATGAAAAGAAATTCCAACTAGAAATTGATGTGTTTAAGTTTCTTAGTGATTATGTAGAAAGAATTAATTCTTTTGTGAAAAAAAACCAAATTGACCCTGATTTACACCAAGATATTATTCAAAGATTATCTGATCAATTAACAGAAAAAGAAAAACATTGAATTACTCAAAAAATAGCGGTTCAGATTGTGAATAAACTTGGTGAGCCTGAAGAAATTTTTGGTGAAGAATCAGATTTTGAAAATTTATGAAATGAAAAAACAAAAAAAGAAAAATCTGAATACTTTTATGAGAAATTGCAAAAAAATCAACGAAATAGACCACAAGAAAGTGCTATTCTTCTCGGAATATGCGGAATGTTTGCACAAGTAAGCGGACGAAATGTTCGAGTGTGGAGGGTGTTATTTCTTTTTGCAAATCGAATATTTTTTATGGGTGGAATGGGAAATATACTTATTCTTGGACGATTTTGATATTTCCTTTTGGCATTAATTTTTCCAAGAAAAGAAAAAGATTATGAAGAAAAATCAATTTTGAAGTATTTTTTGAATCAGATTTGGGATCTGAGACTTATTGTTAGCAATAGTATCAAATTCTGCTTCAAAACTGTGAAACGATTTTTTTGTACTGCAATTCCTACATTCTTAAAACGAGCTAAAAAACTTTTTTGACCTTTTTGGAATTTTGTAAAAATTGGATTTTTAGTACTCCGAAGTATATTCTTGATCTTTATACTCATAATGCTTGGAATCTTCTTTTATTATTTACAAACTGGTTATGTTTGGAATAATGTAGAAATGACCTCAATTTTCCCAATAATCACTTCGTTGGGAGTTGCCTTTGGTTTTCTTTCAGCTTTATTACTTTTACTAGGAAGTATCTGAGCTTTATTCAAGAAAAAACTGATGAATCCTGCGAGTTTGATTACGGCGATTGTAAGCTGAATTTTAGCAGTAATTATTGTTTGAATTACAGGAATTCAAGTTCTTCACACCTTATATAATGGTCAAGAAGAGATTTTTACCAAGGAACTTATTATTCCGCTTCCTGAGAATAAACAACCATTAATCATTAATGTAGCATATTTTAACCCCGACCTTCAAATAGTATTTGGTGAACTTATAAAAGAAAATAAACTTATAAATTACATTCCTTACGAATGAAATAATATTAAGGCTGTTTTCTCCTATAATATTTTAGCCAAAGACAATACCACACTTGGAAGAATAACAGAGAACCTTTCTGATCTGGTATTTAAAATCAAAGATGGAATACTCACTATTTCCCATAAAGATGGTAAGCTTTTTGATGCGATTGTACCACTAGCAAAAATGAACTATTCCGTGGATCTTTATATTCCAAACGATTGGAAATTTAATATTACAAATCCTATTTATAGAACTAATCTTCGTATGCCAGAACGGGTAGGTAAGCGAGGATACACTTGGTATAATGGACAAAACTGTTCTGACCGAATCACTTACGATGAAAAAGAAAATGTTTTTTTCTGTCCACTAGAATTTAATCCAGGTGATTGAAATTTCAGACAGACTATTGAAAACGACATTAAAAACAATAAGACTGATGAACTTTCACCTTTAGAAGGACTTAATACTGACTGGAGCTTTACTTATCATAACTCAAATTATTGGCAGCTCCATAGTATTCTTTGGAAAACTGATAACAGATTTATTGTAAAACTTTCTGATCAGATGTTTAATCTTTTCCTAGAAGTTGAAGCAAATATTGACGAGAAGGGAAACATTTCTTATACTAGACTCAAAATAAAAGAAGTTGAACAAAAAGGAATGATGACATCGGAAAGAATGAAATTTTATGAGGGCTGGGAGAACTTAAAAGATTTTGATATTATTATTGAAAATAATTTTTGAGAAAAAACTGGAAATTATATTTCTAAGGAGGAGTTTGAAGAACAAGTTTCATCATTAAAAAATGAAATTAACAATTTGAAAACGGAATTATGATATTAATTTTATAATTTCTATTGACTTTTATGCTAAGATATATAATATTTCAGTGTAAACAAATATTAATTTAATGCCGGGGACAGGGGTTTAATACTGAACACAGATAATTATGGCTAGACAAGAAGTTGTGGATAGAAAAAAAGTTATATGGGTTGTGATAGGTGTGGTTTTTACTATACTGTTAATTCTGGTTCTTATGTGGGGAATCCCGACTTATCAGGTTTGGGAACAGGAGATGTCGGGTAAGGCCGAAATGGCTCGAGCTGAGCAGAATCGAAAAATCCTTATAGAAGAAGCAAAAGCTAAGCTTGAGGCAGAAAAGCTTAATGCCGAGGCTGAAGTTGAGCGTGCAAAAGGAATGGCACAAGCAATGGAGATCGAAAATGGTAAGCTCTCTTCTACTTATAATCAGTATCTTTTCATCCGTACCTTGGAAAAGTTGGCAGATAAGGGAAGTATTCCTCAAATTATCTACCTTCCAAGTGAGGGGCTTGTCCCTGTTATGGATTTAAAGACAGTTACAGAGTAAAGAAAATTTAAATTAGGGAGGAGTTTTGTTCTTTCCTAATTTTTATTATAAATTGAAAAATGAATAGAGATTTATGTTTTTTTAATTGATTTATTTTGAGAATATCTTATAAGGTTGGAGATTTAATCATTACAACTTCTTAGAATGGATATATTACGAATAACACTTTCAATAGCTGTTTTAATACTATGATTTATAGGGATTTTTTTGCCAGTTTTGCCATGACCACCTTTGGCATATTTGTCTTTAATTTTTATACAGATAGCAAACAAACCATTTTCTACACAATTTCTAATTATTATGGCTGTTGTTTGTGTTTTTCTTATGATAATGGATTATGTTATACCAATAATTTGAACTAAAAAAATGTGATGAACAAAGCGATGAGTAAATTGAAGTACAATATGATTAGTCCTATGAGTTGTAATATTGCCTATTATGTGAGTAGTCATTTGACCATTTGGGTTAATTTGATTGTTATGATGACCTTTTTTGTGAGCTTATGTATGAGAAATAGTTTATCAAAAGTATAAAAAGCAAAAACTAGACAATAAAAAAGCATTAAAATCGGCATTTTGATCTTTTTTGTGATTTATATCTGGAGTTTTGATTAAAATTATTTATACAATCCTTGTAGCAATATATTTGTTTCCCAAAATATTTGGACTGATCAAAGGCATGCTGTAGTTTGTAAAGTTTTTGCCCCTTAATTACGAAGTTCTCCGTAACGAGCAAGGGAGGAAGGGGATTTTGTGATAAATGAGGGCTTTCATCCCCCTTAATCCCCCTTACTAAGGGGGACTACCACCAACCTTATAACTTGTAAATTGTTACTTTTAACTTTTAACTAATGAGTCATGATTATTTGAATTACATGAACACTTGGTGCAGGAAAATGAACAATTTCAGACTATTTGATAGAAAAAAAATGATTTAAGCATTATTCTGTTAGTGGCTATATTACTGAGGAAATTAAAAAAAGATGAATGGAAGTTAATAGAGATACTATGTACCAAGTATGACGAGAACTCAAAAGAGAAAATTGAGCAGATTTTATAGTAAAAGAATTATACAAAAAAGCTAAAACAGAATGATGAAAAGCAATTATAGAAAGTATTAGATCTCCATGAGAAGTAGATTGACTCAAGGAATTAGATGATTTTAAGTTAATCTCTGTAGATGCAGATATAAAAACTAGATATGAAAGAATTAAGTTACGTTGAAGTGAAAAAGATAATGTGGATTATGAAACTTTTGTTGCTAACAATGCAAGAGAATGGGATAGTGATAGTACAGATCCTACAAAAATAAATTTATCAAAATGTGTTTTGCAGGCAGATTTCAAGATTGATAACAATTGAAGTTTTCAGGACTTGTATGATCAAGTTGATGAGATAGTGAGTTAATGAGTAGTTTGTTCATATACCACCCGGGTGCAATTGGTTAGCTACGCGAACAGCACCCGGGTGGTATATGATAAACTTTCAACTTGTAACTATTTTTTTTGCCACTCAGATGCTGTTTACAGTGCTATCTATGGGTGGTCTTTTTTATTTTTTGATATACAATTTTACCATTTCATCGTTGTTATTCAAGTTTTTGATTTTGAAGTCGTATCATACCATACGATCAGCAAATTCGCTTGATGAAATAAAACAACCTTTAGAATTTTTACCATATATTCTTATCAGATTTTCATAAAGGGACTTGATATTATCGTCTTTTAGTCTTTTCCCATAAGGAGGATTGCAAACTATATAGTCGTTTTGTCTCTCTAAATCTTTTATGTTTCTTTGTTCAAATGTGATTGTATCTAAAACTCCAGCTCTTTTAGCATTGTTTTTTGCTAATTCTAAAATTTTTGGATCAATGTCGTATCAAGTTATTTGATATTTTCATTCAAAGATTTTTGATTCTAATTCTTTTTTTATTTCATCAAATTTATTTTGATCAAAATCTTCAAAAGTTTCAAAAGCAAAGTTTCTCTGAAGTCCAGGAGCGATGTTTTTTGCTATCATTGCTGCTTCAATACATATTGTACCAGATCAGCACATTGGATCTAGTAGGGGAGTCTTGAAATGCCGACCACACATTCTAATTAAACTAGCAGCTAAATTTTCTTTTAATGGAGCTTCGCCAGTTTCTTTTCTATATCATCTGTTGTGTAAAGATTCTCAACTTGTATTAACAAAAATACTACATTTGTCGTTTATTATTTGAACAAGAATACTGATTGGTTCTTTTTGGGGATCGGATAGCCAATGTCAGTCTCATCAAGTTAATTTTTTCAAAATAGCCTTATTTACAATACTTTGTGTGGACTTATTACTATTTATTTGTGATTGAAAAATGTTTGTAGAGATACTGACTTTATGTCATTTTCTTATAAATTTCTTTCGGTCTATATTCTGCACAAACTCAAACAATTGATCAAAATTTTTTACTATTTTTTCTCCTACCTCTAGATAAACTTTATTTGCAATTCTAGAATTAAGATTGATTTTATAAACATCTTCCATTTTTCAATTTACATACATTCCACTACTAAAATTATCAAAAATTTGACATCATAAAATTTTGAGTTCATTGGCTAAAGCTACAGCTGTTCATTGAAAACATGTGATTAGTAATTTCATTTTTTTCTATTTTTTCTAAAAAATCAAAATCATTTTAGTTTTTTTCTTCTTGAAAACAAAGCTTTCTTAATTAAAGTAATATTCGTTATTGATACGACTTATTTCACACTAAAAATAAATGAACGAATATCAAAATCTAGTATTGGAAATAATAGAATTAAACTCCCAAAACAAGGTTACTCTAGATGAATTCAAAAATATCAAGAGGATGTTTTCTAAAAAACATAAATTATCAGATATTCCTACAAATATAAAACTAATTCGTGCATATCATCAACTTCTAAAAGCAAAAAAAATTTCAAAAAATATCGATATAGAAAATCTTTTCAAAAAAAGATCAATTCGTTCAGATTCTGGTATCGTTGCTGTTCAAGTTCTTACAAAACCATATCCATGCCCTGGGCAGTGTATTTTTTGTCCAAACGAAAAATGAATGCCCAAAAGTTATATAAGTACAGAACCTGGAGCAATGAGAGCTGCACTTAATCAATTTGATCCTATAAGACAAGTTTACAATAGATTGCTTTCGTTAAACATGACAGGTCATCAAACAGATAAAATTGAGATGATAGTATTATGATGAACTTGGGACTTTTATCCAAAGGATTATAAGATAGAATTTATAAAATCTTTGTATGATGCTTGTAATACTTTTTGTCAGTTGGATATAGATGTTTCTGGTAGTGATGATCTAGATCAACAAGCAATAAAAACCAAGAGATACTGATATAATATCACAAACTTGGATACGATAAAATATTCTTCCTCAATTCAAGAAGCGATTACAATAAACGAAACTGCAAACAATAGAATTATAGGTCTTACCGTAGAAACTAGGCCAGAGTTTATTACTGATGAAAATTGTAGATTTTGGCGTGAATTGTGAGTTACTAGGCTGGAAATTTGAGTTCAATCTTTGTATGATGATGTTTTGGAAGCTAATAAAAGATGACATTCTGTTCAACAAATTCGTCAATGAATTCATAAATTGAGACAATATGGATTCAAGTTCTCTATCCATATTATGCCTTGACTATATCAATCTGATTATGAAAAAGATTTATGAACTTTTGAAAAGACTTATTCAGATCCGTTTATAAAGCCAGATGAAATTAAATTTTATCCAACATCAGTGATTTCAAACACTGAACTTTATGACTTATATATCTCTTGACATTACAAACCTTTGCTTATAGAGCATATTCAAAAATTAATTAAAGAAACTTTTAAAAAAATTATTCCTCCTTATACGAGGATTAAGAGGTTGATTCGTGATATTCCATCTCATGAAATTGTTGCATGATCAAATATTACAAATCTTTCTCAACTTACGCATAATGAGTTGTTGGAAGAATTTAGAAATAACTCTGAAAGCGCAAAGAAACTATATTCTAGGTTGTATTGAAATTATCAATTATTTGATTCATTTGAAGAATTTATTACATTTTGTTTGAAACAGAAAAACCTTAATCTAGAAAATTGAAATATTAATACATACATCATTTGACAGGATCCTGACTTGGAAACTTATAGAAAATTTGTTTGTTTGGATACTCGTAGTAGAGAGATCAGACATAAACCAAAATTCAAAAATTCACAAGAAAAAGATTCCGTAAATTTTATAATTAGACAGTACGAGAGTTCTGCTGGTATCGAATACTTTCTTTCTTTTGAAGATTTACAGTGATATATTTATGGATTTACTAGACTACTATTGCCAAAAGAATCTGAAACTATTGATTGGGAATGATTATGAAAACAAACGGCTCTTATTAGAGAATTACACATTTACTGACAACTTGCAAGTTTGAAAGAAAATATTAAATCATCATACAAAAAACAACATAAGTGATTTGGTTCTCAAATAATGTTCATTGCAGAACAAATTTCGAAAAGTTTCTGATATCAAAGGTTGTCTGTTATTTCATGAGTTGGAGTTAGATGATTTTTCAAAAAAATTTGATATAGCCTAGATGGAACTTATATGGTAAAAAGTTTGTAAAGTTGAAAGTTTCTCTCTACCATCCGGGTGCGATTGGCTAAACTTTTCTTATTATCTTAGTTTAGGATGTTTTTTATAAAAAAATAGACACGAATTAATTCGTGTCTATAAAGGTGTTGTGATTATGTTATAAAAAGTAACTATATCTCATCTTCTGTTTTTACTTTTATGTTGTTTGTTTTTAGAAGTTTTGCAGTTACTCCGTCTCAATCAATTAGTTTTCCTGAAAAAGTTCAATCATAAACTTTTCCAACACCACAGGATGGAGATCTTGCCTTTAAAATAGCTTCATTGCAATTGAAAGCTTTAGCTATTTTTAAGACTTCCTGAGATCATTTTTCGAATTGACTAGTTAAATCTACTCAATCTTTGGTTATTACTTTACCATTTTTTAGTTCAGCTGGAGATCTAGGAGTTGTTAAACCTCATAATTGTTCAGGACATACAGGAATTGCTTGACCCTTCTTTATTAATTCAATTACTTTTTCACAAGGTTTTGATTTTCAATTCCATTGACAATTTATTCCAGCCAAACAGGCACTTACGATTTTCATATTCAAAGATATTCGTCTATAAAAGCATCATTTCTGATTTCTTTATTTTTGATAATATTCATCTTTTAGTTGGTATAGTACATTTTTCATTTCTTCCATAATTGTAGGTACTGCCAAGTTTTCAACACTTTCTCAATCATTTGTCAATTGTTCGGTTCAGAATTTTTGGATTAATACTTCTTGAAATTTAGATTGGAATTCTTCTGCAAATTGTTCATTTGTCATTAAAACTGCTAATTCTGGATCCTCTTTCATCATTTGAGCTATTTCTGTGATTGGTCATACAATTTCATCATAGTGTCTTATAAAGAAAAATGCAAAAATGCTAGTTATCAATAATGCTAATCAAGAGATGATTGTTCAAGCAATAGCTAATCATTTTTTTTGTTTTTTAGCTAATGCGATAATTCCAAAAATTAGTCATAAAATTATAATAGGGATTCAGATGATTGCTCAAACTATTGTAATAGAAAGAAGTAATCAAACTAACGAAAGTACAAAACTTGTAACGGCAAGTCATTTTTTTTGGTTTTTTACTTGTGTCATTTTAGAAAATTAAAATATAAACTGTTTATTTTATATGAATATTCACTTCAAGGTCAATAGTAGTTTTTGAGTTTTTTATAACATTAAGATTTGTTTTTTTTATTTTCTCTTGTAATATGAAGAGTAAAACTTATACATTTCTTGTATTTTATTTTTTTTTGTTTAAATTAATGTCAGAACACATTATTAGCCAGACAAAATTATTTGTTAGTGGCTTACCATGGAAAATGAGATGAATGCAACTTAGAGAAGAATTTGAACAATTCGGAGAAGTTGTATTTGCAAGAGTTGTATTAGACAACGAAACTGGTAGAAGTAGAGGATTCGGTTTTGTGGAATTTGTAAATCCAGAAGATGCTTTAAAAGCAAAAGAAGCTATGAACGAAAAAGAGCTTTGAGAAAGATTGATTAGGGTAGATTTTGCTAAAGAAAATCCGGACAGAATCCAAAATAAAGAAGAATCTGAAGAATAATATACTATTATATACCAGAAATAAAAAACTTGGACAATAATTAGGCTGTCCAAGTTTTTTGTATAGCGGGGAGATTGAATTTACTAATATTTGGGGTGTTGAATAATTTGATATTTTATTATTAGTATTGATATGAGTAAGTTGATATATCTTATTATTTTTGAAAATTGGGTAAAGTGTTTAGTATGTTTTGGTTTCAATCGGAGGTTTCGATGGTAAAATAAGATATTTTACTTAGAATTGTTTGGTCCTACATTTCAAGTATTAATAAAATGTATTGAAAAGTATTTTTTAAAATGTATATTGGGTGTAAGACTGAGTGGTGCGTAGGTGTTACAATAATATTTACATCTCACTAATATCATGGAAGCCGATTATTCTTGATCTAATCAAGATGAGCTATCCACCTCCTATTTGGGAGATAAATAAGTATCGTTTACGGCCACTTGGTTTTTTTATTTTTTGAAATTTTTGTTGGAAAAGAAATTTACTAATATCTGTTATCTGGAATTTTGAGCATTGTTGATATTTAGGATACGAAAAACTATTTTTTGGGTTAAAAGCAAAATATAAAGATTCAAACTTAGTTTTTATTTCCTTATCTGCATTTATAGTAAATAATCTGGTGAATGTGTATATAACTATGTGCGTTTCTCTTATTTTCTCTTGAAAAACTTGGGTAAATTGTTTAAAGTGTTGTAATATTTACTAGAAGGTTGGCTTGGAATAAAATATCTTATTTGTAATTATCTGGTAATGTATTGTAAATCACAAGTAAGTACTTAACTAAAATAAACTTGAATTATTGTTATAAAACGATAGAAGGTATGTGGTAGGAGGCAGAAAAAAAAGAATAAATTCTTTAGTAATTTAATAAAAATATAATGATAAAACAAAATGTTCAAACTATAGACAATCAAGATATTTCTGATATCTCAAATGATCCAAAGATTTTGCAGGCTCAGCAAATCCAAAAAATTTTGGAACAACAGGAACAAATAATGGCAAAATATCAAGAATTGAAAAACTTATATGAAAATCATCAGCTTGATTTATCACAAAAAGAGCTTGTGCATCAGCAAATGCAAAAATTGAATGCATTGTATACTCAAAACAAAGAAACTTTACTTAAATTCTGAATTTGACAAGATAAGGCAAATAATGAAAGCACAAAAACATCAGACAAAAAAAAGAAAAAAAAGATTTCTTTTAAATTAGTCTTGGGTTTAATTTGAGCAGGTTTGGTTTTGATGATATGATGAGTGGCATTTTTTCTTTATTCTTTATTACAAAATTTAGATAAGGTTCAAAAATTTGGTCTAACAGTAGATCAAGTAATGCTGTTTTTGCAAATATTTGTAGCTGTATTTTTATGAATACTTATAGTTATTTCGCTACTTATTCTATCTATTAATTTATTTAGAGTAATAAAAAAAACATACAAAAAGAAAATATTTTCTATTTTGTGATTGATATGATGAAGTATTTTGTTTTTGCTTATTTTGGTGTTTTGATTTTTTACTATTAATGTTATTAAAAATATTGATTTAGATCCATCTACACAATTGGTGCATGGTCATTTAATCTTAAAAGATTGACCAAAAGAAATTTGACTTGATCCTGATTTGTACATTATTGCCCCAGTTAACATTGAATTCACTTTAAATTATAAAGTATTCAATAGAGAAATTACTTCAAATTTATGAAGTCCAAAAATTTTATGACTTTCTCTGGATTGTTGAAATTGACAAATTTTGCCAATAAATGGAGATAAATTCCAATGATCTTGTTTTTATCAAACAAAATGAGATTATCCAATAAAATTGAATGTAAGTTACAGCGATTCCCAATGACAAAATAATAAAGATGTTTCGATTCGAGATGTTGTTGTTAGATCGCAAATAAATATTAGTTCAAATTTATGAGAAATTCAAACAAATAATAATGAATTGCTTGTTTGAAAAAATCCCGTAAATGTTATATATGATGCATCAGATATTTTTAAAGAATTTCAATTGAATGATTATCAAATAGAGTGGGACTTTGATTGAGATTGAACTTTTGATAAAACATGACTTGCCTATTATATGTACATATATACGGGTGTTGGTGTTTTCTATCCTGGTTTTAAAATACCTTCTTTGAATAATTATATTTATTCTTTTCCCATTAGAATAGAGCAATCTGAAGCCCCTGTCGCTTATGTGAATTTTGATGAATTAGAAAAAGGGAAATACAATATTTCGGCTCAATTTTATTGAGGTTCTCCAGTTATTTCTGAGTATAAATTTAATATCATCGATAAACAAACAAATAGTTTGGTAGATTCAATTTTTTCTAAAAACTCAACTATTCAATATGTTTTCCCTGGTGATGGCTTGTATTCTGTCCAAATTGTTTTTGTTACTGCTGATGGAAAACAAGGGTCAGCTGAGAGTCAAAATATAGATGTTGGCTGATCTTATTTTCAGATATATTACGATGTTTTTACAAAAACTCCCACAAAATCTGATTTTGAGAAACAGGATGATTTGGAAAATATAAGAATTACAGAAGTCCCTACAGTTATAAAAGTAGATATCAAAAACATAATTCCAAGTGTGGCTGGTACAAATATAAAAGCATTTGTAAATGATTCGGCTGTTTTGATAGAAAATAACTCTTTTCAAACTGTTATAGATTCAAATGAATGAGCTGTAATTAAAATTGCGGTTTGAGATCCAAATACTGACGACTTCTCAGAAAAAGAGATAAATGTTATTGTGGATAGAGATGATATTATTTGAAGTTTTTTGGTTACTCCAGATCTTGTTGGTATTTCTCCGTTCAAGGTAAAATTCGATGCTTCTGCTACTACACTCACCGATCCAGAAGATAAAATAGTTTATTTTTCTTGGGATTTTTGAGACTGAAATAAAAATGAAAATTTATCTCATTCTATTGTGGAACATACATATACATACGATTTCGCAACAGAAAATTGAGTTTTTTATCCTACGGTTACTTTAACAACAAAAAAAGGTCGTGAATTGACTATATGATGATGAACTAGAATTTCTGTTACAAAACCGATTGTAAATGTGGAAATAGTATTAGATTCTCATCCTGCACAAAGTGCTAATGTTTGAGATAGAATAGAAATGTCTTTAAACATGGATGGTTCTCCTACAAAAATTGTATGGAAATTTGGAGATTGAAGGGAATTGGAATGTCCAGGAAGGTCATGTACTGATGTTTCTCAGGTGTATGAAGTCCCATGAGAATATGTGATTATAGCTTCGATATTTTATGAGAACATGCCTATGGTGGAGTGAAAAATTAATTTAGTAGTGAAATAAAAATCTTAGTATTTTATTAAAAAAACATGTTGGATTTAGAGCAATTAAAACACTTACAAAAATTATCAAATATAAATCTTGCTCAGGAGCAACAAGAAATTTTTTTGGGAAATTTGAAATGAATAATTCAAATGTTGGATAATTTGTGAAAATTAGATCTATCGGATGTGAATACTTCGTTAAATATCTCAAACACTCTTAGAACTATGAAAGAATCAAAATATTTTCCTTATAAAAAACAGATTTTGGATAATGTAGAGCACGAGTTAATAAATAATTCAGTGAAAATAAAAGGTGCGATATAGAAGAGTTTAAAGTTCAAAGTTTATAAAGTTACAAGTTATAAAGTTACAAGTCAAAAGTTACTTATACGATAGTTTTACAAAAATTGTTATAAAAAATTGTCTTGAAAAAGCTAAGTAATTTATTATAAGGATGTTCGATATTGCAATTTTTTTTGCATTTTTTATTATTTTATTTTTTGTGAAGATGGCACAAGTGATTCCTTTGGATAGGGTGAGAAACATTGGTATTATGGCACATATAGATGCTGGTAAAACCACTTTTTCGGAAAGAGTCCTTTATTATACAGGTAAAAAACATAAAGTTTGAGAAACTCATGATGGAGCAGCTGATATGGATTGGATGGATCAAGAAAAAGAGAGATGAATTACGATCACATCAGCGGCGACTACCTGTTTTTGGAAAGACTATCACATAAATGTTATAGATACTCCAGGTCATGTAGATTTTACTGTAGAAGTAGAAAGATCTCTGAGGGTTTTAGATTGAGCTGTGGCAGTTTTTGATGCTTCTCAAGGAGTAGAGCCTCAATCAGAAACTGTTCGAAGACAGGCAGACAAATATTCTGTTCCTAGAATGGCTTTCATAAATAAGATGGACAAAATGGGGGCAGATTTTTTTATGGCTGTGGATAGCATTAAATCAAAACTTACAGATAAATGAGTTGTATGTCAAATCCCTTATGGTGCTGCGGATGATTTCAAATGAATAATAGATTTATTAGATATGAAATTGTATACATTTGAATGAGAGATGGGAGTAAATGTTGTAGAACATGAAATCCCTGCAGAGTTACAAGCTAAAGCTGAAGAATATAGAGAAAAAATGATAGATGCTGCTACTATGTTTGATGATGAATTGGCAGATAAGTTTTTGGAATGATGAGATATCCCAAAAGAATTAATCATAAAAGCTATTAGAAAAGGTACAGTAAGCAACGAATTATATCCAATATTATGTGGGACAGCATTAAGAAATACATGAGTTCAATTAGCATTAGATTATGTTACTAGATACTTGCCTAGTCCTTTGGATAGATGAACTATTTATGGAATAGATCCAGACAATGAAGAGAAAAAACTTGAAAGACACGCTTCTCCTACAGAGCCAGTATCTGCGTTAGCGTTCAAAATTGCATCAGATCCATTTGTTGGTACTTTGACTTTTGTTAGAGTTTATTCCGGAACTATTAAATCTGGGGATTCTTTGCTAAATCCTATTACAGGTCAAAAGGAAAGAGTGGGGAGATTGCTTTTGATGCACGCAAACAAAAGAGAAGAAATTTCAGAAATATGAGCATGACATATTTGTGCGTTCTTAGGATTAAAAGATACAAGAACAGGAAATACTTTATGTGATATCAAAAACCCTATAATACTTGAAAAAATAGAATTCCCAGAACCTGTTATCAACATTTCTATTGAACCAAAAACCAAAGATGATCAAGAAAGATTATGATTAGCTTTGGCAAAACTTATGTATGAAGATCCTACATTTAGAGCTCATTCTGATGAGGAAAGTGCTCAAACAATTATTTCTGGTATGTGAGAATTACATTTGGATATTATAGTAGATAGACTAAAAAGAGAACATAAAGTAGAAGTAAATACAGGAAAACCACAAGTAGCATATAGAGAGACAATTATGGCTGATAGTGTAGAATGAGAATGAGTATTCAAAAGACAAACTGGAGGTAGAGGACAATATGGACATGTATTACTTAGACTTGAGAAACTTCAAGATAAAAACTACGAATTCGTATCAGAAATTAAATGATGAGTGATTCCAAACGAATTTATACCAGCTATTGATAAGGGAGCAAAAGAAACTATGGCTCAAGGTATTTTAGCCTGATATCCTATCATAAATATTAGAGTAGTTCCTTATTTTGGATCTTATCATGATGTGGATTCTTCAGAAATAGCGTTTAAAATTGCGACATTTAGAGCCTTCAAAGCTGCATTTACAAAACCTGAAGCACAAGCTTGTATTTTGGAACCGATAATGAATGTAGAAGTAACAACTCCAGAAGATTATGTTGGAGATGTGATGGGAGATTTATCTTCTAGAAGAGGTATGATTCAATGACAAGAACCAAGAGGTAATGCAACCGTAATCAAAGCTAAGGTTCCTTTGTCAGAAATGTTTGGTTATGCAACTGATCTTAGATCAAATACTCAGGGTAGAGCGAGCTTCTCTATGGAATTTGGTAGCTATGAGAGAGTTCCAGAAAATATTTCAAAACAAATTATAGATGAGAGATCTGGGAAAGTTAAATCAATGGATGAGGAGTAGAAATTCATCTCAACCACCCGGCCCCGTAGTCCTACGGGGCGGGTGGTAGGATATAATAAATGATAAAATAATACAGTAATAAATAAAATAATATAAGGAACGGTTTTGTAATCGTTCCTTTTTTATGCTGTTGATTTTTGGATGTTAAAACTTATGGGCATATTTTTAAAAATGGCTAGCTAATATGGAAAGATTGGTAGCTAATTATTTTTTTCCCATAAATATTTCAAATCATCTGCTTTTGTTGTGGGATTTATGCGTATCGTGGGTAGTTTAAATCTTTCATTTATTGTAATTTGTTTACCATGATTAGTTGTACGAGCAAAAATATAATAATCTCCAATCAAACCTAAAACTGCCTTTGAGTATTTCCCAGAAGGATAGCAAAAACTAATTACTGGAGAGTTTGTTTTTTCTTCAATTTCTATTTTAGATTGCTCTAATTCGTGAATTATATTTTTATGGGATAATGATGAAATGTTTGTGTGATTTATTGAATGTGATCATATTTCAAATCCAGCATTAGAAATTTCTTTTATTTGTTCCCAGTTCGCATATTTGGGATCTTTGTTTGGTTTACTGGATATTATGAAAAATACAGCTTTTGCATTATATTTTTTTAATACTGGAAATGCGTTTGTATAATGATCTTTGTGTCCATCATCAAAAGTTAAAATTACAGCTTTGGATGGTATTTCTTTTGTCCCATTTATAATTTTAATTATGTCCCAAAAAGTTAGGGTCTCAATGTTGTTTGTTTGGAAAAATATTAATAACTTTTCTAAATTTTGTGGAGAATAAGACAACTTGTATCATAGTTGGTCTTTTGTGTTAGATGGTATGTCTTGAATATAATGAAACATTAAAATCGGAATATCCATAATAATATTATGATTTCTTGAAATAATAGAATTGAATTTTTCTATTTCTTGATTTATATGTGACTCATTTGTCCCGTCTTTTTCTTCTATATAGTATTCAATTCTGTTTTTGACCATAGATATTTGATTTTTTAAGTTTTTACTGTTAAAAGTGTGATTGTTTCATATAGACAATAAAAAGAAAGAAAACACCATGAACAAAAAGGCTATTATAAAATATCGTATATTTTTTTTCATTTTATTTCGTACTAATCATAAAAATTTATTTCATGGTAATAAAAGTATATATGAAATCAAATGTTTTGTTTTTATCTTAATTAATATGTATTTTGTGCGTTGATTTTTGGATGTTAAAATTTATTAATAGAACTGATATTTAATATCGATTTTTAATTACAAAGTTCTTCAAAAAAAACTACCTTATGGTAGTTTTTTTATTAATTTAATAAAACAAAAAACAGTTGTCGCGTGTCGTGAATAGATTTCTAGATTTTGCTCTAAATGACAGTAATTATGTTCGAAATTGAAATGACTGGCTTCACTCTGTTTGTGGTTTAATTTTCTATTATTAATTATTAACTGTAGAATTTTGTCACTCGATTTTTGTCAAAAGAATATTTTGATTTTCTATTATTATTGTATTCAAAATTTCATCTAGATTCCCTGCTAATACTGAAGGAATATTTGACCAAGATTGTTTGATCCTGTGGTCTGTAATTCTGTCTTGTGGAAAATTATATGTCCTTATTTTTTCTGATCTATCTCAGCTACCAATTTGATTTCATCTAATATCTTTTTGTTCTTTTTGCTGTTTATCTAACTCTATTTGATACAATCTAGATCTAAGTACCTCTCGTGCTTTTTCTTTATTTTTTAATTGGGATTTACTATCTCATATATCTACAATCAATCAACTTGGTTTGTGATTTAATCTCACTCATGTTTGGTTTTTGTTAGCATTTTGACCTCCACAAGAAGATCAAGCATAAGTATCCATTACCACATCTTTAGGATCAATATGTATGCTTACTTCATCTACTTCAGGCATAATTGCAACGGTTACTGTAGAAGTATGAACTCTTCATTGGGATTCTGTGTCTGGGATTCTTTGTACTCTATGCACTCAGCTTTCAAATTTCATCAAAGAGTATACTTTGTCTCAAAATATTTTTACCATAACGAATTTTACTCATCCAATATCTGTGAGTTGCTCTTCAACTATTTCAGTTCTTCGTCACTTTTTTTGAGCAAAAGCTAAATACATCCTCAATAGTTCTGCTCAAAATAAAGCAGATTCGTCTCATCATGCTGCAGGTCTGATTTCCAAGAAAATGTTTTTATCATCATTTGGATCACTAGGTAATAATGCTATTTTGATTTGTTGTTCCAATTCTTCTAATTTGGCTTCAGATTCTTTTTTTTGTTCTTTGGCTATTTCTAGCATATCCTCATCGCTTTCAGCATTTAATATTTCTTTAGCTTCTTCTAGTTGACCATGGTAATTTAGATATTCTTTTGCAAGTTCATATTTTTCTTGCATATCAGAAATTTGTTTGTTTATTTTTATAGATTCTTGCTGATTTCCAAGAGTTTCTGGGTCTATGGCAAGTTCGCTTAGTCTTAAGTATTCTTGTACTATAGATTTTAATTTTTCAATCATTTATTAGGGAGTTGAAAATAAAATGTTTGTAAAGTTTATAAAGGGCTCTATACCACCCGGGTGCAATTGGTTAGCTCCGCGAACAGCACCCCAGGCTGTTGGCAAGATAGGTTTATAAAGTTATAGCCCCCTTTGTTAAGGGGGGAAGGGGGGATTTTGTGATAAATGAAGGTTTGTTTATTTGATCCCCCTTAATCCCCCTTATTAAGGGGGACAACTTTCAACTTGTAACTTTATAAACTTTTTACCAATTAGCGTAGCTAGTAAAAAATATTTGCAAAGATAGTGAATATAAATTGAAATATTGAGTTACTAACTGTTCGTAAAAATTTTCAAACAATGCTTCTACCTGGTCATAAAATTAGTATCAAAAATGCGATTGAAATGTATGTGGTGTATCTTTCTACAAAGCTAGCAAAATTGTATGAAATCATTTTTACTATTCTAAATCAATCAAGAGGAGGTAAGGGGATCAAATTAAATACTGCTAAAATAATATTGATTATAGAAAACTTTATAAAAAATGTAATGAAAGCGTTGGTATTATCCAAGAATATATCGTTGATTCCTAAAGAAAATATTTTAGACAGTATTAATAATAGAATAATTCATATTGTAGCTAAAACTAGATTTGTAGCAGGTCATGCTAGAGCCACCATAAGTTCTCATTTTACTGGATCTTTGTAGTATGTTGGGTTTACTTGAACAGGTTTTCCCCATCAAAATCCTATTAAGAATATCATAAAAAATCAGATAGGATCCATATGTTTGAGTGGGTTGGTAGTTAGTCTTCATTGTAATTTTGGAGTAGGGTCTCAAAGTTTATAAGAAACATATGCATGAGCATATTCATGCAATCATATAGAAATTAGTAGTATTATCGCCAAACTTATTATATCTATAATTGTCATTCCAAGCATTACAGTTTGTAAAGTTCATAAAGTTATAAAGTTTATAAAGTTTGTAAAGCCTGCCACGCAGTACTGCGTGGTTCGTCAAGTTTGTAAAGTTCTTTATAACTTGTAACTTTATAAACTTTCAATTCGTAACTTTATAAACTAGTAGTTTACTTAATTAGGGTTTTTTATAAATTCCCAAAAATTCTTTCGATTCCAAGCTTTCTCTTTGTCTATATATATGTTTTCTGTCAGACTTAAATTTTTGTAAATTTCTTCTCTTCGGTTGTACTCGTACATATTCAATTTTTCCATATCTAGTTTATTTAACATGGATTCTTTAAAATTTAATTTAAGATATTGTCTTCATAAAACAACAATTGGCATATCAGTAGAATGGATATTGTTTATTTCTTCAATAATTTTTGACTTATTCTTTGACTCATTATATTGTTTTAGTAATGAAACCAGTCTTGCATTGCTGTATTGAGATGGATTGTTTTTTGGGTTTTCTACGGAAAATAATTTAGACATATCTGTAGTAAGTCACATGTCTATTATATTCAAAAATACATCATATTCTCCAGCAGTCAAAATTCATTCTAATTCATTTATGTCTGATGATTTTTTGTATGTAAATCTATCCTCGATATCCATTTCTTTGAATATTTGTTTGAGTTTTGCGATAATGTAATTTGATATATTGTTGTCAAAATATAAGATTTTCAAGTCTTCTTTCATTCAAACTCAGTTGTTTGTGTTGTCGTTGTGTAAATTGTAAAGATTAACGCTTCCGACTTGCTCTTTTTTATCTTTGTTAAATCCAAAAATGGTGTAAGAATTTAATCCAGGATTTAAATTTTTGTTTTTTGGTGTTATCCCATAGTTTGCAGACTGATTTTTTTTACTGTATGTGTTTGGATAATATAAGTCTCAACTATTGTGCTGTATGGCTATTTTGTCGTAGCTGTTTTCAAACTTTAAATTTAGCATAAAATTTTGTTTACTATCTTCTGTATAAAAAGCGTAAGCTTTTTCTTTATTAGAAAATTTTAGATTTCCTGTAAATTCACTAATTCAACTTTCTATAAGTTCTTGTTTCCCCAAGCCTCATTTTATGTTTATACGGTTTAAAAACTCCGATATGTTTGCTCATGTAGATGTATATTTTACAAAAATATCTCTATCATACTTTTTCATATATTCATCTTTTTCTGAATCAAAAAACTTGTTTTCAATTAGTCATCATAGGGCTCTTCTCAATCTTACTGTCATTTTTTCTGATTTGGTGTTGAAAAACAATGTGACCAATCTATTGCTCTCAAGGTTTATGGTTTGGTATCATTTTAGATTTTCATCACCAATATATGCATCTATGATAGATCAATTCAATTGATTTATATCTTCCTTGAAATTATCAAAGGAAATTGTGTTTTTGATTTGGTAAAATCATAAATTTGTGTCTTTGCAATCAGATAAATCAAATATTAAACTGTATTGATCAGTGGATTGAGATTTTATTTTTGCACAGTTGTTGTAAACTGGTTCTATTGCAAAACTTTGTTGATACATGTCTATGTTTGGTGCCAAAAGAGCATGTTGTGGTAAAATGTAATTTGTGAAAAATAAAGAATTGTCTTCCGAACTATTTTCAAATACTACTTTTACTTTATCTCATTCCATTTCTACATAAATATTGGAATATTTTTCTAAATATGATAAGTTAAAAGAGTTTTTTTTAATTATTTCATTGTATGTAAAATAAAGGTCTTCTATTGATAAAGGAACTCAATTTGACCAAATACTCCCAGTAGTTAAACTAACATGATAAGTTTTGTAATCTCTTGTGGTGACTTCACAAAGTTTGTTTTTGTATTCTGGTTTCCCATTTTGATCAATTGTAAAATCCAGACATTTGTCAAACATAAGTCATTGATAGAATTTACTTTGCCGGTCATTACTCAGGTATGGTAAAAATGATGTTGTGGAAAAAATTCATTCAATAAAAGTACCACCCTTACTTACCACTTGTTTGGAAGAAGCTCGCAGATATTGGTATATCACATATAAGCTGGTTAATATCCGCAATATTAGGGCTACAAAAAAAGTGTACCTTAAGTATCTTTTTAAAGTATTTTTTTCTCTAAAGGAAATCATTTTATTTTACATAGGGTAAAATTAAAGAAATTATAACAAATATTATACTTGTTATCAGTGCTATTTTTTTAAGTTTTCATTCTAATGATTTTTTGCTTCCGTATTCACTTCAAGCTCAAATCCCTCCAAGTGCGGATCCTAAACCTCCCTTTGGGGACATAAGTAAGACGGCTCAAATAAAAATAGCTCAACTAAGCACCAACAATATGGTTAATAGAGTTTTCATAACATAAAGATAAGACAAAATAAAGTATTATATTTTTTAACTATTAGCCAAAAGATTTCAATACTATTTTAAATCCGATCTTATTGTGTTTTTTGAAGTTTTAAATAGATTTTACAAAGCAATTTGTTATTTATAAATTCTTTCGCTTGATAAAATGTTTAAATGATGATATTTGTTTATAGTATTTACTGATAGTAGTGCTTTTTGAATTATAATTAATAAGATAAGTTTTGTACTTGAAAACAGATAGAAAATATGTAAAAGACAAAGAGTGGGTAATGATGTTTTTGATAACTAAGTGGCACCCTGCTAGAGTGGTCTAATAGACGGGTCTGCAAAACCTTGGTTCACCGGTTCGAATCCGGTGGGTGCCTCCATTGTTGTTCTAATAAGAATCAAGAGAAATTACTCAGTTCCGTCACTATCAAAAAAAGTCTCCAATCAAGGAGCTTTTTTTGTTTTGTTAAATTATATGGTGTTATTTTGCTCTCATCAACATCAACATTACTCGACCTCTAAGTTCTTGGGCTTTGGGATTCTCTATTTTTGTCATAATTCAATCTTTTTTTAGTGCTTCCAAGTGCTTTTCGTAATATATATTATCGTTATTATATTTAGCTCATCGTAAAGCTCTGGATAATACTGTTCCAAATTCTGCTCTGCTCACTATTCCATTTGGATTGAACTCTTTGATTCAAACTCCCATTAAGCCCAATTGACAAGCCTTTGTTACTCCGTTGTCATAATCTTTATTTAAGTCACTAGATATATCTGAAAATTCACATTTTTTATCAAGGTCTGGTTTTTGTAAGTTAAGGCTTAATACATAATTGGCTACCATTTTAGCCATTGCTATTCTAGTTAAATTACCGTGTAAATCTGCTTTATCTATGGTTGGCATAGTGGTTATCTGATTCATATAAGCAAAAATATATGCTTTTTGTAGTTCAATAGAAAAGTCTGTGTTTAAAAGTGATTTTACTGGACTACTATTTTTATTTTCTTCTATAAATTTTTTTATTTGAGATTCTATACTTTCTTCTTCTAGTTTATTCGCTAACAGGTCTAGTTGTTGGTTCCCAGATTCAACTATTCCAGTATTAATTGGAGGAGTGGGCAAAGTTCATCAAGCACCTCAACCTCATCACCCTCATCACCCTCATCCACCTCCTCATGAAGAAGGTTTTGACCTAGTAGTGATTTGAAATGTGGCACTTCCACTTCATACTGTCAGAGTAGATTCAAGTGTAGTAGAATAATTGGGACTTGAATTTAGTCTGATGGATAAGTTATCTCCATTTTCTACTCCAGTACTCAATCATGAAACTAAAATATCATTTTTTATCAATTCTCACGCAGTTATACTAGCGGTAAAAACATGTGATGTTTCCAATCATGATATAATAATTATGTTGGATGTATAAAGTTTATTTAGTTCAGCATTTGTAATTCCTGTAAATGAAAACGGTTCTGGGTCGGATTTTTTATTTCTTGTAGTGATAGTAAAAGTAGCTTGATTTGTTCAATAGCTTAAAGTCATACTATTGGAAACATTAAATTCATTTGGACTAGTCAGTCTAAGTTGAATAGTATCTCAAGAATTAATTGTTCCGCTTGCTGTTTCCCATCATGATGAATTAATTGCATATTCTCCAGTATCAATAGAAATTGTTATTTCACCAGTAGCAAAAAGGGTAACTATATTAGAAGTATAGAGAGTGTTTGGTTCTGCATTTAGTATAGAATTAAAACCTATAAAAAATCGTCATGTTTCACTATATTCTCAAGTATTGTTTTTTAGATCAAAAGCTTTAACTCTCCAGTAATAAGTATTTTGTTCTAAATTAGATATTGTAATCCCAGTAGTATCCAAACTTGTTCAAGTGATTATATTTTGGAAATCAATTCATGTAGATAATTCAAAATAGTATCAACTTAGTCATACACCTTTATCGGTAGCTTCTGACCAAAGAAATTGCATATCAGTTCAAAAAATAATTTCTCCACTTAAAGGGAATATCAGTGTAGGAGCAGTAGGTCAAAAATTATCGAGAGCATAGAGTGTTTGGTATACATTAATTCTTGTTCCCGCAACAGTCTTTCAGCTAAGATTGTCCAAAAAGTCTCAACTATTTATAATTATATTTTTTATTTCTTGATAAGACAGATCTGGTCTAAAACTTCGTGCTAATGATGCTAATCCAACTACATGAGGTGTCGCCATAGAAGTTCAGCTGTCATATCAATATGCGTCATTACCTATAGTACTCAATATATTTGAACCAGGAGCTCAAACATCTACCGAAATTGCACCATAATTTGAATACGAAGCCAACTCCTCACCACTATTGGTAGCTGCTACACAAATAATATTATCTAAATCGTAACTACAAGGATATGTGGTTGAATTTGAATTCCCATCATTATTGCGTCCATTATTTCAAGCTGCTGCAATAAATAATCATGAAAATCCTTTAATAGCATCAAGAATTCCATAATCATTATAACCAGTTTTGTAATATCGGAATCAAAAACTAGCATTGATAATAGTAGCTCAATTTTGCTGAGCAAAATCTATTCATTTAATGATAGTGGTGTCATATAACTCTATTCCAGATCATGCTCTAATTGCCATAAGTGAAGCATTAGGACTAACTCAAACAATTCAAGTATTATTATTCATAATAGCTCATATCGTGCCAGCTACATGGGTTCCATGTGTATCTCCTGTTTTGGGAGCTGGGTCTCTATCATTCTCTATATAATCATATCAATGTATACAATCTCATAAAGCAGTTCATTCTCCACTAATACATGCGCTACCATCTCGCATATTACCACTAAGATCAGGATGATTATAAGAAATTCCATTATCAATAATAGCAATTATGGTTCATGTTCAATCAGATCATCAGCTAAATATATTCATACCAGACAACCATGATATTGCAGACAATCATCGTAATTTTGTAAAATCAGGATCATTTGGAGTAGAATAAGTATGATAGATATAGTTGGGTTGTGCATATTCTACATTTGGATCCTTATTGAGATTATCCACCATTTGTTCTACTGTTTCTTCTCATTGGATTTTCATAACTGCAATATTATAATTTTCAATATTATCTGTAATTTCCATATTTTTATTTTGAGCGAAAATTTTAATAATATTTTGTCATCTTTTGGTGGAAATATCAGCTTGAGAAGTTTTGTATTTTACAAGGACTTCTCCTGGGACATATTTGGGTGATACGGTATGTTGTGTGTTTTGTGCTATTACAGTAGAAAAAAATATCAGTATCAAAACAGGAATAACTAGAAAAGATTTTAGGAAAATGTTTTTTTTCATTAAATTTAGTATAGTGGATAAATAAATGTATTATATACATAAACTTGTAATAAATTCAATATGATTGAAATACAAAATTTACATTGAATAATAACACTACCTTTTTATAGAAAGTATTTACATTAGATCTATACAAAATTTCCATTGGGGGAACTTATAAGTTCTGGTTTAAATAAAAGTTTTTATGAATTTTCATTATTACTTAATTACTTATTCGGATGTGAATAAAATATTTCTCTATTTTTTATTTTTTTCTTCATTTTTTTCTTTGAAACGAATAACTATCGGTGTTCATACAAAACCAAAGTTTTTTCTAATTGAGTTTTCTATCCATTTTTTCAAAGCAAAATTAGCTCTTTCCTTTTTGTTCACAAAAACAACAAATGTTGGAGCATTAATATCTACCTGCGTAATATAGTAAATTTTACAAATTTTATTTTTTGGAAACCTTGGTGGTCTTTGCAACAATTCTGCGTTTATAACCCTATTTAATTCATTTGTATCAATTCTTTTTTCAGCCTCTTTTTTAATTTTTGAGACCATACTTATCATTTCTCTGACTCCTGTACCATCAGTAGAAATAATAGGAGCTATCGGTATATATTTAGCAAAATCCAATGTTGCTTGAACCTGCTTTTTAATCATTTTTTGTTGGACAGTATCCAAAAGATCCATCTTATTGATCGCAAATATAAGCGGTAAAGCTAAATCGTTGATCTCAGAAAGCAATGTCATATCCCTATGAGTAAGTCATTGTTCGGCATCCAGCATAAAAATCACAGCAGGTCTAACATATTTCAACATTCATTTGATTTTATCGTATGCAATTTTTTCTATACCATGTATACTTCATTTTCTTCTAATTCCAGCAGTATCATAAATTTTATATTTTTTTCCTCACATAGTAAATTCTCCAGTAATATAGTCACGAGTAGTCCCCAAATAATCCTCCACTTTGGCAAGCTCAGTTCAAACTAAAGTATTCAAAAGTGTAGATTTCCCAACATTAGGCTTTCAAATAATAGCTATTCATATAGGATTGTCTATTTTGACATTGTCCGTTCTTCATTCTTTATCTTTGAAATAATCTATTATAAAGTCCTCTATTTCAGTTATATTCAAATTATTTTTTGCACTAATTCATATAATTTTTTCTACTCACAAATCATAATAATCCGCGATACCCAAACTTAATTCATTTGGTTTGTAATTGATATCTAGCTTGTTTATGAGCAATACCGTCTGTTTTCTCCTATTGGAATCAAGAATATATTGATATATTTTTTGCTCTTTTGCTGTAACACCAACTGAATCATCTATCACAAAAAGGATTAAATCTGATTCATCTATAATTTTTTTGATATAAGATCGCTCCTCCTCAAATTCAATTAATCAAGGACTATCTGCAAACCTAACATCTCAAATACTATCTACATGAATATCATGAAAAATAATATCTGTAGTAGTACCAGGAATATCAGTTACTATAGCTCTAAATTGTCCTATCAATCTATTAAAAATAGTAGATTTTCAAACATTCGTAGCTCAAACAAGTCATATTTGAAACATAGTGGAAGTAGTAAGTTAATAAAGTTAAAAAACCTGCCTGTAGTATTGCGATTATAAAGTTTTTAATTAGAATTCCTCCCTTGTAAAGCGAAGAAGCTGAGTCGAACCCCGATTTGTCGAGACAAAGGGAAGATTTTTTTAATAAGGTTCGTTTCTTAATATTATAAAGTCAATCAGAATAATTAACTTTCCAAAAATCGTATAAAACCAATTTACTAGAATGAACTATACTTTTTTAGTATGTAAAGTAAATGCAAAATAATGTAAGAAATGATTTTATTTTTTCATAAAACAAAAATCTGTGTTTTAGCACAGATTTTTATTTGAACAAATTATTATTTATTAAGGCAGCCCCGCAATTCTGCGGGGCTACAACATTATTGTGTTGTTTTATCATTTTAACATTTTATCATTTTAACATTCACCCGCTAAGCGGGGCAAGCATTTAATGTTCTAACAAAAAAAATCAAAGACATAAAACTTAGCATTGAAAAAAGTTTCCACAAAATTAGAGTCACAGTACTATTTTAAAATCAAAAAAAATATGCCGATATTAGTTGTTTGAATTTTGCTCATGATATACTGAATCTTAGCAGTTTTTAGTGTGAGCATACATAAATCTTTTACTTTGACATTAGCTTTGGGAGGAGATCCTACAAATTATTTTTATTTTGTAAGACATTTAAAGAGCATTATTATAGCCATAGTAACCGCTCTGATTGTTTACAGGATACCAATAAGCTTTTTTCAAAAACAAAAAAATATCATAATAATTACAATTATAGTGTTTGTATTACAAATATTAGTTTTTGTGCCATGAATATGAATTGAAATAAATTGAGCAAGATGATGGTTGGATATACCGTTTTTGCCGAGTATTCAGCCTTCAGAATTTTTTAAATTATGATATGTTTTATTTATTGCCTGATGGTTGATTAGGAAAAAAAAATCTATTGATAATGATAATCAACTAACATTATCGTTTATTGTGATAAATATATTTTCATTATTAATATTTATTTTTATACCAGATTTTGGAAGTGCTTTGGTGATGGGACTAACTGGACTAATAATGGCTTTTTATACATGAATGGGCCGAAAAAAAGTAATTGGAATTCTTGTAATATGAGTAAGTGGTGCTATTATTTTTGGGACGATAGCATCTAGATTTAGCACTAGATTTGCTTATTTACAAAAAAGAATGAGCTATTTTATTAGTGCACCAAATGATGAGGATAGCAAATGAGTAGGATGGCAAAATGAACAAGCTTTGGCAGCGATATGATGATGAGGGTTTGCGTGAAAGTGATATTGAAAATGATTACAGAAATTTGGCTATCTTCCAGAAGCACAATCAGACTTTGTGTTTGCAGCATTTAGCGAAGAAGTATGATTTTTGGGAGCTATAGCCCTTTTATGATTATACTTTTACCTGATGTATTATGTGATCACAAAATTGGTATATGTAAAAGATGAGTACAGTAAAATGATAGCTATCGGACTTTTGTCATTGATTATAATACAGGCATTTATAAATATTGGGGTAAATCTGAAAATATTACCGAATACATGACTGACATTACCATTTATTAGTCACGGTGGAACCGCTATAATGACCAATATTATATCCTTGATGATCTTATATAAAATAATAAAAAATAGATAGTCGCTGTTAGTCGATAGTCAATAGTCTATAGTCGCTAGTCATTAGACATTAGTCATTGGCTAAGGACTAGTGACTGTAGACTAGCGACTGTAGACTAGCGACTAATGACTATCGACTAGTGACAACTAGCGACTATCAACTTTACCTTCTTAAAATACAATTCATGAAAATAGTTATAGACAATCACAACATACTAAGTATACAGTATCCAGAAATAAATGAAACAAAAGAATATTGCTATAATTTAGATTGATTTGAATTTTGTGATTTCAATAAATGAATAATCGTTTACCACAAAAAACAATTCAAAATCATCCATTTGAGAGATTTGTGAGATAAAATGTGAGTTTTTATGGTATGACAAAAAGATGAAGAATTGGAAAATATTGAATTAAATCTAGAAAGTGTTGAACATGCTCTAAAATTATTTAGTTGATTTGATGAAGACACCGGACATAAATACTATTTTTTGGCAAAATACAGTGAAAATAAAGTAGATATACTAAATGACAATCTAAAAAAATTATGATCTAAAGTTGTTGTAGATAAGACAGAAAAATGATTTTGTATCGAAAATAAAGACACAAATGAAGATGAAGTAATATATGATCCAATAAATTTTTTGTTTGGATTACGGTTAGTTTATGGTGACTTAAATATCAAAAACAATGACTTAAAATCTATAAAAATACAAATACCATTGTTCTCATGATTTCAAGAAAACGAAGAACTTATAGATGAATGCATAAACAGCCTAACAGACAATAGTATTTTTTTCAAAAAAAATATTCAAAAGGTTAAAGATGGAATAGTTTATCAACTAACTAGTTCGGATTTTGAATTACTAGAAATATTTGCAAAATTATATCAAAGTATTGAAAAATGACTAAAAATAAGTAAAGTAGACGAGCTTGAAACAGTAAAACTACAACTCATCGAGTTCATAAAAACAAACGATAAAATTCCAAGCAACTGAAAAGAAGAAGTATTAAAAGAGTTGGAAAATTGAATAATCAAAATCCTAGTAAACAAATAAGTTTATAAAGTTACAAGTTAAAAGTTTATAAAGTTCTCAATTAGAATCCCTCCCTTGGGGGAGGATGCTTTCCCGCACCGTAGTCTTACGGTGCGGGATAGGTGGGGGTTTTGCTCCAACTACCCCCAACTACCTCGCACTACTGCGGGGCGCAGCACTAGAACAACTTCCCCCTCCCGATGTATCGGGACTCCGCTTCGCTTCGCAAGGGAAGAATGTCTTCAGTCTTAAAGTTTGTAAAATATATGTTACTTAACTTACAAACTTTACAAACTTTACAAACTTGATGAACTCATTTACTAAGTAGGGGCATGGTGTAATGGTAACACAACGGTCTTCGGAACCGTCACTGTGGGTTCGATTCCCCCTGTCCCTGATTTGAAAAACTAAAAACATCAAAATAGAAAAATCCCTGATTAAAGTAGGGATTTTTTATATAAGCTTATAAATTTATCCAAATTTTCTACTTCATCATCTTTAGCTCTTTTGTTTCGGTGTTGTTTGTGGCATTTTTCACATTCAAACAAAATTTTCATATTTCAATTGGCTATAAAATACTCTCTAGGATACATTTTCCCATGACAGGTAGTATTTCTATCTCAAGGAATATCTCAATCTACATGCAAAGAAACAAAACAATATGGACAGTGATTTCTGCATGTTTTGGAAGCTAAAGGAATTTCTTTTTTGCAATTTATACAAATAAAACTTTCGTTTATTTTTTTCATATCTAATTTGGGGATAAATGTTGTATTCCAAAGCCTTGTTTATACAAGGAATATATTTTTAGTCATTTTAGCAATGATATAATATTATAGTGCTTGTTCATTCACAGTTTGGTCGTATTAAACTGATTAACTATATTATACCGATTTAAGAATTTTTTGAAAGATATTTTTTTTGGAAATAAAATTATGATGAGAGTTGTTGAAATTGTGAGATGAATATTTTTTGGTTTTATGAAAAGAGCTTAGTTTCTCAGAATAATATAAATATGAAATAATGGAAGATGCTTTGAGCTTTGAAGTAGTAGAAAATAACTTTTTGAATAAAAAAACTATAGAACTTTTGCACCGGATGGTTTATTGGCGATATGCTTCTTTGGGGTTTGTGTGCTTTGACTTCTTATTTAATCAATTTATCTACAAATAATATAGCGTCCAAATGGTCGATTTCATGCTGAACTATAAATGCATTGTAGTTTCTTAGCTTTTTTTTCTTTTTTCTACCGAAGATGTCTAAATATTCTACCACTATATTTTGGTGTCTTTTTACTTTTCAAATTACATTAGGGACTGATAAACAAGCTTCTTTTGAGATTGACATTTCCTTGGATTTTTCGGTAATTTCTGGATTTATCATGATATCTTCATCTATTCGTTCTGATCATTTTTTGTTTTCTTTCCAAAAAGTAATAGCAATCATCCTAATATTTCTTCATAATTGTGGGGCTGCTAGTCATACTCAATCATATTCGTACATTAGTTCCATTAAAGTTTCTGCGAATTCCAAAATATCTTGATTTATAGAATCTATTTTCTTACTTTTTGTTCTTAAAATTTTGTTGTCTGATCATGTTTGTACAGGATAGAATTTTTTTAAGTTAATCATTTTTTAGAAAAACAAACTTTATAGTAAAAATAATTACACTTGGAGTACTGAGTTGTAGTTTATTTTTTAATACTTGAAAATCAATTCAAAATAAATATTATTACTGTGATCGTGTTCGACAAATGTGCAGATACTCTGTGTAATAAGTAAACCTGTGGAGAGGTGGCAGAGTGGTCGAATGCGGCAGTCTTGAAAACTGTTGTTCGTTCACACGGACCGTGGGTTCAAATCCCACCCTCTCCGCCATTTATCACCAAATTACTATATGACATTTAGAAGCAAAGGATTAGATTATTTAAAATTTTCAATCACTTTATTTTTATTGTTTGTGTTTGTATTGGTTATAGTATATGCGGACAAATTCCAAAAATGACCCGATACATTGTATGTAAATACGGTTGCGTTTGCACAAACAAACTCTGATGAACAGCATTTGATCAATCTAGAGTATGTTACTGCAGAAATATGAGAAGACAACAAATGAGTAATCAATTATATAGTTCAGCCTGGAGATACTTTATCCAAAATTGCTAGTACTTTTGGTACTACTGTTTCTCATATCAAAAAAACAAATAATATTAATTGACCGATACAACCAAATCAAAAACTGATTATTACTGATGAGTCAGAAGGATTGATTTATACTATAGATTGAACTCAAAATATTTTGGTGTTTGCAAACAGGTATGGATTGAATGTGGAGGATTTAATGTCGTTAAACTATATTCAAGATGAAACGGAGATGCTACAAGATTGACAGGAAATATTTGTTCCTATTACATTGGAAAAAGCTTATGATATTTGAATGATGGAAAGACCTAAACCTGTCTACAAACCAAAAACTACGGTGACATACAAACCTACAATTACAAAGCCAACAGTTTCTTCTTATGTTGTAAGTAGTAGGACTCCCTCAGTTGCTTCTATTTGAGATTATTCTAGCTCTTCTATATTATCTAGTTGGGTGTTTAATAAAAATATTAATAATAAGTTTTATGCATGACACTGTACTTGGTATATAGCAGCCATAACGCCTCAAATCTTCCCATATTTAGATGATACTTCTCAAGCTAGACCTTTTGGTTGAAATGCAAATCAATGGTATGCAAATGCAAAGTCTGCTTGATTTAGTGTTGGTAGTAAGCCTGTTGCATGATCCATAGTTGTTTATCGTAGATGAGGATGATGATATGCAGGTGCAGGACATGTAGCAAAAGTTGTTAGTTATAATGCATGAGCTTGAACTATGGTTGTAGAGGAAATGAATGGAAGTAAAAAATTTGTAGTACAAAGGCGTACAGATAGAGTAGATAATCCAAATATAATTTGATATATTTATATGCCTGCTACTCCTTGGGTCCCAAATTAAAATCAAAATATTTTTATTAAAAAAATCTCGTTATTTAATAATGAGATTTTTTTTGGTTGAATTAAAAGTTTGTAAATATTTCGATCTCCATTTTCTCTTTTAAATTCCTTCCAAAACCCCTCTTCTTCCTCTAAATCACTCCCTGACTCCCTTTTTTGAACATAAATCACCCCTGACTCCCTCTGGTCTTCAATCACCCTAAAACCCCTCTTCTTCCTCTAAATCACCCCCTTAATCCCCCTCTTCGAAGAAGAGGGGGAAACTTCGTGTTGAGCCCTCTTTTTTTCAAAATCACCCCCTTAATCCCCCTCTTCGAAGAAGAGGGGGAAATGGTAGGGGGAAACTGGGGAAGCCCCTCTTTTTTCGACTGAAAGGAGTCCTCTCCCGATAGGTCGGGATCTCACTTTGTTCGAGATCTATCGGGAAAAGAGGGGTTTGGGGTGATTTAAGATAAGCAAGTGGGTTTGGGGTGATTTAAGATAAGCAAGTGGGTTGGGGGATGATTTAAGATAAGCAAGTGGGTTTGGGGTGATTTAGGACAGTAGAGTGGGTTTGGACTGATTTAGAACGAAGTATTAGGGATTGCTCATTGTTAATTGTTGAACTGGATTTCAAAATTACTTGAAAAAGTTTGAAATATAGATAAATTCAGTAATGAAGATGATGAAATATGTCTAATTTTGTTGGTGATGCTGGGACAAAATTCCACTAAATCTACCACTTTCTTTTAGTTTAGAATTGGAAGAAGGAGTGTGATATGGATTGGAAATGATATGAAATCACTGACACGCAATTTGGTAATTAGATTTATTGTTTTTTATTTTTTTTAATGTACAGATGAAAACATTTAAAAAACTTTTTGCTTATTCAGCGATTTTCGCTTTGTTTGCAATAGTGGTACCTATTTTTGCTAATGCTATTTCATACGATACGGAATTGACCGAAGCATATGCGTATGCAAAAAGCAAATGAATTACCACCATGAGTAATATTAATAGTGCAAACATGTACGGTAGTTTGACAAGAATAGCGATGGCCAAAATGGTAGCCAACTATGTTCTTGATTTAAAATTACAAGAAAGAGATACAAGTAAACAATGTACTTTCTCGGATGTGCCTGCTAGTTTGGATCTTGCATACGGTAATGGTGTGACAAAAGCATGTCAACTAGGGCTTATGGGAGTCGGGATTACGGACTTCAACCCAAACGGAATCGTAACCAGAGCTGAATTTGGAACGGTTTTGTCCAGAGCTTTGTGGGGGGACGAGAATAATGGTGGAGAACCGTATTACAAAAAACATCTTCAAGCTTTGAAAGATAACAGAATTATGATACAAACCAATGATCCTGGGAGAAGGGAAGTGAGGGGATATGTAATGCTTATGATGATGAGGGCTGATGAAAAATATAGTTCTGTTGTTGCTACGGGCTGTACTGCTGAAGAATTGCTTACTTGTCTTTTGTCTACTGGGGATTACCAAAAATGTATAGCTAATTGTAGTGGTGATACGACTCCTGTTCTTTCTGGTAAAGTTGTAATAAGTCGTCTTGATTCTGCTGGACTTCAAACTATTCCTGGGAATGCACAAAATGTAAATGTAGGAACTATCAAAATTACTGCAGAAAACAATAAAGTTAAAGTAAATTCTCTTACATTCAAAGCAAATAATATTACAGGAGATATTGATAGTCTTGATAATATTTATGTAGCTAATGATAGAATACTATCTTCTGTTCAGAGTTTTAATCCATCCACAAAAGAAGCTAGGCTTACATTTTCTCCTGCATTGATCTTATCTGCTGGGAAATCGGAAACATTGAATGTCTATGTAAATATGGCCCCAAGAGATGATACTCCTCCTGATTCAAGATATAGTTTTAGTATAAGTAATCTTGTTGCTGATAGTCCAAAATCTGGGATCCCACTGGATTTAGGTACTATCAAAACTAGTTCTGATCTTGTAAGTGAGGTAGAATATAGTGTAGTTGCTGGAAGTACTTCCAATCAGATTGCTTGAAAAACAAACCAATCAATCGTCAAAGTTCAGTTGAAACTTGGTAATACTGGTGCTATAATCAAGAAAGTAATTCTTACAAAAAGTACAGCAGAAAATCAGAATTTTACTTGAGAAGCTTTTTATGATATTTTTGCTAATATAAAAGCCTATCACAGTGGTAACAGGGTTGCTACGGTAGGTATTGCAGAAAATGACCTTATTATTTCCAATCTTAATATAAGTGGAGATGCTAATGAAATTATAGAACTTGAACTGAAATGAGATATTATCTATGCTGGGAAAAAAACATCAGGTGCATTTGTTGTGGATGTAAACGGAACGAACATAATTGATGGTCCTAGTAGATATGGTGCTGTAGTCAAAGCTGGATATGAGTATGTTTCCAATCCTTTTGATGTTGATGGACTCGATCTTGAGATAAAAAATGCTATGACTGGAAATCTGACAGTTTCTCCTGGCGATAATGATGTGGTGTTGTACAAAGCCACTATTACTTCCGCTGTAGATCTTGATGTGCTGGAATATATTCTAGATGCTGGAGTTAATATTGATACTTACGGTGGTTTTAAACTGAATAGAATTGAATTGTATGTAAATGATTCTTCGGAATATATTAATATCGCTGAGTTTACGGGAGATACGACTCCTAAATTCTATCAAGGGAATGATAAATTCTTTCTTTATGCAGACCAGCCCGTTACTATCAAAGTGTTGGGAAGTTTTGCATCTACCGCTAAACCACAAGATTTCACATTCACATTTGGTATTACTAAAGTTAAAGATTTGCTAAATAATGGGACAATTGTTGGAAGTCCAACGATTAAAAGAGCTACCTGAAAAACTATATCGGTAAAATAATAGTAGCCGAATTTAAACGGCTGATATCCTCTTTTTTTTCCTCGGTGAATTTTGAACAAACAATTTTTTTCAGATGAGAACAATCAGGGCAATTAGTTATCACAATTACTCGGTAAATCTCGAACAAACAATTCTTCCCAGACATATTTTCCAAAGTTCAGCGGGACCTCTTTATTCTACCTTGATCAAGATGTGCTTGGGAAAGAGGTATTTGGAATGATTTAAAGGGGAAAAAATGTGTTTTGATACCAGCAATATTACGAATATGGATGGAAGTTTCTTTTGGTTGATGACTTTTTTCGTATCTTCATTTGTTTTTTGATTGATAATTTTTATAAACTACTTGCTGATAACTAGTGTGTTTATGAAAAGAGCTTTTATTACTAGTATATCCTACAGTTTTTATATAGAATAATAATTCTGTTAAATGAGAAATTATATAATTCCACCCAAAAAAACAAATTTTAATAGTTCAAACAGGTATCATTCAGTATATTGATATAGGGACAATAGATATAGATGACAGTGATTTTGGAAAGCTTTATTTAAAGTAGTCCTTATCTTGTGAATTATTTGATTTATTGTTTTGTTTGTACTTTTTCAAATAAGGATAAAATGAAGATTACCGGATATTACACAAGTAAAGAATATGGTTTTTTCTGAAGCTACGGTTATTACCGATAGAAACGATAAAGTTCTTTACAAGCTTTTTGATGAAAATAGAGAGTATGTAGATTATTCTGGTATAAATAAAAATATGATAAACGCTATCGTTGCTATTGAAGATCAGCGCTATTGGGATCATAAATGACTTGATACTATATGAATATTTAGAGCAGTAATTACTAAAATATTAAATCCTAAAAGTAAGACGCAATGAGCTTCCACCATTCCTCAACAATTGATTAGAAATCTTCTTTTGACTAAGGATAGAAAAGTGGAAAGGAAATTAAAGGAAATTGTTCTTACAAAAAAATTGGATAATGTAATAGAGGATATGGTAAAAGATAATGTTGGAAATTTGCCGTCTGCTGAGATGAATGATAAAAAAAAGGAACTTATTTTGGAATTATATTTAAACAAGATAGAGTTTGGAAATAATGCTTTTGGAATTGAAGCGGCGGCTCAAACTTATTTCAACAAGTCAGCCAAGGATCTTAATATTTTGGAATCTTCTATATTGGCTTCTATACCAAAAGGACCTACAGCGTACAATCCTTATATAAATAGAGTAGCCACAATATGAGTTTTAAAAATTACGGATAACTTATGAAACGAGTATTCTTTGAGTGATACATGATTAAAAGCAGAAATATTTAACAAAATAGAATCAATATTATCAAAAGCTGATTTTTCAAACAAAAAAGATTATTCATCTTTTAGTAAATATTACAATTGATTGATTGATTTTTCAATATATTATAACGATACAAAATATAATGTAAAATATTCTTTATGAAGAAAAGATTTAGTTTTATCTCGTATGTTTCAAGATGAATATATAGAGGAAGAGGAGTTAAAACAAGCCATATTACAATGAATGACATTGGAATTAAAAAATTGATGATTCCCTATCAAAGCACCACATTTTGTGATGTGGATCAAAAAACTATTGGAAGAACAATATGATAACGAAACATTGATGAATGGGTGATTAGTTGTAAAAACAACATTAGACTTAGATATTCAGGAAATAGCAGAAAAATCATTGTTGAATAATAAAAAATCTTTGGATGTGTATGGAGCAACAAATGAAGCTATGGTATATTTAGATGCAGAAAAATGAGACATTTTGGCATATGTTTGATCTTTTGATTATTTTAATGAAGATATTGGATGACAAAATGATATGGTTAGAGTTGCTAGACAGGTTGGATCTGCTATGAAACCTATGATTTATGCTTTGGGTCTAAGTACTTTACCTATAGCTATAGATACTCCGATTTACGATATTCCTTTCCAAATATGACCAGATAGACCTAGAAATTCAGATTGAAAATTTATGGGTATTTTACCTTTAAAAAAAGCACTTGGTTATAGTAGAAATATCCCAGCAGCAAAAATGATAACAGCTTTGGGGTGACAAGATGTAGCTGTTCCATTTCTTAGAAAAATGTGATTGAATTCGTTGAGTGTTACTTGAGATTATGGATATCCTTTAGCTTTTGGAGCAGGGGAAGTTCCTATGTTGGAATTAGCTAGTGCGTATGCTCATTTAGCTGTTTCTGGGCCATGAGAAATAAATCCGATTTTGGAGATTAGGACAAATAATGGATCTTTATTGTATGAAAAAGAGGAAAAGTTTCAGGAAGCTGTGGTTGCTCCATGAGTTGTATATTTGATGTGGAATATATTATCTGATACCAATAATATGCCACCAGAACGAGTAGGAAAATATTCGGTTCGTGGTCTTCAACTATGATTAAAATCTGGTACTTCAAATATGAAAACTCCCAAATGAGATCGTGCTAGAGATGGGCGACTTGTCACATATACTCCTACCAAAGTTGCTGTGTTTCGATGATGAAATGCAGATGGTTCGCCAATGTATCACAATGCTTATGGATGATTTTTGAATGCGGAAGCTATGAGAGAATTTTGGTCTACTTTATTAGTGAACAATTATATTTCAGATCAATGAATGTCTGCTACAGAAATTGCAGAAGTAGCTATTTCCAAAATTTCCTGAAAATTGGCTACAGATTCTACGCCAGCTGAATTTGTTGTAAGATCTACGGCTTATATCAATTCTCAACCAAATCAAGCTGATGAGTGAGCTATGCCATTGGAGTTTGACTCTTCTTGTGGATGATTATCTAGCCCATATACACCAGCTAGTGAATTGGTAAATTGATATATTATTACTCCTACTACATTTATGCCAAATGGAATGGATTTAGCAGAAATTACTTCTTGGTGGCAATGGTCTACAAATCCTTCCTTGATGTGGGAATCTAGTCCAGAGTATTCGGGTAAAGTAACATTTAATTATGACAACATCTTGCTTGCTATGCCACAAGATTATTGTGAAAATAGAAGCCCACAAATTAGTGAAGATATTCAATTGAGTATCAAGAATTTAAGTGATGGACAAAAAATATCTACAAAACCTATGATTTGGTTTAATGTAACAGCTAAAAATAACATTAAAAGAGTTTCTGTTAGTATCAATGATAGAGTAATTGGTTCTAAAGAATATGATGGTAAATCTAATGATATTACTGATATTATTTCATCTAATCTTTGAGAGGAAACTTGAAATTGAGAACTTACTTTATTGGCAATTGATACTCAGTGATATTCAAATAGAACTTCGATTAAGTTGTCCATTGTTTCTGCAGATACAGTGCCACCATTTATTATGAAAGATAAAACTTATGTAGTAAAAGATGGGGATAGGTATAGAGTGGTAATTATATTAAATGATGAACTTTCTAGTGTTGTTGGTTGAACAATAAAACAATGAGATAAGTTGTTAAAAAAGTTTGATCAAAATATAGGTGAATTTATGACCTCAGAGCCATGAGTGGTTTCAGTAGTAGCCAAAGATGGGTTTGGTAATGAATTAACCGACACATTAGACATAAGAGATTTTATTCCTTGATATAAAAAAGAAGAAACTAATGTTTCTTCAGATGTTTCTTCATGAGCTGAATCTAGTTCTGGATCAGTTTGAACAGGGGCTTAGAAGTTACTTGCGACACACACCACCCGGGTGCAATTTGGTTAGCTTTGCGAGTAGCACCCGGGTGGTGTGTTGTAGAAGAACAATAAAACTATATTTGTGCGACTTTGAATACTTTTTTTCCTTTTCTTAACAAGAAAATTCAGTTTATACTATCAGATTTTGTTAGAATTTTTTGAATATCATCTATTTTTTCTTCATTGCAAAATATCGCTCATGCTTGAATCATTTTTTTAGCTTCTCAGTTTGATTCAGTAAGTCATGACTGAGTACAAAGATCTAATATTTTTCGTTCGTCTCCTTTTAATTTAGTGCCACCAGTAGCATCTTTTAGAGCCAAAATTTCTTCTTGATCTAATCATTTAATTAAATTTATTTTGTCTTCACTTCCAAATAATATTTGAGTGATTTTTTCTACTTCTTGTACAGCTTTTTTCCCGAATAGAACTTCCACTACCCAAGATGCTAATTCTTTTTGTCCGTATCTAGATGCTGGATCTTGTTCATGTTTTTTGACAATTTCATCTATTTCTTCTAAAGATTTTAGTGAAAATACTTTCAATAACTTTTCAACTAAAGAATCGTCTGAATTCAAAAAGAATTGATAAACGAAATAAGGACTATTTTTGTTTTTATCTACCCAAACAGCATTCCCAGCTGACTTTCCATATTTGGCTCATGTAGCATCGGTAATTAAAGGTATTGTAAGACAATAAGAGGTTTCTCATAGTTTTTTGGATATTAAATCCATTCATGTAGTTACATTTCATCGTTGGTCTGATCATCATAATTGTAGTTTTACTCCATATTTGCTAAATAGACTAAAAAAGTCGTATCCTTGGATTAGCATATAGCTCATTTCAGCATATGTGATAGATTGATCAGGATCTTCGATTCTTTTTTTTACAGATTCTTTGTTGATCATATAATTTATAGTGATATATTTCCCAACTTCCCTAAGAAACTGTAAATAATCCATTCATTTAAAAAAATCATAGTTATTTACCATTTCGTAGTTGAAATCTATATTGTAGTTCTGTTTTATATTGTCCAAAAAACTTGTTAATTGATTATAGATACAATTTTGATTGTGTCTCAATTGTTCTTCAGATAAAAAATTTCTTTCTTCACTTCTACCGCTAGGATCTCAGATCATACCAGTTGCTCATCATACTAAGAAATAACATTTGTTCCCGTATTTCATTAAATGTACTGCTGCCATCACGGAAAACATGTTTCCTATTTGTAGACTATCAGCACTAGGATCAAATCAAATATAAAAACTTTGACCTCATTTGTTGTATAGATCAAAAAGTTTTTCATCACTAAATTGATAGATGAGTCCACGGTTTTCTCGTTCTTGTCTTAAATCCATTTTTTAAAGAATAAATTAAATGTGTAGTTATTGTATAATATTTTACTTTATTTTTGCAACAGAAGATAAATTGTTCGCTTCGCTCACGATAAAATGATAAAATGATAAAATGATAAAATGATAAAATGATAAAATGATAAAATGATAAAATGATAAAATGATAAAATGATAAAATGATAAAACAACATAGTAATGTTGTAGCCCCGCCCCGTAGTCTTACCCCGCCCCGTAGTACTACGGGGCGGGGCTTACAGGAGTTGGCGGGGGCGGGTGGTAGGAGAATAAATGATAAAGAGATGAAGTGATGTAGGGGCGGTTATTAACCGCCCGTTATTTAGGCGGAGTTTCTTTGGCTCGCAATGAAATGATAAAGTGATAAATGTTCGCTTTGCTAAGAATAAATAAATCATTGAAAAATAAACTGGGATTGTTAAATAGTAATTGTTTATTCTTACTTTTTAATGAAAAAATAATGCTTAATTTTTATAAAAAAGAATTTGCAGAAAAAATTCAAAAAACATCAATAAGTTTGTCTTTTGAAGAGGTTTTGAACAATATTGAAATTGTTCCATCCAATATCCAATGAGATTTAGGATTTCCCTGTTTCAAACTTTCCAAAGAATTAAAAAAAGCACCAAATCAAATAGCACAAGATTTTGTTACAGAAATTGATGATAAGAATATTATTGCTGTTTGACCTTATATAAATTATGTTATTTCAACAAAAAACTTTGCTGAAAAGTTGATTTTAGAGATTAAAAATCAAGGTAATGATTTTGGGAAATTAGAGAAAAATAATCAAGAGGTTGTTTTGGAATGATGGCAACCAAATACCCATAAAGCGTTTCATATTGGTCATTTAAGAAATGCTTTGATTTCAGAATCTCTTTCGTCTTGCTTGAGATGGGCGGGATATACTGTTCACCCAGTAGCTTATCCCGGGGATATTTGAGCGCATGTAGCTAAATGGATTTGGTATTATATCAATTTTTATCAGTGAGATATGCCTACAGAAAACTTTTGAGAATGGGCGGGGAAATTGTATTCACAAGCTACAAATAAGCTTGAGGAAAATTTAGATAAATATAAGCCTGAAGTGGAGGATTTGCAAAAAAAACTTGAAGATTGAGATATTGAATTAAATAAAATTTGGAAAGAAACTCGTGAAAAATGTTTATTGGATTTTCAAGATATTTTTAATGAGCTTTGATGTGATATCCAAAAACGATATTACGAAAGTGATGTGGAAAAGCTTTGAATTAAAAAAGTTCAAGAATTATTAGATTCCAAAATAGCAAAAATAGGGGAGTGAGGAGCGGTGATAATGGATTTGGAAGAATATAATTTATGAATATTTTTGCTTTTGAAGTCTACTGGAGCATCTCTATATTCCACCAAAGATATTGGGTTAGCTTTTTTGAAAAAGGAAGATTTCCCTGAATATGTTAAATCGCTTTGTATCGTGGGTTCTGAGCAGGAACACCATTTTAATCAATTATTTAAGACCTTGGAGTTGATGTGATTCCCTCATGATCAATTAAAACATATTTCTCATGGATTAGTTGATCTAAAAGATGAAAAAATGTCATCTCGTGCTGGGAATGTAATTTTGTATACAGAACTTCGTGACAAATTACTACTAGAAGCTCAAAAAGTTTTGGGGAATAGAGATTTTGATCAAGAAAAAAAAGATGAAATAGCTAGGCAGGTGGCTTTTGCTGCGATGAAGTTTGATATATTATTGCCTGATGCTTCTAAAAAAATCTTGTTTGATCCTAGTCAAGCTTTGTCTTTTGAGTGAGAAACTGGACCTTATATACAATATACTCATGCAAGGGCTTATAGTCTGCTTAAGAAATGAAATTTAGATTTGTCTCAATTTGATTGATCGGATTTAACAGAAGAAAATGAAAAAAGTATATTGATTCACTTAGGACAGTTTAGTGACTATATTTCTAAATCTGCACAAGAATATAAACCAAATTATATTGCTAGATATTTACTAGATTTGTCGAAACTGTTTAATTCTTACTACAATAATACTAATAAAAAAATTACTGATTCAAACTCTGCATTGGCTTTAGTGTTTGCAGTAAAACAAGTTTTAAAAAATTGATTGTCGATACTTGGTATTGAAGCTCCAGAGGAAATGTAAGAAAGGTTCGCTCCGCTAAGTGGAGTGATAAATTATCCTACCACCTAGTCCCGTAGTCCTACGGGGCGGGTGGTAGGATAATAAATGATAAAAAGATGAAGCGGGGTGGAGGATGTTAAATCCCTCTATCCCGTAGTCCTACGGGGAGAGCAGCTCCCTTTGAAAAAGGGAGACAATTTATTGAAAGTGGATTTCTCCATGCGTTCACTTTGTTCACTTAGTCGAAATAACAAGCTTCGCTTGAAATGATAGGTTTGTAAATTCTCTTATCTATACAGGATTACGGGTTGTTATGCTTCTAACTTAATCAAAATTTCTTTGTTTTTTACATCTAGTTTTGTTAATTTTATTCAAGCAGAATTTAACATTTTTTTTGATGCTATATTTATATCTGTTCAGTCATATTTATCTGAAAGGTATACAATTTCCTTTATCCCGGCTTGTATAATTAGTTTTGCACATTCGTTGCATGGAAATAATGCTACATAAATTTTTGTTCATTCAAGATTCCTTCATCAGCTATTTAAAATTGCATTTGCTTCGGCATGAACCACATAAGCATATTTGGTATCAGGAAGTTTTCATTCCCTATCCCAAGGAAAAGTATCGTCATCGCATCCACGAGGGAATCAATTGTAACCAATACCAACAATTCTATTTTTCTCATTTACAATACAAGCTCCTACTTGAGTATTTGGGTCTTTACTACGATGTGCGGAAAGCATAGCAATTCACATGAAATATTCATCCCAAGAAATATAGCCCTCTCTTTTTTTTAGCATAATTTTTATGAAAAAATAAAAGCTCTTTCTTTTTTTCTAAACAAGATAGGATTAAAATCAATAGTAAAAACTTAGCGTTTATTTGGTATTATTGTGTTTATGTAGCCAAGAAATTAAGCATTTACTTTATTAAATAAATGTTTTAGTTGTGGTTTTGATATGGTAGAAATAATTATGAAAAATTTGTCTTTTTTGTGGTTTGTTAAGTACAAGTTAAATTTATACTTATGTTTTTTAATATGTTATTTTAATATTGAAAAATAAAATTGCTTGCAAAAGTTTGAGATATAAGTACAAAAATAATGCTTTATTTATTTATATTTTACTGATGAATAACAAAACAAAAAAAACAATTGAAACAATTAAGGAAGAAGCAAAAAATTATTATAAATGAAAAAAGATGTGGCCAAGATATGCTATTATTTGATTTCTATTGCTTATAATTGTGTTACAATTTATTTTACCAAAACAAAAAAAGATCCTAGTAGATGAACAGGTAACAGAAATTACATGAGATGTTACGGAAGAAAATCAAGAAAATGTTTTTAATTTTTTGTGAAAAGATATGGATTTGGATATGAATTTTGAAAAATCTTTGGTAAAAATATTGGATAAAAGGAACGAACTTTTGTTTATCTATAAGTATAAAACCGATATTTTAAACAAATTATGAGATGAGTTAAAAGAAAAAGATATTCCAGAGGAGTTTAGATATTTTATTTTACTCAATCAAGACGAAAACACTATTTTCCCTTTTGAATGAGATTTAAATGATAATCTAATAGTTGATGAAGAAATCAATGAAAGACTCAATTATTACAAATCTTTGGATAATTTTGTAGAGTATGTAAAATATTTATATAATAATTTTGACGATGATCGTTTGGTAGTAATTTGATATTTTATGTGATTAGATAATCTAAAAATATTAATGATGGAACAAAGTCAAACCGATTTCGAAAAACTATATTTTCCACCAAATATTCTAGAAAAATATTATGATTTAATGGCTTATGCTTATATTTATAATAATATTTTAGAATACATAGATGTAGAGGATGTTTCAGTGGTTGAATATCCAGAAACATGAAAAGTAAGAGCTTGAGAAATAAAAGATTTAGTAAGACGAGCAAAAAAAGCAAAATATGATTTCAAGCTTATAAAGGAATTGAATCCTTGGATATTGCAAAACTCTCTTCCAAAATGAAAACGAGAAATTACTGTTCCAAACTAAGATGAGTTCGTAAAGTTTATTATATCCCTACCACCCGTGCTGCTCGTAGTGTTAGCTAATTGCAATACTTTTATAAAAGTAAAGACTTTTTGTTTGAACTAACAAGCTTATAAAATGAAAAAATCTTGGCAGAATTATAGTCATGAGAATAAAAATTATGCTAGAAAAAATAGAAAAAACCCAACAAAATGTGAGGGGTTAGTTTGGCATATGATTTTGAAAAACAGAAATGTTGGAGTCAAATTTACAAGGCAAAAAATGATATGAAATTATATTGTGGATTTTCACTGTAAAGAATTAAGTTTAGTTATAGAAATTGATGGAGAAAGCCATAACTTTAAATCAAACTATGATTTAAAAAGAAAAATTTTTTTACAGAATCTATGATTAAAAGTGTTGATTTATACTGATGAACAGGTATTAAGTAATTTGGAATGAGTTTTTGAAGATATAGTATATAATGTAAAAAAACTAAAAAAATAGTCTTAATAACCCCCAACAACCCCCAACAACCCCGCAATACTGTGGGGCGCAGCACTAGAACAGCTTCCCTCTCCCGACGAGTCGGGACTCCGCTTTGCTTCGCGAGGGAAGAATTTCGTGGTAAAGTTCCTCCCTAGGGGGAGGTGTATAGGTTTAGTAATTCGGTAACAAAAAAGTAAAATTGATAAAAATTTTACAATATAAGTTACCAAAATGACAAT
>JAKJDW010000008.1 GCA_022705745.1 Patescibacteria group bacterium
AAGGTTAGAAGAAAAATGTCAGATCAAATTAGATGCAACAACGGTATACAGAATATTAAAAAGGAATAATGTAAGATATCACAGAGAATATGAGAAACCAAAGAAAGTATATAAGTTGTATAGCTTACAAATACCAGGAGAAGAACTGCAAGTAGATGTATGGTTTCCATTTGGCTATCATAGAAAGTTTGTAATTTATAGTGCAATAGATGACTGTACAAGGATGACATATTCAAAAGCATATGAGCATGCAAATATAGAAAATAGTAAAGATTTCGTGGAAGAGCTTATAAGAAGATTTCCATATGATATCCAAAGGATTAGAACAGATCAATGAAGAGAGTTTAGTAAAAGTATCACAGAGTTTTTACAAGGAAGACATGTAGAACATGTAAAAAACGAACCATATCATCCTGAACATAATGGTAAGATAGAGAGATATCATCTCACAGAAAAAGAGTGAGAAGTAAACTTCCGACCGTATTTAATTAGCATAGAAGAGGCAAATTATATGCTCAGTCAACGATTAGGCTACTATAATACTCAAAGAAAGCATACCTGAATGTGAATGAATGGGAAAACACCTCGAGAAAAATATCAAGAAAATAAGTATAAAAAACGAACTTAACTCTGCAATAGCACAAATATTTGACTTTTTTATCATTTTACATTCAAATTAAAAAATGAAAAAAAACACCTTTATTTTCTTTAGTTTGTATTTCTTTGTACTTCAGCCAGTTTTTGCGTGACTTTTACGATGAGATTATAAGTTTTTTTGTTTGGCTGGGATAAATATCTTTATTGTTTTAATAATTTGATATTTTATCAAAAATCAAGATAATGCACAAAAAGATATTAGAAACAGAGAAGATGCTTTAGGTTTTTCTGAAAAGATTCATTATATACAAAAACCGCAAAACAGGAAGTTTGTACACCATTTTTGGTTTTTTATTATAGCTGTTTTATGTGGATTTATTATTTGGTTTTGGATGCCAAATATGGATATTTTATTACAAATATTTCTTGTAACATTATTTTCTTTTTTTGTTTTTATTATATTTGGCTTATTATTTAAATTTAGATCATTTAGAGTATGGGAATCTAAGTTGTATTTTGTAGTGTTATTTTTGTCTTTCTTGTGATATGTTTTAGGATATTTCAATATAGATATTATTTATAATTTAAATAAACCAATAAACTCAAGCTTATCTGGAGATGTGTTTATATCTTGATATGATGTAAATTCTTTTGTTCCTGTAGATGCTGATTTGAGTGAAAGTGAAATAAGTTCTGGTGCTATTGAAGTAGGGGAGTCTTCAAATATAGATCTGGCACAAAATGCAAGTTTTGCTGATGCTATAAAGCATTTATTGGACCAAAATTCTGTCGTTTTATTAACAAATCAAAATGTAAAATTTAATTATATTTCATATAATCATGTGGATTATCCTTATTATAGGACAGCTTATTGATTGGGGATGATAGGTAAAAATCTAAATCCATCTAAATCATTACTTTGTGAAACTTATGTTGTGATGCAATGACTAGTAGAAAAATGGAATATTCCTTCTTATTCTGATATTAAACAAGCATATTGGAATTATGCAAAAAATAATAATAAGCTTCCATCTTGTTCGTATTGAAAATTTCTTACTTTAGCAGACTTAAAGTAGTTTATAAAGTTCATAAAGTTCGTAAAGTTCATAAAGTTTGAAAGTTTATAAAGTTTGTAAAGTTCATAAAGTTTGTAAAGTTCATAAAGTTTGTAAAGTATTAATAACTTTATAACTTGCAACTTTTAACTTTATAAACTATTTATTTGTAACTTTATAACTTGCAACTTTACAAACTTTCAACTATATTATATATCTTTTTTGCTTTTTTGGTTTGTTTTATTGAGCTAATATTACCAATATTTTGAATATATTTTTTTAAATATTATAATTATGTATGAATTATTTAGCAAACTAATACATAAATTATAAATGAAAAATACACTTAAATTTATTGGTAATATATTCAAAAAAAAGATGATGAAAAGGCTTTTGTGAATTATTATTCTACTTGGAGTTTCAGGTATGTTTTTGGCAAATAACAAGGTTGTTGCTGATCCACAAATTGAAGCGAGTAAAACTACTAACAAAACAGAAGAAGATAAATTTAAAAATATGTCTGAGGTAAATGAGGTATTTACATATATTTCCAATGCCGTATATGCACTTTTATGGCCAGTTTTATTTATTACTTGAACTGCCTTAGATAACAGATTGGTGTATTGATCTTTTCTACATTTAGATGCTAGTTTATGGGCTTTATGGAATATAATGAAAAATTTTGCAAATTTTGCTTTATGATTTTTAGTACTTTTTGCAATAGTTAGAAATATTTTTACTTGACCTTTTGGGGGAAAAACCTGAGAAAAACGATGACCAATTTCTATCATAAAAAAGACCCTAATTGCAGGAGTGTTAATTCAAGCAAGTTGGTTTCTTGTTGCTGCAGTTGTTGATTTATCAACAATACTCACTTATTCTATCTGATGATTACCTATTACTGTGTCACAAAATAATCCTCAACAAAAGGATCAACCAATTCTTTGAGTAAAAGCAGTTATAAACACAAAATGACCGGGATGAAACAATAAAATGAGCTTACAATACTATAATACTTATTGAGATGTAAATATATCTCCATGTTACACTACTAATAAAATTTATGGTTTAACTTGAACATATATTGTTTGAAGGAAACAAATTCGGGTGAATGCTGAACAAAAATTTATCTCTAGTTATTGTACTTTATGATGATGGCCATATCATTATAAAGAAAATGAAGATTATTTAAACTTTTCTGCGAGTAATGAGGAATATACTATCGGGTTACAAGAATATTTTGAACAATCACCTCATGATCCTGGGCATTATCTTTGACTGCTTGATGAGTGTAAAATTATACCTGTAGATTCTAGCAAGCTAAGTGAATCTTGTACATGATATTGATTCTTGACAAAAGATGATGCTTTTTTTAAAAATGCTTCTGAAAATAATAAGATAAAATATACATTGACGAATATTTTAGAAAAATCTAAATGATTTGTAGGACCTTTTATTACAATATACAGTTCTTTATTGAATTTTTCAGATTTAGCAGAGCCAGCTTCGTGAAGTAGTATTGTTTGAGATTTTTTAGATTTAATTATAAAATTATTTTTTGCTTTTGTATTGTTTATTCCTTTGTTGGTTTTGGCTATTGTTTTAGTGATTAGAATTTGATTACTTCGACTTATAATTGCGGCTTCTCCTGTATTGGTACTGCTGGCTGTATTCAAACAGGAATTGAATATAAAATGAGGTGGAGAAGGAATTATGGCTTATTTTGGTTGAGCACAGATTGTGAAACTCGTTTTTGCACCAGTATTTATAGTTTTTGCGATTAGTATGTCTATGATATTTTTGTCTGCACTAAATAATAGAGTTGATAAACACTCTTGATTAAGCAATGAACAATTTGAAAAGCTGTTAATAACAAAAAATGAAAATAATTTCTCTTTCTTATGATTGATGGAAATTGAATTAGATATGGAAAGAATTAATAAGTGAATGGATATGTTGTCGTGGTTTATCACCATGTTTTTTGCAACATGAATTATGCGATTTTTCCTATTTTTTGCGATTAAGATGACAAAAATATGAGATAAAATATGAAAATGATTTCAAGAGAGTACTCAAAATTTGGTGAAAAATCTTCCTATTATTCCTATTGGTTGATCAGGTGTTGGAATCAAGGCGGCTAAAGAGTGATTGGATAAATTATGATCAGTGGTTCCTGATAGACTGAATAGACAACAAACAGATCATCTTAAGAAAAGATTCCCTTGGTTGTATCCTGGAGTTGCAGATGCGAGTAGGGGCTTTGATAAAATAAGGAAACCTGAATTAGAACAAATTTTGGCTGATATAAGAAGTATATGAATAAATGAAACATTTGAAAAACATAAACCAACCCTTAGTTCAGCAGAAATCGCTACAAAAGACTGATTGTTGAGAGCCTACAATGATTATGTTCTAAAGAATATGGATAAGATTGAAACCATTGTTGCTAAACCTGAGGAGACTATAAGCAGTGATGGTATTGCTACATATAATGTTGAAAATCTATTGATTGATACTGTAGAAGAATATTTAAATTCAGATAAATGAAAAGACTTGGCCGAAAAAGCTATTTGAAAAAATATTATAACATATGACGGTGTTAGAGTTGTGGTAAATATATGAAATGTTTTAGAGCCTAAATATAAATTATTAACGGAACAAGAGTATGATAAAAAATATTTATTTGATGTTACAGATTCCAACGGTAATTTTGTTGAAGAAAAATTAAGACAGATAATAGAAGACCAAATTAAAGACGACAAACAACCAGATGAGATGAATGAAAGTGATCGGAATAAAAAAAGACAAGATAGAATAAATACGGATCTTGAAGCACATAAAAAATATGCAAAAGAAAGATTGGAATCAAGTCCTAAAAAGAAAGAGCCAAATGAGCCTGTGGGACAAAAATAAAATGAGTAATTTAATTTAATATATTTATAATGAAATTGGTCAAAAAATTGATAGCACAAATGTTTACTAAAAAGAGCATTAAGATATGGTCGGTGTTTTTTATTTTTGTATTTTTATTTATTTCACAAACTTATGCTAGCAATGAAACGCTAGATACTACTGTAGAATATATGAAGATAATTATGGATCTATTATCGCGAGTATGGATAATATTAGCAAATTTAGCTGGTGCTTTAATGACAAATAATATTTTATATTGATCGTTCTTACATTTGGATGCTAGTTTGTGGGCATTATGGAATATAATGAAGAACTTTGCAAATTTTGCTTTATGATTTTTTGTATTGTTTGCAATAGTTAGAAATATTGTTTCTGGTCCTTTTGGCAAAGATGCGGGAGAGCGGAAACCAATAAAGGTAATCCAAAAAACCTTAGTCGCAGGTGTTTTAATTCAAGCAAGTTGGTTTTTGATGTGAGCTGTAGTTGATGTATCTACCATTATGACTTCCGCTATTTGAGCATTCCCTTCTCAGTTTATAGCATGAAATTCAGAGTTTCAGTGAGCAACACTAAATGCAACTAAATTAATATCTAAAAATAATAAAATTGTAATTAATCCTAAGGAAAAAGATATAGTGAGGTTTGAAACAAATGCAGGTGCACTACAGACGGAAGAGGATACTAAATCAATGTTAGACACTATTTTACCTAGTCATAATTCTGTTTCTGGCCCTTTAATGTTTTTGTGAATTTCTGTTTTTTGATTTAATGATTATGAAGCATTTTGAACAGCAGGTGATCCTAATAGTGCTATTACGGATTGGTGAGATTTATTCTTATCAATATGACTGTCGGGAGCGATATTAGTTTTTTTTACGGTTATGATGTTTTTTATTTTTTTATTCAATTTGTTTAGATTAATTATGTTGTGGATTATTATTCCACTCTTACCTATAATAATTTTATTAAAAGTGTTTAAATTAGCTGATAAGTTATGAGGATCATGAAAGGGATTAGACTTATGAAAACTTATGGATATAAAAACAATATTGAAACTTATATTCAAACCAGTTCTTTTAGTATGAGCTTTAAGTTTGATTTTAGTGGTTTTGGTGCTTATTAAAAATATTATAGCATGAAATAAAACTCATAGTATAACATTTGAAGATCAGTGAAATATACAAATTATAAGTCAAAAAGAATGAAGCTCTGAATTATATACTTCTACGATGAAGTCTGATTGAATATTTGATTTTAGTATGACTGGAGTAAAAGATACATTTGCTGATATTATTGTTTATTTGTTTGGGTTGTTTTTGATATTTTTATTGGTGAAATTTTCTTTAAAATTGGATACATGAATATCATTTATAGATAATGCTTTAAATAAAACTTTTGAATCTCTTGAAAATACTTTAAAAACATTGCCGATTGTTCCAGTATGATGATGAGCAGTTTGAATTTCTGCTATTCAAGAGGCCTTTAGCTCTGGTAATGTGAGTGGCATGATGACAAGAGCGGTATGAATAGATATTGCAAAACAAACAGATGCAATTAATAGGATATTGGGATTAGAAGGTTCATTTGACAGTTTACATGATGGTATGAGTAGAGATGATTTTATTAGTAGAGCAGCAGAGGTAGCAATAACATTTAATTATAATGAAAGCGATTTAAGGCTCAATAAACAGCTTGACGCTAGAATTAAGAGCTGGAATGATCATAACAAGCACAAGGGTAACATAATAGGTTTAGATGATATATTGAAAGCTGCCAGTTGAGATGGAACGAGAGAAGAGTCAGGTCAGTCAGGAGATGGTTCATCATCAGGTTGAGATTCAGAATCTCCACAATAACCCCCCAATAAGATGGGAGATAGTACTAATTAACTGAATGCTTATCTCGTATTAAATTAAGCTAAAGCTGTAAGGAATGGTTTTATTAAACCGTTTTTTACTATAAAATATTTTTTCTTGCATATAAAAAAAGTATCTGTATAATAAATAATGTTAATTGTTGTTTTTTATATATAAATATTTTTATTATGAAAAAAGTATTTTTGTGACTATTGGCTTTCCTTTTTGTTGGGTCTGTATTTGCCTATACTCCTACTGCCAATGATGTTTCTAATTTAAATAATCTAAAATTTCAACTTAGTTGATTGATAGAAAATAATAATATTAATTTACGAGATTTTTATAATCAATTAAGAATATTACAAGAAGACTATTCCAAAGATGCTAGACTAAACTATATGCTTGGAAATCTAAAAGATCATCTATATCACAATTTTTTCGCACAAAAAACACATGCAAAAATTACTTCTCAATCTGGCAAACAAGAATTTTTAGATCAATATTTGAGTGGTATCTCTGATGATATTCAAAACTCATTACATAACTGTACTGGTTGGTACAACACTTTGGATGATATTAGTTTTGCATACGATTTTCCTACGGCTTTGACTATAGCTACTTGGTACAGAGAATCTACTTGTGCTTATCATTTACCAAGTAATAAAAATGGACCATTCCAAATTATATCCAGAGATTATTGAACATGAGAAATTACTCAAAATAAATTTATAGAAACTGTTGTAGATTTTATCGAATTTACAAAAAGCAAATTTAGTAGACATTCGTGATTGACCGGTAAGTTAAATTATACGGATTTTGATCTTGCTTGAATAAATAATTTTGCTGGTCTTTATAATGGATGAAAAAAACAATGAAATATTATTGTACCAAATGTTCCAAAATATCTGTATGATTGATATGGAGATGCATTTTCTTGAGCTAAAAAGTATGGTATTTTCCCACAATTTTTAAAAGTATTAGAGCGAGAGTTAAGTCAGTAGTAAGTTCATAAGGGAAGAAAGCTTTCAACTTTTTTGTTTTTCAATTGTAAATTGATTTTGTATCAATAAACTGATTAATTGATAAATTTTTTTAATCAAAACTAGAAAAATATGTCAAAACAAAAAAAAATAGATATGACTCAATATTCCAATGAAATGGTTTTTCAATGAGTGAGTACCCATAATCTAAAGAAAATTGATCTTATTTTACCAAAAAATAAAGTTATTGTAGTCACTGGAGTCTCTGGAAGTGGAAAATCCTCTTTTGCTTTTGACACGGTTTACAAAGAATGACAATTTCGCTATATAGAGTCTTTGTCTAGTTATTTAAGACAGTTTTTTAATTTATGAACAAGGCCAGAAATAGAACATTGTAGTGGACTTTCTCCAGCCATAGCTATTGAGCAAAATAAAAAAGCTTGAAATAGTAGGAGTACGGTTGGGACTTTGACAGAAATTGATGATTATATGAGATTGCTTTTTGCTAAATTGGGAGATTCGTATTGTTACTCTTGTGGCAAAGAAATTAAACCGAGTTCAGTAGAAGCAATTATGAATGAAATCAAAAAAGATTATACGAATAAGAGAATTTTTTTATTAAAAGAAGTTTGAGAAATCAAAGCCATGGATCTTTTGTTTAAATTTGTCAAAAAAAATAGAAATAAAGTAGAGAAGTGAGTCGGATTTACTAGGTATTTACTGATTTGAGAAAATAAGGATCCAGTAGAATATTTTTATTTAGAAGATCCAAATGTACCAAAAGATTATTTCCCTTTGAGGGTATATGGAATATATGACCGTATTACAGTAGAATCAAGTAAGATTGATAGATTAAAAGAAGATGTGATCAAGATTTTATGAGAAACTGAAAAGTTTGGACTGTATATAGATGATGTGGGAAATAAAAAATCGGGAAATAATAAAACACTCCCTCTTATACAACGATTTACTGATAAAATGTATTGTCCTGATTGTAATGTAACATATCCAGAATTTACGACTCAGCATTTTTCTCCCAATAGACAGGAATGAGCTTGTTCAGAGTGTCATGGAATAGGAGAGATTTTGCAAGTTGATTTAGATAAGGTGATAGATCAGTATAGTTCGTACTCCAGTGCTATTTTGCCTTGGAGAGATAGCACTTTTTGACAAATTGTATTAGGGAAGTTGGCCGAGAAATATTCCATAGATACAGATAAACTACGAAAAGATTTGCCGGAGCGATTTCAGCATGTAGTAATATATTGAGATGAAGAAGTGATCAGAGTTCAAACTTGATGAAAGTATTCTAGTGTTAAATATCAATGAATTGAAAGTATTTTAAAAGAGCAGTATGTCAAAGGCTTACTGACCGTTGATTTCCAAGCAATGCTAAATATGAGGTCTTGTCCTAGCTGTAATTGAAAAAAACTTAGAATAGAAAGTTTGAATGTTTTTATAAGTTTATGAAAAAATAAATATAATATTGCAGATTTACAGAAGTTTACTTTAGATCATTTACTAGAATTTTTTCAAGAATATATCAGTAAAAGTAAAAAATCCAATTTATTAGTAGATAGAATCACACAACCATTGATAGATAGACTACAGACAATCCAAGATTTATGATTGTGATATATTGATTTGAGCAGGACAATAGATACTTTGTCTGGCTGAGAAATCCAAAGACTTAGACTAGCTAAACAACTTGGGAATAAGCTTACTTGAATTACCTATGTTTTGGATGAACCAACGATTTGATTAAGTCAAAGAGAAATAGACAAGACAATCAAGGCTATCAGGAATTTACAGCTTATGGGGAATACTGTCATTGTAGTAGAACACAATGAAAGTTTTATAAAGGCAGCCGATCAAGTAGTGGAAATATGACCATGAGCATGAGATTTTTGATGAAATATTATGTTTAATGGTACTTATGAAGATTTTTTGAAATCAGATACTTTGACGGCGAAATATCTTACTTGAAAACTGAAAGTAAAAGCTAATTTTAATCATCGTAAATGAGATAAGTTTATTTCTATAAAAAAAGCTAGCAAACATAATTTAAAAAATATAGATGTAAAAATTAGACTTGGTTGATTTACTGTTATTACATGAGCAAGTTGAGCTTGAAAAACTACATTAATGTATTCAACACTTTATAGATTTTTAAATGAAAAACAAAAATTTATCCAAAGTTTTATTAGACTACAACTTTTAAAAAAATGAATGAGTTGGGAAGAGATAATTTCAGCCCCGATTATTCAAAAAGAGCTTTATGATCATTACAAAAATTTAGCTTTACAGGAATTCTATCAAGATTTGGCTGTAGACACAATTATTGGTCATCAGGAAATTAAAAACACAATATATGTAGATCAAAGTAATATATGAAAAACTCCTCGTTCTTGTCCAGCTACTTTTATAGGTACTTTTGATAAAATTAGAACTATTTTTGCTTGAACTACCCAAGCAAAGTATCTTGGTTTTTCTTCATCATATTTTAGTTTTAATTCTGAAAAATGAGCATGTCCAGCTTGTAATGGATATGGCTATAAAAAAGTGGAATTACAATTTTTACCAGATACTTATGTACCTTGCGATCTATGTAAATGAGATAGATACAAGTCAGAAATTTTAGAAATTAAGCGAAAGTGAAAAAATATTGCAGAAATTTTGAATATGTATGTTTCCGATGCTTTAGAATTATTTTCGGAAATAGATATTATTCGTGAAGAATTACAGCTTATGTGTGATATATGATTATGATATTTAAGAATGTGACAAGCTGCTCATACTTTATCGGGATGAGAAAGTCAAAGATTAAAATTAGTAAAGCATTTACTAAAAAGCTACACGGGTCATACAGTATATTTTTTAGATGAGCCAACAGTTGGATTACATCCACAAGATATAGAAAAATTATTAAAAGTTTTGGAAAAGTTTTTGGAAGCTTGAGACACTATACTTATGATAGAACACGATAAAAACATTGTTCAATTTGCAGATGATATCATTGAATTAGATGATGGAAAGGTAGTTGAGAGCCCACTAAGTTCTTAAAGTTAGAAAGTTCATCAAGCCTGCCCCACCCCCGCCCTGCAGCCCCGCAATACTGCGGGGCGGGGCAGGGCGGGATTCATCAAGTTTGTACATATTAAATAAGTGTAGGAGAGCTTATTCTTGTTGTATATCCCCGCTATTGCGGGGGTAGACCTCGCTATTGCGGGGTAAACCCCGCTATTGCGGGGTAAATCCCACTTGTTCATTCAGGCAAACCAGGACATAATAATCGCTCGGTATTACGATAAAAATGTTCTTTTGTAATAATGGCTGGGGCGAGCTTTTTTACTTTTTCAAATAAAGCTCTGGGTTATAGTCTCATTTTAATAGATTTATATTTTTACTGTCTTTAACAAATTCTTCTTGTAAGTTAATGTTTTCATACATTAGCCTAAATTTATTTTCATTTATTAATATTTCTTTATACTTACCTTCTTGTTTTTGTATGTCATAAATATTTGTAATTGCAGACAAAGTATTTCACCATAAATTTTCGTTTCCATTTACTCATTCTTTTAGATACTCTTTGAAAAATTCATTAGCTAAATTTATTTTTTCGCTTCATTTGGGAACGACAAAAACTCGTCATTTCACAGGGTATGATGTAATGGTATTATTAAAATTGGATATTTCAAATGAGTTTTTATTATTTGTAAAATATTTTTCTAAAATATCTAAATCGGATAAAAATCAAAACTTTATATCTCAAAAATTATAAGACATTAGGCATATAGCAGGAAATGTTTTACAATTTTCATTTTTTTTGCTTATGCTTTCATATAGTAGTTTAAGTTTGGCAAAATTGTAACTATAATCCAAGGATAATTTTTCTACATCTAACATATTTTTCAATTCTGCAACATTGTGGTTTTCTTTTATTTGTTCCAGGTTTAAAAATAAAATATCAAAATAATTTACAAAAGGTTCTTCTCATCTTTCTAAAAATCTTATATCATTTTTTCCTATTCCCCAAAGTATTGGCATAGAATGTACTTTGTTTTGCACCCATATAGCACTAAATGTCAGCAAGCTTTCTCGATTGTTTCAAATATTTATTCCATTTTTTCTAAGTGTTATAGCAGGATCTATAGAATATGGAATTATTGTATTATCATTGATTCATAAAAGATTGTTGAAAATGCTATGAAAATATACTTTTGGATTTTCATTTATACTAATGATTTCCAATTCCATTCCCTTTATCCGATTTGTTGGCAATAAGTAAACGATATCTATTTTTAGACCTGATAAAATGTCTTTTCTATATTTTGAAATAGATTCAATATATTCAAAATTTATTTTAATTTCTTTATTGTTCAACTCTTGTACAATTTTATCAAATCCAGCATTTCAAAAAAAACTAGGCAATATTATCGTTAAATCTCAAGTTTTTGCTAAATTTTTTTGGATTTCAGGTTGTGTTATTTCATTTGGATCGCTTAATAAGTTTTGGTATTCTTGTAAAATCTCTTGTTCTTTTTGATTTTCTTCCAACATTTTTTTTGTGTTTTTAAACTTTATATCTCTAAAACTGTATAGGGCCAGGGAACTTATTACGATAGAAATAAGTCATAAAATTAGAATTTTTTGGAAATCTTTACTCATTATAATACAGGAAAATAAAAGTTTTATGTACAGCATGTATCTTATTAACAAATTTTGCTTGTATTTCAAGCTGTATCTATTTAGTTAATATAATAATATGAGTTTACAAAATCAAGTTTGGATTGTGGTTAATTTAAGTAGCTATAGTTTTGTTAACTGTTGAAACTTTTATTTTGCAATTGGGTTTGAAATTACTATAATTGTAATAGGGTTTGAAAATATAGAAATTTAGTCACTTAGAAAAAGGTTTAGAAGTCAACTTATTCTATATTTTGTTTGATCTTTTTTCTAAGTTTCTAGTTTCTATAATCAAATTTCACATTTATTATTTTAATACTAGAAATTATGGCAGTTACAAAAAAACAATTTCAAACGGTAGATTTTACTACTGAGCTTTCTGGTAGACAAATTTCTTTTGAAACTTGAAAGTTAGCTATGCAAGCTGATAGTTCAATAAGACTTCAGTATTGAAACAATGTGTTGCTGTTTACTACTTGTATGGATAAAGATCCAAAAGAAGGGACAGATTTTCTTCCTTTAATGATTGATTACAGAGAAAGTTATTCTGCAGCAGGTAGAATAGCATGAGCTTTATACAAAAGAAGGGAATGAAGAGCATCAGAAGTGGCTACACTTTATGCTAGGATGTCTGATAGAGCTTTAAGACCGATGTTTCCTAAAGGTATGATAAACAGCATTGTTATTTCAGTTACTCCTTTGGCATTAGATCATACGATGGATATGGATGTTCCAAACATCATTTGATCCTCAGTATCTATTATGGCAGCAGGAATACCATTTGATTGACCTGTAGGAGCAGTACAAATTTGATACAAAGATGGACAGTTTTTAGTGAATCCAACTAGAGAGGAGCTTGACGCAGGGATATTAAATCTATTACTAGCTGGTAAAAAATGATCAATCAATATGATAGAATGTGGAGCCAATGAAGTTCCAGAAGATGTATTGAAACAAGCATTTGTTTTATGACAAAAAGAGATAGATAAGTCTTGTGATATTCAATTAGAGTTCTTGAACAAACTAAATATCCAAAAACAAGAAGTTACATTCAATAAACCATGAGAAGAAGTAATATCTTTTATTTCAGATTTTATGACTCAAGATAAATTAGATTCATTAACATGAAATACAAAAGTTCCATTCAATACATTATTCTCTCAGTATGAAAAAGAGGTTTTGGACTTGGTTAAAGAAAAAATAGAAGATCCAGAAAACGAAGAATTTACGGAAAGTAAGGTGAAAATGTGATTTTTTGAAGTGATAAAAGATTTTATTAGGAATCGTACTATAGATACATGAATTAGGCTTGATGATAGAGATATGTACACTATTAGGCCTCTATTTTGTGAAGTGGATAATTTGCCACAGGTTCATTGAGTTGGTCTTTTTTGGAGGTGAGATACACAGGTTTTGACTACTACTACTTTATGATGACCAAAAGACTATCTTGTTTATGATGATATGGAAAATGACAATGTTCAACAAAGATATTTCCATCATTACAATTTCCCACCATTTTCTGTGTGAGAAGCTAATATTATTAGATTTGTATGAAGAAGGGAAATAGGACACGGTAAATTAGCAGAAAAAGCGTTGATGCCTATGCTTCCATCTCAAGAAGATTTTCCCTATAGTATTAGGACTGTTTCAGAATGTATGTCATCTGGATGATCAACATCTATGGGTTCTGTTTGTGGATCAACTTTATCTTTAATGGATGCAGGAGTTCCCTTGAAAAAGCCTGTTGCAGGAATTGCTATGTGATTGATGACAAAAAATACTGATGGAGACAATATTACAAAATATATTATTTTGAATGATTTACAATGAACAGAAGATTTTACTGGAGATATGGATTTCAAAGTAGCTGGTACTAGAGATTGAGTTACAGCAATTCAATTAGATACAAAACTTAAATGACTTACTATGGAGATTGTTCATGAAACAATTTCTAGAGCTATACAATGATACAATGAAATTATGGATGTTATGTTGGAAGCTATGCCGACTCATAGAGCTCAAGTAAAAGAATCAGCTCCAAAAATTAGAGTATTCCAAATAAATCCAGATAAAGTAAAAGAGGTAATTGGAAAATGATGAGATGTAATCAATCAAATTATTGAAGACTGTTGAGGTATTACGATTGATTTTGAGGATGATGGGACATGTTTTTTGACACATCCAGATCAAGCTATGATCGAAAAGGCTGAAAAAATTATTCGTGAGATAGCTACAGACTTAGAAGTATGACAATCTTTTGAAGCAAATATTTCTAGAATAGAGGATTATGGGGTATTTGTTGATTTACCAAAAGGTAAAAAATGACTTTGTCATATTTCTGATTTAGGGCAAAGGTTTGAAGGATGATTGGAAAAGCATTTCAAAATATGACAAACTATGAATGTAATAATCAAGGAAATTGATAATATGTGAAGGATAAAAGTTAAAAGAAAGTTGGGATAATTATAAGTTATTTATTATACGCAAAAAGGGAGGTCAAAATACCTTCCTTTTTTATTTGTTTTGTATTCTTTTTAACAAGGGTTGTGACGGTTTGTCACAAGTAGGTTTACTATATTCCCCCCTTGTCTTGATAATTTCGATCGGTATCATTTTCCTTGTTCCAAGATACCTTAATCCTAATATAGGATCATAGGTAAAAATTAATATTTCTTCCATAATTTTTTTAATTTTTTTGTTAATACTAGGTTTATATATATTTTTTTATTTAAAAAACTTATTAAAGAATGGTGCTATAGCAGTTTGTGTACTATTTTTGAATGAATCTGCTCTAGCAATCATATCATCTGATAGCTCTCCAAAAGTCCCATTATTACTTCTAATTTCATTTTTATTCGCTAATTCATTAATTAACTCACTTAAATCTCTTTTATTCTCATATAATTCATACTGTATTTTGCTAGGGATTTCTATCATTTGAGAGAAGCCATAATGTCAAACTCAATCCGTGTTTTCTATATATGTCACTCAAAGTAAAAAATATTTTTCTCAAATTTTACTAACTCATCATTCCAATCATATATAGAAATCAGCATTTTTTATTTCATTTCTCAAACTCTTTACCCTGTTTTTTGCTCATAACATTATTTCTTCCAAACTCAGTGGCGTATCTGAAACATTTGATGCTGTTTTTCTGGCTTCATACTTTATATGTTTTCATTGAAAATATGGGCAGTCTTGAAATGCCAATTCTACTGCTTCTAATTTTGGTTTTCTAAGAGATCAAATAGCTACCAGCATAAGTTGAAAATTTATCAATTTAAAAGCCCATCTATTCCGTAGTCCTACCCGTAACTTCGCAATATTTCATCATGACGGAACTTGCGTGTGGGATTTTTGAAGTTAATATTATTGATTATACTACACATCACCATGAAACTACCTTAAAGGTATTATGTGATTAAATCAAGTTGATTATTTATTATGATAGGTTGCATTAGTTTTATTTCTTGTACATATCTTATTTCATTCTCACTTGGAATATCATTTAATAAAAATATTTTTTTGTTCCTATGACAAGCGACTCACATTTCTATTAATGTTGCTCATCCAATATATCATTTAACTCCTTTCTTATCAAGATTACAAACTAGTATAGCATCGCTTTCTTTTATATTATTATAATGATTTAACATTCATTTTCTAGCTAGTTCTGGATTTATTCACCAATCATTAATTTGTCAGTCCAAAAAAGAATTTGTATCAGCAGGTATTATTACTTCATGTCATAATTTTTTAAGTTTTTTTTCCAGTTTTAACATTTCGTTTGCAAAGGCTAAACTCCCACATATAGTAATCTTCATATCATTCAATCAAAATTTAAAACTATTTTTTTGTTTTTTGGTTAATGCTAAGTATATATTTTTTGTTAAAAACTTTTAATAAATCTTAAATCTCCGTTGGTAAAATATCTAATATCTTTGATTCCATATCTAATTGCTGCTAATCTACTTATCCCAATTCCAAAAGCAAAACCTGATCGTTGTTCTGGATCTACTCATCATTCTTTTAATACATTTGGATGAATCATACCTGCTCATAAAAGCTCTATTCGTTTAGACTTAGAAGTTTCTCAAGTTTTTGGATCTATAATTTCATATCTTGCATCTATTTCAAAACCTGGTTCTACAAAAGGGAAGTGGCAAGGTCTTATTCTAGTTTCCACTGTTCTTCAAATTATAGCAGAAAGTAGAGTACTGATATAATTTTTGAAATGGGCAATACTTACATTTTTGTCTATATATATTCATTCAATATATTGAAACATAACATCATGAGTAGCATCCATATCATCAAATCTATAACATCTACCAGGAGAAACTAGTTTTAATGGTACTCAATATTTTTGAATGTCTTGTACTTGATGTGCAGAATTGTGAGTTCTAAATACAAAATTTTCTCAATCTGGACTTTGTTCTTGCAAGTATATAGTATCGTGCATTTCTGTAGCAGGATGAGATAATGGAATATTTACAGATGCAAAGTTTTCATATTTTGTGACTACTTCATGACCGTAATCTATTATAAATCACATGTTGCTCGCTATTTTTTCTAGGTCTCTCCTAGTTTTTGCTAGCAAGTTGAAATGTCATCATTCATATTTTTTTGGGTTTACAGAAATATCAACTATATCTTTTTTTAGTTGTTCATTTATTTCCATAATGCTTATTTCTGCTTCTTTTTGGGAATATTCTTCACTTAGTTTGTTTTTTATTTCAGATAACTTAGCTCATAGTACTTTTTTTTCTTCAATACTAGCATCTTTTATTTTAGAAAATTCTTCGTTTAATAATCATTTTTTACCTAAATATTTTTGAAAAAATGATTCTAAATTAGACTTGTCTTTTACTAAATTTAATTCTGATAGTGCTTGTTGTAGATCCATGATCTGTTGTTAAACAAAAATAAATATTATTATATGTACATAAAACATATTCATACAGTAAAAAAACATAATCTTTTCCTTCCATTTTGCAATAGTGAATTTATATTTTTGATTTTTCCCCATTTATTCCATATAACTTATTGGTTATTTTTAGATTTTGTCAAATCAAACTAAAGTACAAAACGTTTTTTCTTTGCAATATTTTTAGTTTGCTACTATAATTGAGTATAATTATATTTATTCATAATAAACTCATTATGGACAAACAAACTCATAATTTATTGATAAATGTTGATAATCTAACTCGAGGATTTGGAGATACACCGGAACTTTTGTTTGATAGGTTCAAGTTTTCTTTGTACAAATGAGATTTTACGGTATTAATGTGAAGATCTGGAAAAGGGAAAACAACCTTTTCTAAGTTTTTAACATGAAAACTAAAAGCTCCAAGAAAATCAATTTATTATAAAATGTCAGATCTTGCGTCCTTTTCAGATAAAGAAATTCAGGCTTATAGAAGAGAGCTTGGATTAATTTTCCAAGATTCTAAATTGTTAAAATCTTTAAGTGTCAGAGATAATATTATCTATCCTTTGAAGATATATTGAATAGGGGAGGCTACAATAGAAGCTAAATATGCTAGAGTTAGAAGAGAATTAGATTTAGTAAATATAGAAGATAGAGAGATTGCTAGGCTTAGTTGATGAGAAAGACAGCTGGCAAATATGGCAAGAGCAATTATTCATGATCCGGAATTTATTATAGCAGATGAGCCGACGGGAAATTTAGATTGGGAGAACACTCAAAAAGTGGCAGATATCCTGATTAAATTCCATAGAGAATGAAAAACAATACTTTTGCTTACGCATGATATCCATTTATTAAATTATATTAAAAATTCGGTTAACATTAATTTATTTAAACTTTAATAAAAAATATAGACATGAACAAAAAGGATTTATTAACAGAGCAAATAATTGATGAAATATCTGATATGGATATCGCTGGATACTTAAAAGAAGAAATTGAAAAAATTTTGTGATATTTTCATTATTACAAATTGAAAAATATTCATAAAAATATAGATTTTCTAAAAGATTATTTATCTTTTTTGGATCAAAAAAATTATAAACAAATGGGTTTGTTGCAATGTGATTGAGATATGGAAATAGAAGTTACAGGGCATGATTTATATTATTACATATCTCAAAAATGATTAGATTTTGTTTGAGAAAAAAAGATTAAACAAAAAATATGGCAAAATGATTATAGTTTAAATTCTATAATGTTGGGAATTAAGTGATTTTTACTGCTAACTATGGATGAGTTTTGTAATGCTAGTCCTGTAAGATTATCTATTAGCAAGCTGGTATGGGATAAGGAAACAGCGACAAATAAAACCTAATATACAATAATTAAGGCAATAATACAGTGTTTCTATGAAGATGATTTTTTATTGTCTTTTTTTATTGTTTTTTTTGTGTTGCTTTATTGTAAATAATATGTATAATATTTTTTTATTTTAAATTTTAGAAACCATGGCTTGAAGAAATTCTAATAGATTTGGAGAACAAACATTTAAAAATTTGGTTTGTTTGGCAGACAATAGGATCCAACATGAATCAGTAAGGCGTTCTTTATCTTTAAAACAAACAGTAGAACTAATAGAGGTTCTTTTAGATGAGGAAATAAGCCCAAATGCTTCTATTTCAGAGTTATCACAATATGCACAAAGAGCATTAGATACATTGGAGTACTGTAAAAAAGATATTGCAAAAGTTCGTGGCCAATACAAATAATTTATTTTTGATAAGGCTAATATTTATATTTTGATGGATTTTTTTTGGTATTCAAAAATTTTTGTCGTTTTTTTGTTTGTTCAAGTTTTTTATTTTATATTCGTCGTTTGCTCATAGGAAGTAGTATAACATTTTTTTTTAAAACATTCTCTACATATTTTTTCATCTGTAAAGGCATTACTAGATATTCGGATGCGGCATGTGATACTCCAATTAGTGAGAGAGTGGTTGTTTTTTCAAATTCTTTTACCTCTTGTAATTTTATTCTTCAACGATCTGTGTCTACATGATTGAATATTTCTCATGATATATAACAATCCACACCCAGTTCTTCTGCTTCTTTCATATATGCTACATTGTCTCCACTTCATGGTACAATGCCGATTTTAGTTATTTCTTTTTTGTTTATTCATCCTATATCGCAATAAGGTATTCTAAATATTTTTTCACATTTCTTTATAAGTTCTTGTGTGGAAATTGGTGCTACCTCACAAATTTTTCATGCAAATCCATTTGCAAATGGGAAAAATTCTTTTATCATTTTACCTCATAATGCCTCTATTATCGCTACTCCTGTTCCTATTGTATTGTTTGTGTCCATTGGTGCATGACAAGTGTATATAGAAAGCTGTTTATCTTTTATTTTTTCTAATATTTCTGGTTTTATTGGTTGAAAAAATGTTCATACATTTCATTTTGGATCTCATGATGACATAAAAATAGGATGATGAAGAAAAAGTAGGTCACCAGTTTGCGATTTTTTTATAAAATTTTCAAGTACTTCTTTTGAAGGGAATACTGACAAAAATATTGTTTTAACTTCTTCTCATCCCCTTATCATTAATCCATTGAATTTTGTGCAAAAATCTTTTTCAAAAAAGTTTTTTCGATCGAATCCTATGGAATCGTATACCATAGGAACAAAATTTTTCATGGAAGGGTCCTCATATAAAGCATTTACCTGAAAAAATTTATCGAGTGTTTTTGTGATTTCTTTTAGTTTCATGATTTTTTGGGGTGAATTGTATAAAATATCTTTACACTAAGAGATAGGGATAATTTATTTTAAATCAATCTATTATTATATAAAGCATTACTCCTTCTTTTTTGGAATTAAAATTGCTGGCGTATTCTTTCTGGGCTTATTCTAATGAATTGAAATTGAGGTCTTTTTTGTATTGAAAACATGAGTTATAATATTACATATAAAATTATGTATTTTATTTTACAAAAGACTTGGATGCTTTTGATTTGAGATTTACATATAAATTCGCGTATCAAAGATAAAATTATAAATGAATTGAAAAGTTATATTTCTAGTAGCTCAGAAAAAAACATTATTTTCTTAGGAGATTATGTTTATCATTTTTCTTATGATAGGTGAGCATTGCTGTCTCTTTATACTTTGTTTTTGGAGCTGTATTCTCAATGAAAAAATGTTTATATACTTTCTGGGAATCATGATTGGCTTGGAAGCACTTTTGTATTTGAAGAGGCTAAAATGACCTATGAGATGATTACAAAAAATATTTTCTCGGATCAAAAATGATGAAAAATAGAGTTTGTTACAAGTCCTAAAGTAGAAAATATAGAGTGAGAAGATGTTTTGTTTTTACCTTATTATTTAAATACCCAAAAGCTTGAGCCGTTATTTGGTAATGTTTGAGTTGAGTATACTGAAATAGAAAATACCATAAAATCTTTGCTACAATCTAAGAAAAAAAACGAACAAATTAGTGCACATATAAACCAAGTTTTGTTGGATTACATAAAAAAATATCCCAAACTTACTGTTATACATCATTATTATATAGAATGAGTTAATTTTCCGTGACAAAGAGCTAGGTTTTATTTCAACGATATTGCATTGTCTCATTTGTTTTGCGATTTAGAAAATATAAAAATGATTTCTTCACATTTGCATCAAGGTTTTGTTTATAAAAATTATTTGTGTACTGGGAGTGTTCGAAACACTTCTCCATTGGAAGTAAATCATGTTAAAACATTATTTCAATATTCTCACAATTCTATCAAATGAAAAATGATTTTTATCAGTCCTTATTTTTTGATAGATAGCTCAAGTCTTGGGGTAAGGAATAATGAATTATTGTTTTCAGTAGACTGAGAGAGTGGTTGAGAAATGAAACAATTGGATGAAATATCTTTAGATCAGTTTATTCTTGACACGATAGAGCAAAATAAAAAAAACTATTTTTGATCAGAGCATTGGAAGGTAGAATTTGATTCGGAATTTCATTTAAATAAAAAAGATATTTCCGTTTTTTTGAAAGTAGATGATGTAGATTATGATAAAATTTTTGAATACATGGACGAAAATTTATACAAAAAATTAAAAGACTTTAAATTAAAAAAACATGTAGTAGTTTCCAAGGACTTATCTAACAAATTGGATATAGAATGAAAAAACTTGTCTCAATGATTTTCTGATCGAAAAAATTTGTTAAAAGATTATTTAAAAGCAAAGTATCCAGAAGATAATGAAAAATATTTAGATTTTTTGAGAAAAGAGAAGATTCTGTAAAGTTTGTAAAGTTCATAAAGTATTAATTAACTTGCAACTTTATAAACTTGTAACTTTTAACTAAACAAAGGAATGTCAAGCCGTATTTTTTGACAAAATAATGTATTTTGGGTATAATTTATTTGTAATTTATTTTGTTTATAAAAATATGGTAGTAAATAGCGAAATTATTTCTCATAAAAGACATGGGTTTGATGGAGAAAAGTATATAGAAATGCAAAAAAATCAAATATTAGACAGATTGGCAAATTTTTCTGGAAAACTTTATTTGGAGGTTTGATGAAAATTTTTAAGAGATCCACATGCATCTAGAGTATTACCTTGATTTTTAATAGACAGTAAACAGACAATTTTTTATGATTTAAGAGATAAAATAGAAGTATTGTATTGTGTAAATGCAGAAGATATTATTTCCAACAAAAAGTTTGCTGATCAAAATTTAGACTTTTCGGAATATGTGTTTCATAATTTGACAGTTATAGAAAGGATATTGTGAGTAAAACCAATTATAGTTATTAATAAAATAGACATAGCAAATATGTTTGATTTAGTTTTAGATTTTGAGCGTAGATTTCAAAAAAAACAATATAGAGTTTTTGAAAGATATAAAATATCATCTTATCCTTACAATGTGAAAGAGATTTTGAGCGACAACGGATTTGGTTTAGATGATCATATCCCTACCGATAAAAATTTAGTTTTGGTTACTTGAGCAGGGCATAATAGTTGAAAATTGTCCACATGTCTATGACAAATTTATTTGGATAATGAGATAGATATTAAATCTGGTTATGCAAAATTTGAACTTTTCCCGTTAAAAAATAAAGGATTGGAACATCCTGTAAATTTAGCTTACGAATTGGCAGTAAAAGATTCTTGAAATAAGCTTGTTTTGGATACTTTTCATAAAGAAGAGTACTGACAAAATTCTGTAGTAAATCAAAAAGATTTAGATAATTTTGAAGCTACGATGGATATTATCAGAAACATAGCAAATCATAAAAATTATATGATAAAATATAAATCACCTACAGACATGGTAATCAATACCACATCTTTTTGTATAATAGATGAAGAAAGTGTAAAAAAGGCTTCTTTGGAAGAAATTGAAAGAAGACAATCAGCAGAATAAAACAATAAATATAGAGTTTGTACAAATGAAAACTGGTTTATTAAACTAGTTTTTATTGAAAAAGGCGAAATATTTTGTAATTCTTTTAAATTTGTACTTTATAGTGAAAGACAACAATTATTTTTTGGTAGTATTTTTATTTTAACTCAATATTGGGTCATCCACACTTGGGGCAATAACGATAATTATGTGGATATTCCATATTACATTCTTTACATTTTATGGTAAGTTTTTTCCCACAATAAATACAACATTTATGTTCTTTAGCATTTATTGTACCACAATTTATACATATAGTAGAATTGCTAACACAGGCTTCTCTCCAAGGCATTTTGTCTTTTTTATATCATATCGGTTTAATAATATGATAGAGTGGTATTCAAATTATAGGAGTAAAAAAAGTTATCAATACTATAGAGCTAATTTGTAATAAAAGGCTGTTTGTCCTCGCGGAAATATCTTTTGCTACCCAAATAATACTTATAATTCGTAAGAATACAAATAAGGCTACGATCGCTGTATAAAGGTTTTCTAGTCATCAAAGTTGTAGAATGTCCATTTTAGTAATTTATGATATAAATTATATTATTTCTCTTTTTATTAAGCTTAGTTTATGTCAATACTTTTTTATTTGTTCACGAACCATTCAAATTTGTCATGGGGTTTTTAGTGTCCGAGTCAGATTTATTATTTTGGTTTTGTCGTCCTTATCGTCTTTTATAGAAAAACTATTTACTTCAATTTGTAATTTTGTAAATATTTCCAATAACTTGATAAAGTCCAAATTTTTGTCCATTTTCAAAGTAGATATAACTGTATAAATATTTTTGTTTTCTTCATTTCGATGTGCTTCCAATAATTTGTTTGGAGAAATGGTTTTGAGTGCTCTACAATTTAAATTGTGTACTTTGATCCCATCTTTCCCAGTTTTCGCTATTATTTTTTGAGGGAAAATTGGTCTACATTCAGGGCATAAATAGTAATTTATTAGTTTATCATCATCTATTATTATATTTTTGATGCTAATGTTTTCGGTTTTTGGTGGAGTTTTACTACTTTTATTTTGGTAAAACTCTTTGTATTCTTTTGGATAAGCCTTTTTTATAATTTCGTTGTACAGTAGTCTGTTTTCTGTAGCATCGATCAGCTTTTTTTCTAAATCTTTTTTCTCAAAAACTTGGTTTATTTTGCTATTTTTTGCAACAAGATTTGGTAGACCAAGTTCTTTTAATTTACTATTTAATATTTTAATCGATTTATCTAAAATCTCTTCTTGTTGGGTGTTTTTTATAAATTTAAGTAATTTGGTTTTGGCACTCGGAGTTTTTAAAATGGAACTTCGATGTTTGTTTGCAGTATATTGATACCTAAATGTATTTATTTTGACGATATCTCATGTGTTGGGAATATGTGTAATAGGAACAATTTCTCCGTTTACTATTGCATTTTTAAATTTTAAACCAATTTCCGTATGTATATAAAATGCAAAATCCAATACTGTGCTTCATTTAGGTAATTCAATTATATCTCATTTTGGTGTGTAGAGCAAGGTTTCTTTACTCAAAAGCTCAATATCTAGCTTGTTTTTAAATTGATCTTTTTCGTCACTTTCGGTGTATGCATTTACTAATTCTTGTAATTTCCTTACCCATTCTGCTTGTTTTTGACTAACCCTGCTTGGTCATTTTGATTCACTGTATGCATAATGAGCAGCAACTCAATATTCAGCTACATCATCCATATCTTTTGTTCTTATTTGTATTTCGATAGGAAACTTAAACATTCCAAGTATTGTAGTATGAATGCTCCTATATCCATTAAATTTTGGGACAGCAATATAATCTTTTATTTTTTTTATTAAAGGGGTATAGTGTTTGTGGATTATTCACAGTATTACATAACAATCTGAAATGTCTTTGGCAATGATTCTAAATGCTAATAAGTCCATGACAGATGAAATATCCGTTGTCTGATATCTATATTCCATTTTTTCTCGGATCCTATATGGACTTTTTGTTCTTCATTTTACATCGAATTCGCTAATTCATTCTTTTAGTAGGAGTTTTGTGATATTAAATATTCCTTTTTTTATATATTTATCGGAACCAGAGTATCATTTTTTTAGGTGTCAAATTATCCTTTCAAATTCTTCTGGATATAGTATTTTGAAACAGGCATTTTCCAATGCTACTTGATATTGATATAGCCCCAATCTTTTTGCAATTGGAACATAAATTTTCATGGTTTCCAATGCTATTTTTTCTCTTTTATTAGCTTCTGGGTGGTAATGTAAAGTCTGTAAGTTGTGGATACGATCTGCAAGTTTGACAAAAATAACTCTTAAATCTTTACCCATAGCTAAAAATGTTTTTTTTATGGTTTCTAAATCTCTGTCTTCTCACTTATATCTTACTTTTGAAACTTTTACTAATCATTGGCATAATTGGGCAACTTCAGATCAAAACTCTTTTTGTATTTCTTCTTGAGTAATCATTGTATCTTCTATCACATCGTGCAAGATACATGTTTGGATAGATTCCAGATCTGGTTTTAATTGCATCAATATTATTGTTGATTTCAAAGGATGAACAATATATGGTTCCCCAGATAATCTAGATTGTCATTCATGTGCTTTTTTGGCTAAATGATATGCTTTTAATATTCATTCTTTGGAATTTTCGGGTAAATATTTTTGTGCTTTTGTAATAATTTCTTGTACCAAAATATCTAGATTTTCAGTTGAATCTATTTGATAATCTAAAAAACTATCTAATTGATTTATATCCATTTATAATCGTAAACTAAAACTTGCCAACAAAATGTGTCCAAAATAAGTTTAATACAAAACTTATTGCAATATTTGTATAATAAAAATACTATTATTTTCAAACCAAAGTTTATACAATCGCTGGCAGGAAAAATAATTTATAAATGAAAAAATAGATAGTATCTTGGAGTAGAATTTTTTTTACTCTACTTGTTTTGTGTGTTTTTATGATATGGTGAGATTGAATAATCAAAGTAAAACTAGTTTATTATATATATTTTTTTACATATTTTATTTTTATATTTTGGTTTTTTAGTTCAATCGTGTTATGGGTTAAATGTAGTTGGTTTACATAAAGAGTAAGAGTTTTTTGTAATTAAAAAACATCTATTTTAGCCTAAAAGGGGCGATGTATGTTTATTTTTTTAAAAAAAATATAGAAAAATATATTATGAATCTTGTTACAATAAATTTATGGATAGTTTTCACTTATAACTGTTGTGGCTTGTGTTACAAAAATTTATTCCTAAAAAATTTATAAAATAGTAAATGTTTTTTTTTAAAAAAGCTAGTAGCATTAATTTGCTTGCAATTGTCAATAAAAAAACTATACTTTTGGTGCTAATTGCTTTGTTGTATATTTTAATATTATATTTTTATTAAAAGAGATATGAACAATCAAAATCTTATAGATCTTGCAAAACAAAAATTACTTGACAAGAGGATATCCAATGGTTTTACCTTGTTTTTAAATGAAAACCAATTCCCTCGTAGACAGACTGAAATAGCAGAAATAATAGGAAGAAGTTTAATTAAACAACTAATACCTTATAATTCTAGCTATTGTTTGACTAGAAAACAAACCCAACAACTTGCTTTAGTGCTGTGATTTGATTTACAAAAAGATATGAGAATATTTTTACAACAACATGGGTTAAATGATAGTGTTGATATTTTAAGGTCTTCTAGAAAAGGAAAAACTGGTTGACAAGTTATAGCAGAAGGACTAATAAATCAATTTCATATAAATCTTGTGTTAAATAATAGTAGGCCAGGACATAAATTAACCGTATCTCGTATATTGGATTTTATAGACGGATTGTGATTTAATCTGTATGAAGATATTAAAAATAAAGTTGAACAAGAAAAATCTACATATACTTCTGTTTTGATGAGTATGTTTCCTGGTGGTGGTAGTGTTTTAGAAACATTTAAAAAACGCTACTGAGAAACCTCGGAATATAGTTTTTTGAGAAAACAGATAATTTTGGAACTTATCAAAGATATAAAATTCAGATGAATAACTTTAGATATATTTATAAGCAGAAGTAGAGAGATACTTCAATCTACTGCTGAAGGAGACTTATGACTTTCAAATATGAATCTTTATAAAAGGCTTCATTGGATATTGGGATATCCAATATCATCTGGATTGTCTTTAAAAGTAAAAAAAGAATTTGCAGAAATTTGGAAATATCATAGTTACCCTTATGTGTAATTATTGTGTTTTTAAATTGATTTTGTCCCCTAAAGTAACTGTGTGTAATGTAGTTATTTAAAAAAAAGCTAATATTTATGTTCTATGCTTCAAAGGAAGTTTATTATTAATAAGAAAAAAAATGAACAATAAAAATACCATAGATACTATAAAGCAGAGATTACTTGATAATGGGATATCTGATGCTTTTGCTCTTTTTTTTACTGAGAAAAAATATCCTCGTAGAAAGTATAGTACAACTCAAATAATAGGGAGAGATTTAGCAAAACAACTACTATGATGTAAACTTTCTCATACCATTTTAACAACAAAAGAAACTCAACAAATTGCTTCAATATTATGATTTGATTTACAAAAAGATATTAGACTACTTTTGCAACAACATGGATTAAATGATAGTGTTGATATCCTGAGATCCTCTAAAATAGGAAGTTGCTGATGACAAGAAATAGCAGGAGGACTGATAAATCAATTTCACATAAATCTTTTATTAAATGATGGTAAATCTAAATCGAGACGCAAATTGACTGTATCTCGTATATTGGAGTTTATAGAGTGATTGTGATTTAATCTGTATGAAGATATTAAAAATAAAGTTGAACAAGAAAAATCTACATATACTTCTGTTTTGATGAGTATGTTTCCTGGTGGTGGCAGTGTTTTGAAAATATTAAAGAAACACTCGTGAGAAACTTCAGAGTATAATTTTTTAAAAAAGCAAGTAATTTTGGAACTTATCAAAGATATAAAATCAAGATGAATACCTTTGAGTATATTTATGAGCAGGGGAAGGATAAAACTCCAATCTACTGCTGAAGGAGATTTATGACTTTCAAATATGAATCTTTATAAAAGGCTTCATTGGATATTGGGATATCCAATATCATCCGGATTGTCTTTAAAGGTAAAAAAAGATTTTGCAAATGTTTGGAAAAATTATAGCTATCCTTATGTGTAATTATTGTGTTTCAAGGTTGAGAAAGTTTTATTAAGAAAATATCAACAACAAGATAATAGCCATGATCTAATTATCCCAGAGTGAATAGAAGTATTTAGGTGAGATAAAATTCCTATAGGCATTAGAACTGTTTCAGATGATATTCTTAAAAAAAAGTTTTTATTTATGGAGATTCTGGTAGAACATTTAGAATAATTAAATAGGAATTGGAGTTTTATCGCAAACACATCATTTCCTAGGGGACATCCAGACATTTGTCGTGAGAAAAGAATGAGGCTGAGACTAGCAAACAAACTTAATTTAAAAAATTGAGATAATTGTCATGTGAAATTTTTGTCTGTATATGATAAAAATTTTGTATGAAAAGTCTACTGTGAACCTTGTTATTAAAAAGAGATTTATTCTTAAGTGTATTATTGTATAAAAATGTTTGATATTTTATATTTAGTCAAATTATTTTATATAACCATTTGGTAGAACATATGTTCCCTGAATAAAAAAATGTACCTCTAGAATTAAAACTAGAAGTACATTTTTGTTATTATGTTTTTTTAGTTATTTTTTAGTTTTTCAATTTCTTCAACAAATTTTTCTACCGGATATGCTCATGGTATTACAACAAACCTTCAAGTTTCTCTATCTATGATAACATTACCTGGAGTACCACTAATACCAAACAAGCTTGCTCATTCATTTCTTTGATTATTAACTTCTTGATTATATTTACCTGAGTCAACACATTTTGAAAGAGAATTTTTATTAACACCAAGTGTTCAAGCAATATCTATTATTGTTTCTATATCCAATCATGCATCTGTGGCAAATAGTTGTTTTATAAATTTGTGCCTAACATTTCTTTTTAATTCTCCAACACACTCTATAGCTTCTCATAATTTTATGGCTTGACTGCTGGACACAAAACTTCTAAAAATTGAATTAACTTCACTTGGATATTTTTCAATTACATTGTCAATAACTCATTGGACAGATTGTCTCCTACAGTATCCACATCCAAAATTAGAATATTCCAAAATAGTAAATCTAGCTGACTCTTTTCAATTATCAACACCATTGGCTGTTATCTCTTCTAATTTTTGTATTACATCTTCCGGAGATAAAATGTTTTCATTTAAATTATTGTTTTCGGCATCCATGTTTATTTGAGATAATGCTTGGTCTATGGCCATGGTTTGTTGAGAAATATATTTTGAAGAAGAATAAAGTTGTTCAACTTTTTTCATATTATTGATTCAACCAACCTTTAGAGTTTCTAGTGCTCGAGCATCTTTTTTGAATAAGTTTGCTATGTTTAATATTAAAATTAGTCATAACAAAATAATTATTCAAATGTTGTAATTTTTTGACATGTTTGTCTAATTTTTAAGAGAGTAAATATTATATCAGTTCATAAAGTTCATCAAGTTCATAAAGTTGGATAGGTGGGGGTTTTGCTTCCAACCACAACCCCATCTACCCCCATCTACCCGATAAATCGGGGGCTACAGCTTCCCCCAAGGGAAGAATGTTTATTTGTGGCTTGTAACTTTTAACTTGTAGCTAACTATTCTAGCTCAATATCAACTATGTTTTCTTCTACATCTTCTTCCAATGCTCATTCTTCTCATGCTATCATTTCGTATAACTCTTCTTCGCTAAGATTTCATAACATATCCATTTGAGATAATGCTTGGTCTATGGCTATGGTTTGTTGAGAGATGTACTCATCAGAATTATAAAGTTGTTCAATTTTTTTCATATTATCGGCTCAACCAACCTTTAGAGTTTCTAGTGCTCGAGCATCTTTTTTGAATAATGATAATATCTGCAATATTAACATTATTCATAGCAAAATAATAAGAATTAAATAATTATTTTTTCTTTCCATTCTTTAATTTTAAATAATAAAATAGTTTTTATTGTTGTCATGCTAAGTATTGATCTATGGCAGAAGTTTGTTGATCTTTGTATAAGTTAGAATTGTAAAGTTGTTCTACTTTTTTCATATTGTCAGCTCAACCAACTTTTAATTCTTCTAGCTTTAATGCAGGATCTTTTCTAAAGAAAAAGAATAGTGCAAAAAGCAAGTTTAAGATAACTAATATACATACGATGATTTTTGTAAATTTTTCACAATTGGTGGAACAGCAACAAGTATGAACAGGATTTGTTTTTTTGGTTTCTACTGTTACTGAAGGTTTAACTACTTTTTTTGTAGAGGTCTTTGTTATTGCTTTTTTAACTATAGGTTTTTTGATAGAAATAGCTTTTGTGGCAGAGGCCTTTGCTACTGTCTTTTTGGCTATAGATTTTTTAGTAGAAACTTTTTTTTTAACAGGCATTATTGAATATAAAAAAATATAAAAAAGTTAATGATAACAAATTACTTGTATCAAATTAAAACTTTAAAGCAATAGTATTTTCTTGTATTTGCACATTTGAATTTGACAAATAAAATAGACAATATGAAATTAGTTTATTTATAAAAAAATATGTTTGTGTTAAAGGATAATTAAAAATTTTAATAAATTTTGATTTTTGAGATTGAAAATTATTTTGAAAGTAGATTTTTTAAGGATTTATTTTCTTGTTTTGTGAACTTACTTAAGTATCAGCTTAAAATTCCGAAACTTATAAAAAATAAATAATTGACCATGCTGTCTTCAAAAACATGTAAGAATAGGCCAATTACTAAAAGGACACTTCGTCAAATATAGAATCTATTTCGATGTAAATAAACTAACTCATTACTAATCTCTCATGGCTTTGTTTTTTCTTTTGGATCTGGTTTTATGTTTTTAATTCATTTGAATACTAAAAGCATTTGTAGTATTACGATACACCAAAAGATAAATCAGACAGTTCAGATATCTAGCATTAGTTGCATAAAATAATTTTCTGGTAGCATGCTTCCATTGTGATGTATTGCTGGTCCAGAGCTTCCAAGTCAGTATCAGAGAGGATTATCTATAATTTCCTTGATATAAGAAACCTTTGCATTGACATGATTTATGGTGGATTCCTTCTTTAGAAAACTTATCCCTATGAGTCATAAAATAAATACTCAAAAAATTCAAATAGCAATTTTTTTGTTTTTCTTGATCCGATCTTTTGCAAGTAAAATTATTATTAAAGCAACTCATATTATCGCCGATCTAGAAAGTGTCATAGCAATTGCCAGCACTCGTAATACAACATAAAGAATATCTAGATTTCAAATCGGGTTTTGAAAAACTTTTTTTATTTTTTTGATTCAGCTTCATCGTCGTAGTAATATTAGTGGGAAAAATGCTGTGAGAAAATAAGCATAATTATTTGGTCCAGAAAAAATTCATTGTCGTCTGGTTGTTCATTCGTATCCAGTTAAATAATATAATGGGGGATTAGTTCAAAAATAAAAATCATCAAATTTTCAATATCCCAAACTCATAAATAATTCAGGTCTACCCATTTTTACCGACTGTCGTAAGAACCCGAAAAATACAATTCACAATAAAAATCGCTGAAACCAATACATGTCTTTTAGTTTGAAATTTTTGACACATGAAAATCAGATAAAACTTGCTGTGAGAAATATGAATAAATAATAGAATCCATATTTAATTCAAATCATAATATTTCATAAAGATTTTCAGTGCAAAAATGATATGAGTACAGAAAAAACTATTAAAACAATGAATCGTATTCGAATGTTTTTTCGTTTTGGTAAGTATTCTTTTATTTGTTTTATATTTGTTAAAAGTACAAATAAGAAAAACCATATTCGTAGAATGTCTCTAGAAATTGATATTATGTTTTGATACCATCATCACAAAATCCCATATCATAAAATTGTAACAATTATGTGATATAATGCTATAAGTACAAAAAATGTTTTCACAAACTTTGACATCAAATGGCTTGAAAAAAGATAAAGTTTAGATAGTATATAACATATATTTTTTAAATGAAAAAACAATGACAAATAAATTAACGGTAGTTATACCCACTAGACCAAATATTCAAAATATTCATTGAATATTTTGATCTTTGGATGTCCAAACTTTCCAAAATTTCAACGTTATTTTGATGATAGATAAAGTTCTTACAAAAGAGGAGTTTGAAGATTTGAAAATTCAATCATTAAAATGATTAAAAAACATTTCAAATAAAATCCACTTTGTTTCCAATATAAATACTGATTTTATTCCACAACAATGAGTAAGCTATGTGAGAAATTATTGAATAAAGTTAGCTGATACGGAATTTCTAAATTTGTTTGATGATGATGAGTTGTTTGACTCTGATTACCTTCAAAAAACTTTTGATATTCGACATGAACATAAAAATCATATACAAAAAGATTTTGTACTAACTCCTACTTTGATGTTTAGAAAAACTTGAAATATTCAGAGTTTGTGATTTGACTACTATAATTTTCGAACTTCTAGACCTCATGCTTTTCAATTCAAAAAAGATCAAAAAATAGGGCAAATACAAATGTATTCTGGGAATTCTCTTTTTGGACCCACAAAAATATTTCAAGAAATTTTGTTTGATGAAAAGTTGGATTTTGTGTACGAAGATTTAGAGTTTACTTATAGAATTCATAAAGCATGATATCCTATTTTTGTATCAAGTGAATTATTATTGTACCATATGGAAAGGGATAAAAATATTCTTGAACATGCCTGGGTTTGAAGCACATATGCGGCATATAGAAAAGCAAAACATAGGATGATTTTTATCAAAAAAAATTGAACAAAATCAGAAAAAATTAACTTTTACTTATTGTGATTTCGAGCACAACCTTTATGGTTAAGTTTGAAAGTTTTGCTTTATGCAAGACGAGATGAAAAATTTAAAATAATTTGGTCAATTATTAAATGAACTTTAGATGGTATGAAAGCTTAATCTATTAAATTTTTGATTACATCTTGCATTTTAAGTATCTTTTTTTGGTAAGGATAAACTTTAGTTTTTGTGCCTACAAAACTGCTTATCAAAAACAAATGCAGTCTTGTGCTTATTACAAGTTCTGCTTTTGCTAACTTTTTTATAAAATTATCAAAAGCGTTTTCCCAATCTAATACTTCAAAACTACTATTGTGCTTTTTATGTTTTTCTTTGATTTGTTTATAATATTGTATGTCATTGTATTGGCTGTTTTTTCATTTAGCAACTGGTACATACAATATTTTGTATCAATTTGATAAAAAATCTTTTATATCATTACTAATATTTTCTAAAAATCTTTCTCAATTTTTATTTACATTTATGATAATATATTTTTGTTTTTTATGATTTGCATTTTTGATAATATTCCAATCATAAGCGAAAAAACTTGTATCCATAAAAAATTCAGTATTTTCAAATCAATACTTTTTTAATCCATATACACTATCTAGATCTCTAGCGTAAATATAGTTTGTTTTTTTTAGTAAAAAAGAAAAAAGCTTTTTATTGTACCATTTTTTTGGTACTTGTATCCCACCCATTAAATATATGTTTTTGTGTTTTTTGAGGCAGGGGAATATGGATACCAACCAATATCGATAATTATTTGGAAGTTCTTCTGTGAGAATTTCACCTCCTCAGACTATAACACTATCCATTTCTTTATATTTTTTTATTGTTTTTCTTCCTCAATCTTTTATGAATTTTCGAAAAGATCTAAATCATTTTGGTATTTCTCTTAAAAATCCAATTTCATCTATATTTATAAATTGTTTGAAAAAAGATTTTAGCCAAGAAATATTGTAGGCGGAAATGTAAATCTCTTTTCATTGTTTTTGTAAAAGTTTTATAGTACCGAGGAGTATTAGTTCATCTCACATGTTTTTATGTGATCGATTTCCTATTATCAAAACTTTTTTACCTTCAATTTTTAATTGTTTATTTAATTCCATTTTTTTAACGAATATAAAAAATCGCTACAACAGTGTATAGCGATTTATATCATAAAAGCAAATTTTATATTTTATTAGTTAGGAAACTTTTCATTCATTATTCCATCGTTCATTTAAGTATTTTACATATGACTCTTTATTCTTTCATAATGTTGAAGAAATGTTTTCAAGTGTGTTTTTATAAAAATTTGAGTTTATTACCTTAGTTTCTGGATTCCATATCTCATATCGTTTTGCATTATCAAACTCTATATCTCATAATAAAGTTATATGGAAAGGGTCTGGAGACTTTGCTATTTTTCATTTAAAGTTGTTTTTTATAAAATCAGTTAACTGAGCTGTTTTAAACATTTCTTCATAACTTTGGAATTGTATATGGTTTCAAGCATTATTTTTCAATCCATTTATGGTTTTTGTTGTTAGATTAATTTCTGGATGTTTTAACATTTCCTCTAATATATAATTTCTGTTATCATCTTTAAGTTTTACTAATCAATTTTTCATCCATTCTATCGTTTTGTGATTTCCAAAGTTGTTTGGATCATAATCTTTTGTCATTTCATATCGAGCCTGAGCACTTACCGGTTCAAGTCACTCAATAGCTAATTGGGTATTTACAGGAGACTCCGCGGTATTCTTGAAGTGTTCAGCCATTTTTGGGGAATCTAAAAGTGTTTTTGTGGGATCACTTCAAGCTTCCATTTCTAATGATTTTATGGAGTTGATTCATAATAAAGATAATCAGTCACTGAGTAAAGATTCATCTTTTTTTATTTTATCCATAGATTTTATTAATCTTTCTTGTTCTTTGTCACTTAGATTGGTTTGTTTAACATAATTTTCATAATTATTATAATTTAATTTTAATTTATTATATTTTTCCTCTATAATTCATAAATCTAATAAAGTCTTTATTGGAATTCATCATATTGTTTCCATTGCCGCAATAGGTGGTTTTATATATCTTTGATATTCAGCATTATTTTTTACGCCCAATCACTCTTCAATTTTTTCTGGGTCTTTGCCAAAAACTGTCTTTGTCCAATCAATTACTTTAGGGATATTGAATAATGCTAAAAGTCATCCTCAATATAATGCAACATCTCACCGTTTTCATGGAGTTCATTTTTTAGCAAATAAACTTTGTATAAATTTAAATCCAAGTACAACTCATCAAATTATCGCTCCAATTTTACCAGCTTTAGCCCATGCCTCTTTTTTTTCTGGATTTTCTCATCTATACACAAGATCTGAAAACATATTTCATATTTGGTCAAACGCTCAAAATCAAGCTTTGGAACAATATCTATTGTTCCTTGTAATTTGAGCATTTCGATATTCTGGAGATACTGATTCTTTTTTAGGATTGTCAATTTTTTGTTTTTTAGTAGTTATTTCTTTGTAAAGTCATGGATTTATTGATTGTATTTCTTGGAAATCTTTTTTATGTTTTTCATAAAATTTGTCTTGTTCTGGATGTTCTATATCTCCAGACCAAACTCAAATTAAATATTCTTGAAATCACTCTAAATCTTTGTTGAGAAGCTTTGCCAAAGTGGCATCTTTTAACATTTTGTTATATTCTACATTATAAGATGCTGCTATGTCCTGGAATAATACTTCTTTTTTAACATCTTTTATAGAATCCAACATAGCTGGAATTTCTGCAGTATTTTTTCATGTTGAAACCATTTGACGAACTTTTTCTAATTGTTCTTTGTGTCACTTCATTGTATCTACATAATCTGCAAAATAATCCATATTGGTAGTATAAGTATATCTGTTTAATTCTCTTTTTATGCTTTTTAACGAGGATATATCATCTTTTATTACTTTTTCGAATCTGTGTTTACTATGTTTATTCTCTGAGGTTTTGGGTGCTCTTGGTCGTTTTTTATTTGCATCAAATCGATTTAATAAATTGTCAACTTCTGATTTTAACAATTCTGGATTATCTCTTATATCGTCAATTTTTGTTAATTGTTCTACATCTTTATCTAATTTTTGTATTTGTTCGTTTATCACTCATTCTTGAGTTTTTTTTAGTTTATTCTGGGTGTCCATTTCATTAAAAAATTCGGTTAATAGAAGATCTGACTCTAGGCTTACTTCTTCCTTTTTTTGTTGTTCTTTCAAATAATCTTGAAAAATTGTTTTATCTACATAAAATTTTTTAATAAACTCGTTATTATCTGATATTTGACTAGAGTTTATGTCTCTTTGTTCAAAAATATAATTTTTTCATTGTTGTTTTATTTTTACTCTATCATTTACTAGATCATCAAAAAATCTGTTATCAAAATAATCTTTTAACTGATCTTTATTTATCCCTGTTTCATTGCTATTACCAGGAAGCTTTTCTATCTTTATGTTTTCAAAACCACTCATTTTGCATTTTGTAGAATAGTTAAAACTTACAATTTTTTATACTCTATTATAACTATATTTTTTTTTTTGTTAAAAAAATGCCAAATAATTAATACAATTGGCTTGGCATTTTTGTAATATAGTATATAGTATGTTGTTTTATTTTAATTTTTTTTCAATTTCCTTTTTTACCTTATCTTTTCATGGACCACTTAAAGTTTCCTTACTAATTCAAAATTCTCACATTATCAGAGCTAATAGGTTTAGTAAAACATCTTTATTAATTGGCACATTATCGTGGTATTTTTTGGATAATTTTTTTATATAAGCTATGTATTCTACCATACTGTTTCCAGATTTATCGTTGAGTAATTCTGTAAAATATATATTTAATCAAAATTTATTTATCTCATTTAAAAAAAATGGAGCGAAAAATCAAATTACCACGATATTATTTATAGATTTCCTTAGATAGATAGTTTGTGTCCTAGTATCTACAACCTTGAAAAATGTATCGTATATAGCTGAAATTAGTTCTTCGTTTTTTATATTTTTTAATAGAAATGACAAAAATTTAGCAATATTGTTGTTTGTTGCTTTTGTTTTTTTGATCTCATCTTGTACTTGTTTTGCTTTTGCAGAATCTCATTGTACGCGTTTTATATCCTGTTCAGTCACTTTACTGATATCTTGTCTGACAGATTCTCAAGTGTCTATTCATTCTCATGGACTGAATATTTCGTTTATCATATTGGAAGTTTATGGGATAAAGGTAGTATTGGTTGCTAGTCACTGTAGTCAATAGTCGTTAGACATTAGTCGCTAGTCATTAGACATTAGCTAACGACTATTGACTAACGACTAGCGACTATAAACTATCTATCTTTTATGTTTTTATACTTGAATTTCAATCAAATTTATTTATACAAATATCACCACAAAAATTTGAGGCTTATTTTTTTTGTATAAGGAGAGGTGGATGAGTGGTCGAAGTCAACTCACTGCTAACGAGTCAGCCGAGAAATTGGCTCGCGGGTTCAAATCCCGCCCTCTCCGCCATCAAAATTAAAATGGCTTTGTAGCTCAGCTGATTGAAGCGGAGCGTCCCGATCAATCGGGAAGGTCGGCGGTTCAAGTTTGTAAAATCAATTAAAAATTCATGGCTTTGTAGCTCAGCTGGTTAGAGCGCGTCTCTCATAAGGACGAGGTCGGCGGTTCAAGTCTGCCCAAAGCCAAATTGTTTATCTATATGGGGGTTAGAGCGTCCCGATCAATCGGGAAGGTCGACAGTTCAAGTTTTACCCCGTCGAACGGGGCTGCCCAAAGCCAAATTGTTTATCTATATGGGGGTTAGAGCGTCCCGATCAATCGGGAAGGTCGGCGGTTCAAGTTTTACCCCGTAGAGCGGGGCAGTTTAAAGCTAAGTTAGTACAAAGTTGAAAGTTACAAACCCGATTAACTAGCGTCATTCGTAAAAAAATATTTTAGATTATTTAGTAAGCTTAATTATGGCAAAAAAAAAAGGAGGAAGAATTATTGTAGCTATGCAGTGTTCTGTGTGTAAGAAAGTGAACTACTACACAAGCATAAATAAAGCGATTATGCCAAAATTGGAACAAAAAAAGTATTGTAAACAATGTAAAGCACATACATTACACACATCTAGGGAGAAACTCAAATAGTCTCTAAAGCTAGTATTTTAATTGTATAAAATTTAAACTAAATGTTAAAGATAAGATTGGCTAGACATGGTAGAAAAAAGTTACCGTTTTATCGTATAGTTCTTACAGAACATACAAAACCAGCTAAAGCTTGATATAAGTTAGTTCTGGGATGGTTTAATCCTTTGTCTCATACAATGAGAGCAGATGTTTCTGCGATAAAGGAGTGGATTTCTAAATGAGCTCAACCTACAGAAAGGGTTGCTAAATTACTTTTTGCAGACACAAAAGATGATTTTTTCAAAAAATACTTTATAGAAAGAGAAAGTACAAAAGGAAAAGAGATAGAAGCTAAGAAAAAAGCAGAGGCTGAAGCAAAAGCTCAAGAGTTAAGAGAAAAGCAGGAAGCTGCTAAAGCTGTTGTGGAAGAAAAGAAATCTGAAGAGGTTCAAGAGGAGGAGAAGTCTGAAGAGGTTCAGGAAGAAAAGAAATCTGAAGAGGTTCAAGAGGAGGAGAAGTCTGAAGAGATTCAAGAAGAGGAGAAATCTGAAGAGGTAAAAGATTGAGAGGGTGTTGAAGAAAAAGTTGGAGAAACACTTTCAAAATCGGAATTGTCAGAATAAGTGAGTTTTTTAATTTTTAATTTTAGTTTTGATGAATGTAGGTGCTAATTCAAATTCTGTTCAAGATTTAATATTGATCATTTTGGCTGTTGTTATTATTATAATTGCGGTATGATGTATATATGCTTTTATTCGTGCTATTTTTTTATTTATTTTTTCTCAATGAAAAGAAGATAAAATTAAAAAGGCTTGGAATAGTATTAGATATATGATTATGGGAATATTTTTATCAGTATTTTTGTTATTTATGTTCCCATTAATATTTAAACGAGTAGGATTGGATAATCATGAAGAATATACTGCGAAAAATATTTTTAACCAAGCATGAACAATAATAAATAAAACTTTTCAATTGAAAGATATTGTAAGAGAAAGTCAAAAAAAGAATCAATATGATGGTAACCTTTATTACGAAGATAATTTTTCAGAGAGATATGTAGAGGATTATAGCTTATAATTTTTTTCATTGAAAAACTTTCTATGAAAGTTAAAGTAAGAATGTAAATTTATATTTTTATTAAAATATTATGGCAAAAGACTTGATATCATCTAAAAAGTTGATGAAATTACTTCATAAATTTAATAGGTATAATAAACATGAAAAGGTTTTTGTATGATACTTATTTATATTGTTGTTTTTGTTATTGTTTTTCCCTATTTTAAAAGTTACTTCTTTAAGATGAACTGGTGGATATGGTATATGGATACGAAAACCAGAAATGTTTAAAACGATGTTGATAGTATTGGTGTCAATGCTTATTTTATTATGATGGAATTTAAGTTTTAAGTTTAAAAATTTGTTTTTATCATATTTCGGAGCTAGAGAAAATGATTCCTTAATTAATTTCTTATTCTTATTTATAATTACAACATCTTTTTTTGCCATAACTGATACTATCCATGTTTCTTCTTGAGTTACTTCCAGAGTAATAGTATCTGGTGCTGGAAAATTTATACAAATACGATTATTGATATGATTGATATTTAGTCTTATATCTGTAGTAAAAATGGCACAAGAGACAGGTAAAAAAACCAAAATTATCAATATGGTAGATGATGAACACAAAAAGACTGAACTCATCAAAGATGATATCAAAAAATGATTGTTTGATAGATAATGTTCAAAATATTTTTATCATAAAAAAGCTATCTGGGCAAGTGTTTAGATAGCTTTTTTTATTGATAAAAAATGTTTTCTTTTATTTGTATCAAATTTTTCAATAGCATATCTAAGAGTAGTTCTTTGCATCTTGGATGCGTTTTCTTCTATAAATTCTATCAAAATATCTTCATCTTTTTTGCCGATCTCTCTAAGCATCCGTCAAACCGCCTTATGAATTAAATCGTGTTTGTGATCTAAAAGTAGTTTAGAAATTTTTATAGTATCTGCAAAGTCTCAGTTTTTTATAAAAGTATAAGTACTAACGATAGCAATCCTTTGTATTCGCATATTGCTATTTTCTGCAAATTTATATAAAATATCTCTATCTCTCGTTAGCAAAAAATTTCATATAATTTTGGGACATGATAAATCTACTAAATCTCGATTATTTATGTGTTTGATATTATCTATATAGAAGCGAAAAATTTCATCTTTCCTTGTAATATTTGATTTTTCATATTTTTGGACTAGAAATAATAGTCAAGTCATACGAAATTCGTGATATTTGTTTTTTAGTAGTTTTTGAATATCTTCTAAATCTATATTTGCCCAATATTTTTTTACTAAATTTCTTTGTTGTGGAACAGTAATTCATAAAAAAACATCTCACTCTCCATATTCTCATTTTCAAGTTTTGAAAAATCATTGTAGGATTTTAGCCTTATCTGGATTTTTTAGTTTTAGAAGTTCGTTTTCAATGTGTTTGTACATAGCATTATGTATAGTTAAATAATTTTTTTATACAGAAATATTTGTTTTTTACAATTAAATAAAGCTGGATAAAAATCCAGCCTTTCTCTATATTGCATCTCTTTTGTGCATTAACTTTTCAATTTTCTCTTCATTTATTAAGTAGGCCCACAATATCACGAGTTCTACTAAGTATAGGCTTTTATACCATTTGGGAAGAAAAAAGGTGTATACCATTGAAAAGATTACATGAGAAAAATCTATTGTAAATAAAATAACCTCTATTTTCCTATTATAGTTGAATTTAAGACTCAATAATGATAGAAAAATATACAATATTGTCGCAATAATAAGGGTGTAAACTTCTTTTTCCATAATTATAAATTTTAATTGTTATTTTATTTTTGTTTTAAGCAGTAGAAGGAAACCTTGCTTAATATCAAGCCTTTTGTTGTGTTGTAAAGTTACATTTATTTGTTTAATGGGTTTGTTTTGACAAATATTTTTAGGATTCAGTTTGATTTTTTTACTAGCTTTTGTATATAATAAAATATTGTATTTTATATAAGAAAAAATGATGCTTGAAATAAATGATTTATCTGTAAGTGTTGAAGAAAAAAAGATATTAAAAAATATAAATCTTAAATTTGAGCTGTGAAAGAACTACTGTATTCTGGGTAAAAATTGAAGTGGAAAATCTACTTTGGCTCTGACGATTATGTGACATCCAAACTATAAAGTAGATACTTGAAGTGTGAATATTGAGGGTTTAGATGTTTTGGAAATGTCGCCTGATAAAAGGGCAAAACTTTGAATATTCCTAGCTTTTCAACAAATTCCAGAAATAGAAGGAGTAAAGCTTTTTGAGTTTTTAAGAAATATTTACAATACTCATACTTGAGAGAATACCACGTTTTTGAAATTTAAAGACATTATCATTCCGTTAATTCAAGAGGTATGATTGGATAAAGAATTTTTACGAAGGGATTTGAATGTTGGTTTTAGTTGATGAGAAAAGAGAAAAATTGAAATATTACAAATTAAATTACTCAAACCAAAATATATTTTTTTGGATGAAATAGATAGTTGATTGGATGTTGATGCTTTCAAATCTATTACCAAGATGATAGGGGAGTTGAATAATCAAGAAAATTGTTTTGTATTTATTACTCATCATTTTGAGATAATTCAAAACATAGATATAGATGAGGTGATAATATTGAATAATTGAGAGATCAAAGATAGATGAGATAAGAAACTAATAGAAAAGATAAAAAAAGAATGATTTGAAAAATAAGTATTCTTTTAGATTTTATATTGTATATATGATGGATAAGGGATTAATAACTATAGTTGATGAAAATGATAACATATTATGATACAAAAAAAGATGAACTTTGGAACATTGAAAAGATATTTATAGAATATCTGGATTGTGGTTGGAAAATTCTCGTTGAGAAGTACTTATAGCTCAAAGAGCTTATTCCAAAAAAAATCAATGATGAAAACGATGACCAGCTGCTGCCTGAACTGTAGAAAAATGAGAAACCTATGAAAGCAACATATTAAAAGAGTCACAAGAAGAAATTTGATTAGAACTCAAGGATTATGAAATTGGAGTAAAAGAATTTGTGCATGCAAAAGAAAATAATAATAGAAAGTATTTTTGTCAACGATTTATAGCCAAAAGTGATAAAAAAGTAGAAGAACTTGAAATACAAAAAGAAGAAGTAGAAAAAATTATGCGAATTAGCAAACAAGATTTAATAAATTGGATTGAGCAAAAACCAGAAGATTTTGTGGTGGGTGCTATACATTATATTGATTTATTTTGTTGTTAAACTACTTAATAATTAAAATGATATTTTATGCATATGAATTGGATTTACTGTTTACAATCTACAAATCATTTTTTAACTTTCAATATATAAATTGTGAACTTAAGACAGACTTTGGAAACACCAAATAATATAAAATATGATGTTTATCTAACATGACTGACAGAAGATACTGTGAGAAAAATTTCTGCTGATCAAAAAGAACCTGAATGGATGTTGGAACTCAGATTAAAATCATTGGAAATATACAATAATATGCCAATGCCAAAGCGGTGACCGGATTTGAGTGAATTAATGCCTCTTATTGAGGGCTCACAACACGAGATAGCCCCCCTTGAAAAGGGGCTAAAACACGAGATGACCCCCCTTATTAAGGGGCTAGAACACGAGATAGCCCCCCTTAATAAGGGGGGAAGGGGGGATGAAATAAACCATTTACCATACAATAAAAAAAATATACAAAAAGCTAAAGCACTAAGAAAAAATATGACGAAAGCTGAAAAAAAACTTTGGTATGAATATCTCAAAAATCTTAATGTTAGAGTTTTAAGACAAAGACCGATTGATGAGTATATTGTAGATTTTTATATAGCTTCAAAAAAACTAGTTATTGAAATAGATTGAGATACCCATTGGACAGATAAAGAAATTAAATATGATCAAAAAAGAACTCAAAAATTAGAATCATATTGATTAAAAGTTATGAGGTTTACAAATACTGAAATATTCCAAAATTTTGATGCGGTATGTAGTATAATAGAAAATGTTCAAATCCCCCCTACCCCCCTTGAAAAGGGGGGCTTGGAGAGAGTCCCTACTTCTCTCACTGAAAAGGGGGGCTTGGAGTGAGTCCCCACTTCTCTCACTGAAAAGGGGGGCTTGGAGTGAGTCCC
>JAKJDW010000009.1 GCA_022705745.1 Patescibacteria group bacterium
AAATGATGTGATAAATTCCAAGATATAGGAAAAGAAACTCAGGAACTAAAAGACTTTATGAAAACGGCTTGTGAGTTAGGTTTAATGTGATTATATGCTGATTGACAGACTCCTAAAGATAACTTTGATCCTAATGATATAGTGACTAGGGCGGAGTTTGGTACAGTACTTTCTAGATTATTATTTGGTGATATGTACAATATTCAAGAGGGAGATTTGAACTCTAAAAACACTCGGCATAAAGACCACTTGAATGCACTTAAATCACATTGAGTAATGACTCAAACAAGTTGAGATCGACCTAACTATGAAGAAAAAAGAGGATTGGTATTACTTATGATGATGAGAGCAGATAAATTTTGATTGTTTGCAGGGAAAGTACCCGCATTAATGTGAATTAAATCACTATTTTCGGATAAATAAGAATAACAGGAGTTACCAGCAAAGACAGATTCCTTCCTCACAAAAAAATTAAGGTACAATATCTCAATTTTTAATTAAATTTTCAATTGAAACTAAGATGAAAAAAGATAAACAATAATTACCGTATTTACATGGTAAATTAAAATTTTGTAATTAATTTATTTTTTTTAGAAAAACACGATGTCAAAATCAACAAAATTCAAGAAAGTATTAGTAATTCTAGCTTTAGTAGGATTTCTTTTGTTTACTGCTTTATCAGCAGTTATGTATTTAGCAGAACCTAAACCAGAAATACCAGTAGACTTAGCTATAGAAGAATGTGAAAATGCAGGATGAATTTGGTCAGAAGAAAATCAAGAATGTGAAGAACAAGCTGTTGTAATAGATTCAGAACAAGAGTGCCAAGAACAATGAAAAACACGATATGCAGAAAATGGGGTGTGTATTTAATGAGCTCGCCTTAGCTCCACCACATAGTACTATGTGGCTAAGCGAGGTGAACTTTGTTCACGATAAAGTGATGAATGCTCACGGTGTTCGCGATAAAATGATAAAATGTTAAAATGACTTGTCCCGCTTAGCGGGATGAATGATGAATTGATGTAGGGGCGGTTATCAACCGCCTGTTATTACAGTAAAAAACATTCATGATGAAATAGTAAAACAAAAACAATGTAGCCCCGCAATTCTGCGGGGCTGGAAAGGGAAAGTTGTTGTGCTATATGCCCCGTAAGACTATGGGACACAGGAAGAATAAACCTCCCCAAGGAAAGGAATTCTCTCCCATTTTCCTCCTTCTAAAGATGGAGGATAATAATTGTTGTCTCCCTTCTGTGAAGGGAGTTGGTCTCCCCCGCAGAATTGCGGGGGTAGAGGGATTTATTTAGATCCTCCACTCCGTAGTACCGGAGTTAAAAAAGGATGATAGAATTAAAATTTTAGTCTTTTAAGTTAATATGATGAAATTAATAGTAGATCCAGCTCAAAGATTTTCAAAGATGAGAGCTCATACCGCCACACATCTTTTGCATGCTGAACTTACAAAAATATTCCCAAACACAAAACAAGCATGATCTTTGGTAGATGATGATCTTTTGAGATTTGATTTTTATGCTGATAGATTACTTACAGTAGAAGAATTACAGACAATAGAAGAAAATATCAACATTTTGATTCATCAATCATTGTCTGTTGTTTGCAAAGAAATGTCTTTGAAAGAAGCACAAGAACTTTGAGCAAAAGCATTTTTTGATGAAAAATATTGAGAAGTAGTTCGTGTTGTTCAAGTTTTGGCTTCCAATTTACTAGATGAAAATAATAAAAAGGATTTTGTTTCTATAGAACTTTGTGGAGGTACTCATGTTCAAAACACAAAAGATGTTTGAGCATTTGTAATCGTAAATCAAGAAGCGGTCGCTAGTGGGATCAAGAGAATTACAGCATTTACAGGCCCAAAAGTCATGAAAAGATTACGAGAAACAAGAGATATTCTTTATCAGGTAGCAGAAAAGCTTTGAGTAAAAGCAGAAAATCAGATATTGGACAAACTAGAAAAAGAACTAAAAGAAAAAGAAGAAATGAATTCTAAATTTGAGTCCATAAATACAAAATTAATTGTAGATACCTTAAGATCTAGTGAGTTTCCTTCTGATAAGGTGTTTGATAAAATAATAAATGTTTCCCAAAATGATGTTTTGAAAGATTTGGAATTCAAAAATATTATTTTCCAAGCAAAATGAGTTTTTGAAGATTCTATAATTCTTATACTCAATAATGAGTGATGATTTGCCTTAATAAATTCAAAAGAAAATAGTTCAGCAAAAGATATCGCTCAAAATTTATGACTCAAATGAGGATGAAATGAAAATATTGTTCAATGAAAAGATCCAAAAGTTTTAGAATTGTTTCAGTAATATGGAGGAAACACTTAAGATTGTTGATTCAGAAAATATAGTTCATTGAAAATTAAATTCAAAACAAAAATCAGAAAAATTAATTATATTTGTTCACTGACTTTGATGAAACATAAATGAACATATTTTTTTCAATTGATATAAGTTTTTTAATGATAAATGATTTGATACTTTTAGAATTGATTTATATCGTGAAATAAATCTTACAAACAATACAATTGCAAATCAAATAAAAGACTTAGAACTTACTGTTAACTATTTCAAAGATAAGTATGATGAGATATATCTTATTTGACATAGCCTATGATGACCTACAATTCTACTGTCGGACCTTTCTCATATAAAAAAAATAGTGTTACGAGATCCATGTTTAAATACAAAAATGTCTTTAAAAGATGAATTAAAATATTCAGATCACTATATTTACGTTTCTTGGTGAATGGATATTATAATATGAGATCAAATGGAGCAAGAAATATTGTCAATTTGAGACCTTAATGAAAGGTTGAACAATAAAGTAAAATTAATATATGCTTCCAATAAAAAACTATTTGCTGAGCTAAGCAAAATGGATATAGAATATGATTTTGTTAAAGATTCAGATCACCCTTTTAGAAATGAGTGAAATTTGGAAGAACTTTTTGAAAAAACTTTTAATTATTTACAATAAAAATGACCCCTTTTTTATGAGCTTTAGTTTGAAATATTATTATATGATTATCTTTGGTTATTTTAATATTTATTTTGAGATTTTTCAAAAAACAATTGGTAAAATATATAGATTATTTTGTTGCGATTACAGTTTGAGTTTTACTTTGAGTAGTGTTTCTATGATTCCTACCAGAAATAATAGAATCATGAATGCACTGACATGAAATCGGAATTTATGTTTTAGTATGACTTTTTGTATTTTATGTGTTAGAATTAGTCTTACACCATCATCACTGCAAAGACCTATCAAATAAAGACGAGCATCATCAAGAACACGAAAATCAAACTCTAATTTTTATTTGAACATTTTTGCATAATATTTTGCATTGAGTTATCTTGTTTTCAGCATTTGCGATTAGTACTGAGTTTGGAATTGCTACTACTATAGCTGTTTTGCTTCATAGTATACCTCAAAATACAGCAAATTATATTATGAATCACAAGAAAGAATCCTTTGTGATTATAGCAGCACTTGGAGGAATCATCGGAGCAATAATCCTATTCCCATTCAAAGAGTTTTTACTAACAAATAAATTTATTATAATTGCTATGATGGCTTGAGCATTGTCATATTTAGCACTTACTGACATCTTACCAGAAGTGAAAAATAAATGATGACTCAAAATAAAATTATTTTATCTTTTATTTATGTTATTAAGTCTGTTGTTTGTGCTTTTATTAAATCATGGTCACTAAAAGGAGTTTACTTTGCTAGCGATAAAATGATAAAATGACGAGGGGCGGGGATAGGTGGGGTTTGTCACCAACAACCCCCAACTACATTAGAGCAACTTCCCCGTAGGGGAAGAATGTCTTGCTTGTGGCTTGTGGTGATTTAAGAAATAAGTAGTAAACAACTTATCAGCAAAGCAAAGGAGAACAGACCGTACTTCTATAAACATCCCCTTTAATATAAATACTTTATAAACTTACCAATTCACTATGAAAATAACTTCACGAAATGTAAACTGAATCAGAGCGGTAATAAATAAATGATTTGATGAGCGATTCAAAAAAGACAATCCAGATATTTTATGTATTCAAGAACCAAAAGCATTTGAACATCAAATTCCAGCAGAATTGAAATTTATTACAAAAGATTACAATTATATTCGACATTCTGGGACAAAATCATGATATGCTGGTACAGCTATTTTTTACAAAAAAGATTTAAAAGTAATTTCCACAAAAAATCATTTTTGAGAATTGGAACAATTTCATGAAGATGGTAGAGTAGTAGAGATGAAATTTCACGGGAAAGATAATAAAGATTCCGTTTTCACTCTTTTGAATATTTATTTCCCCAATTGATGAACTAAGGCAGATGGTACGGAAATGCTAACCTACAAGCTAGAGTTTTATGAAAATTTTATTCAGTACATCAACAATCTTAGAGCAAATTGAGAAAATATAATTACGACATGAGATTTCAATATCTGTCACCATCCTATAGATATAGCAAGACCAGAGGAAAATAAGGATTCTATATGATTCCTTCCTATAGAAAGAAAAAAGCTGGACAAACTACAAGCAAACTGATATGTGGATGTTTTTCGTCATTTTAATCCATATTTGAAAGATAAATATACTTGGCGATCTTATCGTGCATGAGCTAGACCAAGAAATGTTTGACGGAGATTGGATTATTTCCGAGTATCAGAAAATATTTTACCATTGATTAGTCATATTGATCATCAGGATCTTGTAATGTGATCTGATCATTGTCCAATTAGTTTGGAATTGGATATATAAATTTTACTCAATCCAGTACTGATATAAATTTTCTTTTTTGAACTTATTAGTAATTTCCAAAACATCTTCCAGTTTCATATTTCTGTATATTTCTAATATCTCATCTAAAGTTTTTATTTCTCAATACAAAAGGTACTGACTTCACATAAAATCTGCCATATTGTCGCTCGACTCTATTCACATTTGGACTTGTCAAATATTGTATCCAATTGCTTTTTCAAATTCTTCTTTACTTATATCTCATTTTGCTATACTTTCTAGTTCTTCATAGATTTTTTCCACACCAAAATCAAATCTTCCTTTTTCCAATCATGCTCTAATTATAAAAACTCAGCTATCTGAATCACTCATATGTCTAGCATTGATATAATAACAAAGTCATTGTTTTTCTCTTATATTTTGGAATAATCTAGATGACATGTTTCATCCAAGTATCGTAGACAAAACATTAGCAGCATATCTTTTTGTATCATGACCATCAAATCATTTAGCAGAAATTATAAGGTGATTTTGTTCTGTTTTTTTGGAATAAAAATCTTTTTGTTTGCTTGGTAAAATATTTTTGAATTCAGGCTTTTCTATGCTACTTTTTTCAGGTAAGTTTTGAAAAGTATCAGCAATAATGTTTTCAAGTTTTTTCTGATTTTCAATTTTCCCAGCTATTACCAAAATTAAATTATCTTTGGTATAAAGACCATTTTTGTGCCTTATCAAATCTTCCCTAGTAAATTTTTTTATATTTTCTACTGGTCATAAAGTACTTCGTCCATAACTATTATCTCAGTAAAAAAAATTCTTCCATTTGTCTATCACCAATATTGGAGGATTGTCTTCATACATCATGATCTCTTGGATTACCACTCATTTTTCTCTTTCCATTTCTGCTTGTGGAAATTGTGCATTTAATATCATATCTCACAAAACATCAATAGATTTTTCTACGAATTCTGGAGCAGATTTTACATAATATCAAGCATACTCATCTCATGTATATGCATTAAATCATCCTCCAAAACTATCTACAGCTTCCGCAACTTCTTTTGGAGTTTTGTATTTTTTTCATCATTTGAAAAACAAATGTTCCAAAAAATGACTTATCCCATTAGTTTCTCTTGTTTCATATATACTACCAGCCTTAGCTAATATTTGAACTGTAGTAGAATTAGAATCTTTCATGGGTACAAACAGACACTCCAATCATTTGATTTTTTTTATTTCGTATTTCATAAGAAAGAATAATTAAAAATTAAATGTCTTATCATACTAACAAAATAATTTTGAAAATAAAGATAATATACCAAGCTCGCTCCGCTCGCGATAAAATGATAAATGCTCACGGAGTTCGCGACAAAATGTTAAAATGATAAATGCTCGCCCCATTAAGCGGGGTGAACTTCGCTCACGATAAAATGATAAAGTGATAAAAAACAAACATTCCTGGTTTTTTGGCAGGCGCGAATTCGAATTCGCGCCTACAAGCAATGGGGAAAAAGAGAGTTCTCGATTTTGCTTCGCAAGGTAAGAATGTTTTATTAACAACTTTTAACTTTATGAACTTTTAACTTTATTAACTTTTTTACTTAAACGACCAGTCTTTATCTGACTAAATTCTGGACTATAATTAAGTGTTTTTAAAAATTGACAAATTGACTTGACAAATCAAAAAAAAGATATATAATTACAGCGTCCGTTTAAATTATAATTTAAAATAAATGGAAGGAAATAAAAACAAAAGAAAAATAAAACGACTGTGTTTCGCTTTAATTTGGGGAATGATTCACATGGTAAGTTTAGGTATAGCTGTAGAAGGTAATAAAACTTTTGCAGCAAATATGCCATTTATTACATTTCAGGAAACCCAAAAAGAAAATTCTACCAAAATCAAAGAATCAATATCAGATGTTCTTTTTAAATTTGTAGACTTTATAAAAACAAAAGTATCGAAGAATAACCCTAAACACACATCTTCATCAAACATTACTATAGATAATAGTTATGTAGAGGAAAAATTTCTTCCCAAAGAATACTTTTTGGATGTTTTATATAATAAAGATAAATTTTACATAAATTTTTTAGCAAAAGAAAAAATTGTTTCCACAAGCCAAGAAAAGTTTTATCCAGATAACTTTATCCGCTTAAATGAATTGTTAAAAATTTTAGTGAACTCCTATCGTTACAAAATAGGATATAACCTAGATTCAAACATTGGTTTATCTAATAAAAACTATTTTGATAAACTTATGCCAAAATACTATAATACTGCATACGAAATGTGATTATTAAATTGATTGGAAAATATAGATGATTATGAAAGATTTGTTTCTTATGATGACTTAAACCAAATCCTACAAAACTTCAAAAGACAATATCCAAAATTGATAAATTTATATTATCTGGATATTGATCAATCGAACATTACTATCAAAAGAGGAGATATTTGTAGAATAGTATTCAAGACTTTAATGTTGGATAACGATAAAGATATAGATATAGCTTACCAAGATGTTTATTATCATACAAATTTTGATGCAATTCAAAATTTGGCATCTTTGTGAATTACTAATACTGAAAATTCTAGATTTTACCCAGATGATAATATATCTCGTTGAGATTTTATAGTAATGTTTGTCAGGTCTTACTTAAAAAAGACGAACAAGACCTTGGAAGTATCAAAGATTGATTTTGATATAGAAGATTTGGATTACAATTCAATTTACGCACCCTATGTTCTTTATGCAAAAGAACATGGTCTTGTAGACTACCTTTTGGAAATTGTTAGGGCTAAAAAATATATTAATCTTGAAAAGTTTATTACAAAACACGAAGCATATTATATAGTATCAAATATCGCTAATGTTAGTTTTGATTACGACATTTTGAAAGCAGATAAAGAATTTATTTCTAGATGAGAATCTGCACAACTTATGGTGGATGCTTTCGAGTTCTCTTCCAAATCATGAGCATCAAAAAATAATTTAGATAGAGATAACACTCCAAATAGTCAGTTAGAAAAATTTGTTATAAACATTAAATGACTAATAAAATCTCCAAAATCATCTTGGATTTTGGACCAAGCATCTTAAAAACTTTATTATACTATTTTATACGATATTTCAACAACAAAATTTCCATCTTTTTTTGTTCAAATCTCCATTTTCATGAAATTTAAATCATCCCTAAAAGCTATTTTAAATTTTAAATTATCCTTTGTTGATAAGTTTTTTAGAAAAAAAATAGCACCCGTTAAAACAACAAAGTGCTATTTCGTCTTTCGTCTATTTATTTATTAAATTTTGTATTTTTAGCTGCAGCCTATATACCAATGTAGGTATCATTATTAACCCAAATCCAACAATAAGCCCATAAATAATACCTAATCCTAGACAATAGACTAGAAAGCACAGAGCTGTCAGAACAACCACATCTAGAGAAAGATAAATTTTTTCTTTTTTCTTTCTCCTTTTTAAATCTGAAACAGCCCTACTTATTGCATAAAATAAAGCAATAAGTATCGGTACCAAAATTCCTATACCATCCTCTTTTATTGAAGATCTCCGCGATGAGTACGGAGATAGCAATTCTTCATTGGTAAGATTTTTCCCATCGTACCTAATAGAGAGATCTTTATTTAGTCCCTCTACTGAGACACCGAAAAAAAAGGGATTTTCCCATTTAATTTTTCTTTCAAATGGTTTTTTCCCTATAAAAATCCTTTTCCCAGGATTTTGGCATGCTTCCCATTGTTGGGAAGTTGTTCCATAAATCTTACTCAAATCCTGCTGGATTTCTAGTAAGAATTTAGTAGCCACAATTGTTTCTACATAACCATCTCTATTTTCAATAAATAGAGTAGTTTGTCCAAATGTGCTACCAAGTCCTGCTAAAAGCAGAACTAAAATTGAATTTTTTATTTTTTTCATAATTTTTAATTTTATATTGTTTTTTGTTATGTTAATAACAATAACTATTTTGTTAACAAAGTCAATTGTAAAAAATATGGATTGTATTTACTTAATTATATTTTTTTATACTTTTCTAGCCTATTATTAGATTTTTTTCATAAAAGTCAAACACCTCTTTTAAAAAAAGTACTCAAAAATTTGACAATAAAACATTTTTCGGTTATACTTATAATATAAAAAATATATTTATTATATTAAAATATATTTATTATATTATAGTAAACAAAATGACATGAATCAAACATCATCTAAATTTAACTTCTAGAAACATCTGACACCATTTCAAAAAACATCACAAAAAGTATGTTTTTGGACTAATTTCTGGTGCTTTGTTATATAAAACATTATCATTAATTTTAGCTAATGTTTTTTTAAACAATTTTGGTACACATCAATCTTTCGCAGATAATACGGAAATACCAACAAATCCAGAAGTGGAATATGTTGAAGAAAATAATTCAAATGATAATTCTTCAGGTGAAAATTTATATTATCAAAATAATGAAGAAGAAAATAATTTATCAGGAGACTCTGGAACAGAAAATTCAACTCCAGAACAAGAAGACCCAGAGCCTACCAATGAAATAGACCCAGAAGTTTGTAATTTAGGGGATATAGAGTTATTGTCCCCTTTATCGTGAGATATTTTAAAATGAGAAATTGAGATTTCTTGGATCTATAAAAACAAAATTTGCGAGGATATACCGCTTATTATAAAACTCCGAGATGCGAATACTCAATATATAAAAATTTGAGAAGCTAATGAATGAGAAACTTGATTAAATTTTGATAGTTCACTATTATATTCGTGATATTATAATATCACATGACTAAATTTAAGTGGTGAAGTAATTATAACTCACACTTGAGAATATACATGATTGAATACAAAATACTTTTCATGACATAAAATAGTGATATATTCCTCTGATATGGAAGTATTATGTGAATGAGAAAAATTTACAATAGATAATGAAGCACCAAGTTTATCTAATGTAGAAGTAAACACGGATACTATAAGTGGAAATTACATTTGATTAGGCAAAAAAGTATCAATATCTTTTGGTGCTAGTGAAGAATTATCATGAGTAAGTGTTACCATATTGTGAGTAAATGCAGATTTAGAAGAAAAAGAAAACAATAATTATGAATACATAAGCTATCTGTCAGAACAACATACTTCTTGAAATATTATATATAATATTGAGTTTGGAGACCTAGCTGGTAATACATGATATCATGAATGATATTCAAATATTATTTTTGATAAGGATTATCCAGAAGTAACAAAACTTGAGTTTAGTAAAACTTGAGATAATATAAAATTGATCTTAAATACAGATAAAAGCACCAGTTTGGAATTTGTTTATGTGTTATCGTGAAATAATACTTGATATAGTATAAATTCGTCCTTTTGAACTTCTCACAATATGTTATTAGAAAATATAAGGACCTGATCTTATTATAATTACTCAGTGGCAATTAAAAGTCTGGCCAACAATGTTTTATATATTTGAGGATATTTTAGAATTAGCTGAGATAATGTGTCGTATGACTTTCAAAATATTAGTTGATCAAATATGCTCGTGGGTGTTTGATTTATGCCTAAAACAATAAACTCTTGATCTGTGTTAGATAGTCTATTAATAGAAATAGATAAATTTAATTCATGTAAACAATGAATACCAAAATTTACTAACATAAATATTCCAATCGGATTATATCATACACAAATAAAAATGCCAGAATTGGAGAAATCTTATGTAAAAAAACTAGTTAGTGCTTTTTCCATAGTGCTTTTTGAAAGAATTGAAGATGCATGACTAAATAAAGAAATTGTAGAAAAAATCACAGAAGAGTTTAATGATTTCCTTGTTATATTAAAATTAGTTCAGGATGATGATAACCAATGTGAACAAAGTTTATCAAATTACTATATGTCAAGATTTAAAAATAATTTAATAAAGTATAATTTAGCAGATAAATAACGGATATTGTCCACAAAAGCAGGATTTATAACAATTTTAGTATAATTTAATTATTTAATATGAAAAAAACATTAACAATAGATAAAACAAAACGGATTTGTTGGCAGACTCCAGAACAAGACGATATTGAAAAATTATCAAAGCAATATAATTTTCATGAGATGATAAAGGAAAACATGCTAGATATTAATGCTGAATCTAAATTTAGCACTATAGATGATAATTTTTTTATGGCATTAGCTTTTACAAAATATTTAAAATCTAAATCCAAATATGTTTTTAATGAACTGGATATAGTTATTTGAAAAGATTATATTATTACCACTACATGATTGTTTTCAGAAAAACTTGATATGGTATTCAATCAAATATCTCATGAATCAAAAGACATTAAAAACTCATACAAATCATCTCCATATTTTATTCTTTATAAAATTATTGATGTTTTTTATGATAAAACACTTAATTCCCTAGATAAATCAGCAAAAAAACTTCTGAATATGGAGTTAAATATTTGAAAAAATGAACGAGATTTTGTAAACGAATTAATAAATGAGGATTTAAACAAAATTTTTGTAAAACATAATTTTATTTCGCAAGAAGATGTTATTGACGAATTAATAGAACATCTGGATATAATCGGTGAAAAACGCCTTATTATATATTTTAATAACCTAAAACAAAAACTTACAAAAATTATTAGAACAATAGAGAGTTTAGAAGAAAAAAATGACTCTCTTATATCTGCATATAACACATATTTATCAATAAAAAGCAATAAAAGTATTACAAGGCTAACACTTATTAATTCAACATTTTTACCTCTTACCATTCTTGTAGGAATGTTGGGGATGTCAGAACGAACCATGATGACAGGTCAAACAAATCGGAAAATAGCTTATCCTTTATTTATTTTCTTGTGTTTAATTATAGCATATATTACATATATTATACTTAAAAAAATATTTTCATAAAATTTAACTTATTGTTGATTTTCAATACGCACTATTCTTGTTTCTCATTTTTTTTCAATATTTACTACTGTATACTCGTAAATATCCAATAATTCAATAAATTTTGGTCGTTCTATTGTAATATAATCATATTGAGAAATTTGGTCATTTATTCATTTCTCCCAAACTTCATTTTCATTTTCTAATCTGTACATATCTATATGTAGTAATTTGTTATCATATGAATTCAGATAAGTATAAGTGGGGCTTTGAACGCTATTTTCGTCTATCTCCAATCATTTAGCAAAACCTTTTGTAAATAGAGTTTTACCAGCTCACAAATCTCATTTCAGTAAAATTGTTTTATGGTCTTTTGCCATCTTTTTTCATAATTCAAACATCTCTTCTGGAGTATTTATTATCAATTCCATTTTTTTTAGTATAATTAAAAAAATAACTGTTTGCTTGAATAATATACTTTTTATTGCTTTTAATTCAATAAAAGATAGATTTAAGTTTATAAAGTTAAAAAGTTAATCAAGTTAAAAGTTCATCAAGTTAGAGGTAAAATTCCTCCCTAATGGAAGAGGTTCTGGATGTTTCCAACTAGTTTTCTTCTAATTCCTCCTAAGCTAAGAATTTCGTAGTAAAGCTTTTCCAAGAGAGTAAATTGCGAGAAAAGAACTTTTTAATTCGTATAGTTTACAAAAACAAATAACTTTTATGAATAAAATCTTAAATAATGAAAAAATTGTACTTAATAGACGGATCATGATATTTATATAGAGCATATTATGCTTTTCCTGAAATGCCTGATCGTGATGGTCACAATATAAATGTAGTTTATGGATTTTTTCGTATGATTTTGAAATTATTTCACGATAAACCAGATTATTTTGTAATAGCACGAGATGATCCTACAAAAACACATAGACATGAAATTTATCCTGAATATAAAGCTAATAGAGTAAAAGCACCAGATGACTTCAAAGCACAAATTCCGATTGTTCAAGAATTAGTAAACAAACTAAATATTCCCAATTTAATAATTCCTTGATATGAGGCTGATGATATTATTGCTTCAATAGTTAAAAAACATAATGAAGATTCAGAAATTCTTTTTAATATTTTTTCTGCTGATAAAGACTTGAAACAATTACTAAATGATAATGTGATTTTTACAGATCCAAGCAAATGAACACCGTACAAAACAAAGGATTTTATCCAAGAGTTTCTGTTTCAACCAGAAAATATTTTGGATTATTTGGCTTTAATTGGAGATAGTGCCGATAATATTAAATGAGTTCCTGGGATATGACCGAAGTGAGCTGGTACATTGATACAAAAGTATCAAAACATTGAAAATATATACCAACATATAGACGAAATAAGTGGTTGAATCAAAGAAAAATTACTAGATTGAAAAGAGGAGGCATTCAAGTCAAAAGACTTAATTTCTCTACTAAATGTCCCTGAGGTGAATACTATTGGTATAGAAGATTATAGATTTGATATAGATTTTAATAAATATAATGAAATTTTGGTAAAGGAGCAAAATTTTGTATCTATGGAAAAAGCAATTAAGGAGTTGAAAAATAAATTTCAAATGCCACAACAAACTAGTTTGTTCTAGTAAGTTGGAAAGTCTTTAAGTTTTCTAAAGCCTGCTTCGACATGGGATTTGAACCTCTTCATTGGAAATCTCTCTTTGCTTGAAATATACCAAGAGAGAATTTCACTTTGTTCAAAAAGGTAGATAATTTTTGTAAAAAAAATCTTTCAAAACACGGTTTTCTGACTGGTTTACAGTTACCCATTTCTCTCAGACATAAAAATTCGTGCTTACCATGATTACTAGATATGGGTAGTATTTTACTTGACTGTATCAATGTGCAGGTGGAGATCTACCTCAACTGGTTGAAATAAAAAATGAGTATAAGATATAATTATCTTGTAATTCATTTTACATCCAAATGCTCCAAAAGTAGTTCTTCTAGGCATCTTCATAAATCTTGGGAATCCTTACATACAATTCCGAATCAGTTTTTATTTTCTTGTGGATCTGAGGATTTTTTCCCAAAAATAGGGACCATTGGCGCTCAATCTTTGGTGATTCAAATTCCGCAAACGATTACATTTTTTTCTCTGAGTCTTTTGATAGTGGCAATAGCATTAGGTTTAGCATTGTTAGAACTGTTAAACTCTCAATCTGAAAGAAGAAAAACAATTTCTTTATCTTTATCATTTTTTATGTTTTCAAGAAATGCCTCGTGTTGCTGTTTTGTTTGTCCGTCAAAAGGTTGAGATAATTGCTGTTCATAGAGTTCTAAGGCTTCATCTGCATTTGTGCTTGGTCAATCATCGTAATCAAGTCCTTCTCAAATTTTTATAACATCTTTGATAGTCATTTCAGTATTTCTTTTTTTTAGGATATCTACATCACTACCATTAAACATCATCACTTGGGTATTGATTTTTAGAGGTTCGCTGAGATTTTCGTTTTTTAGTTCTTCATTTAGCTGTTGCAAAGCATATATCATCAGCATGGTTGCATCTTTTTGATGTTGATTTTTGTTTTTTTGTCTCATACTCGATGATCAGTCAGTGATGATCGTTAGATTAAATCCACCAGCGAGTTTTTTGGTTTTTTCTTTCCGAAACTCTTGTTTCATCATGATGGGATCGTGACTTCCAGATTTAATTTCTACGATTCCACTTACAAAACTATGAGGATCAAATTGTCCTCATTCCGAAAGTGGTTGTGGAGACTTTTCTTTTAGGCTTCTTTTTTTCCTTTGTTGAACGATTTTTGCAAAAATTTCTTTTGTGAGATAATCATAAATTGGACGCCCCTCTTTATCTTTCATTGATTTTAACTTTTCTTTGTATTGTTCTTCTTTTTTGATTTTTTCTTTGTATGTATCGAGAGTAGATTGATCCACATCATCTCATAAATCTCGTTCTTTTTTGATTTTTTCTTCCAAATTACGCTCTTCTGGGGATTTGTTTTTCTCCTTTTCGTATTTTTCAATCATATCTTCAATCATTTGTTGTAGTTGTTCGTTGTTTTGTTGCTGTTTTTCTTGTTGATTTTCGTCTTTTCATTTTTCCGCTTCCTTGGAAGAGTCTTGTTTCAATATTTCTTCTAATTGTTCATTGGTTGATTCTTGATTTTTTTCTTGGCTGTTTTGAGGTTTGAATTTCTCTGGATTGTCAAAAATACTCGGCAATGTCATTGGTTGAATATCTGGATTGTCTTTTATTGAATCTTGTTGCTGGTCAGAACCCTGTTCTTTAGAGTTTTGTTCTTGTTGATTAGAATTTTGCTCTTGTTGATCAGGGGTTTGCTGTTTTTGACTAGGATCTTGCTGTTGTTCACTGGAATTTTGTCATTCTTGATTAGAATCTTGCTCTTGTTGATCAGGGGTTTGCTGTTTTTGACTAGGATCTTGCTGTTGTTCACTGGAATTTTGTCATTCTTGATTAGAATCTTGCTCTTGTTGATCAGGGGTTTGCTGTTTTTGACTAGGATCTTGCTGTTGTTCACTGGAATTTTGTCATTCTTGATTAGAATCTTGCTCTTGTTGATCAGGGGTTTGCTGTTCTTGACTAGGGTCTTGTCCTGTTTTATTAGAGTTTTGTTGTTTTGGATCAGGATCTTGTTTCTTTTGTGGGTTGGAATCCTGCTGTTGATCAGACATTTTTTTCAGTTTTAGATAGTATTCTTCGTATAGCTCTACAATTGCGGGAAATTGTTCATCGTAGGTCAGATTTGGATCTTTTATTTTATCCAAAAGTCCTCAAGGAGCATTTACAAAATTCAGACAATTTTGGACTATACTGTCTACTTTGCAGGTCTCATCTTCAAGCATAGCTCATCTCAAACAAGTCCGAGCGAATTGCTCATGCAAGGGTATTTTGGAAAAATTTCCACTTGGAATAGCGATATTTTGATAAATTTCTCTCCTGGAATTATCATATACAGGAGCTTGAATTTTGGTCGCATGGAAGTTTACATCAATATCTTCTAGTTGATTTTCAAATTCGTGAAATTCCATTCCGTATTTTTGTGTAATATGTTTATGAAATTCTTCCATTGAAAAGGTTTTGTTGTCATATTTGATTTTTTGAGTGCTTTTTTTGAGTTGATTGTGGTTGATGATATGATTGATCTTATGTAATACAAGTGCAGAAAGATGGTTGATATCAAAGTGAAAATCTGATTTTATTCAGGTTTCTTTGAGTCTTTGTTCAGCGATCATCTGGTAAAGCTTTATTGCATATTCAGGATTAAAAAAAACTTTATTAACACCCGGAATCATTCGAGCGATTCATTCGTGTTTGGTATCGATTTGAAATTCTACTCAGGTTTGTTTGGTGATGATTGTCATATTTTCCATAAAACGCTCAATAATTTCTTTGTTGTCGATTAATTCGGTTATTTCTGGTTTTTTTGGTTTGTTCATGTTAGTTGTTTTTTAGTAAAAAATAATATTTATACTTTATTATAATTTTTTTTTGAAATTTTGCAAAAAATATGCGAGAAAAATTTAGCCAAAATAATTTGCAATTTTGTTTCTTTTCATTACAATTATAATTGTATTACGACGAAAGAGATTCCGAAAAGTGTTTGGTGCTTTAGGACATCTCTTTTTTTTGTGATATAGGATCCAAAAATTAGTTTTGGAAAATTTACTGTTGATGGATTTCTCACATATGTTCGAAAAGACAACAAATAATGTGCCCCTTTATGAAAGGGGCTGTCCGAAGGACTGGGGATTTTTAAGTTTTTACTATAAAAAATCCTCCGCCCCGCAGAATTGCGGGACACCTCCTTTCAAAAAGGAGGACAAGATTCTTCACTTCGTTCGAAATGACAAGAAAATTCCCCCGCTTCCAGCATCCACCTTTTCAAAGGAGGAAAATATAATTGATGGATTTCTCGCTGTGTTTGAAATGACAAAGGATTGTCATTCTGAAGAGCTGAAGGCAACATGAGAATCCATTGTGTAGAAGGTTTGCAGAAAATGAATTTCTCACATATATTTGAGAATGTAAAAAAATAGCCTCAAAAATTTGCAAAAAAATCAGATTTCGTTTATAATAGAGTAAAGTAAATTTTACTATTTTATTGTTTAACATATTATAAATGAAAAAGACAACGCCAGTAAAAAAGAATTTACATAGCATTACGCATAATGTTTCATCTGAGTACTCGGAAGAGAGACCTGATTTGGAAAAAGTGCGCAAGTTGCAAGTTTTTCGTAAAAGGTATGAAAAAATGAGTAATGATCAATTACTAAATGCCTTGCTTGCATGAGATTTGTGATGAGAAACAAAAGAAGAAAACGAAGAAATAAAATCAGAATTGAGAGAACTTTTTTCAGATGAAAAGAATATTACTGAACTTAGAAAATTACTTCAAGAAAATAGTGAAGATGTGCAGAATTTGCTTCATGGATACAAAAAGCTGGCTGTTATCAAAAATAACGATAAAAAAATAGCAGAATTAGAATCCCAAAATCGTGAAATAAAACTCAATCTTTTTGCGAATGGAAAAACTTTGGAAACGGCAACAACAAGAACTCAGCAGAAATATAACGAAAACAAAGCAAAGATTAAAAAATTACAGCGTGAAAATCAAAAACTTCTCAATACAAAAGAAATCGTGGCTGCATATGAATTGGATAAACTTGCTCAGTATTCAGTGCCATTGAGGAATAAAAAGCGTGTTTATACACCGAGTGTAAAGGAATATCAACAAAAAGTCAGTGATTTGATGCTGGATAGACAAAATGTTTTGCTTTCTGGACCCGTTGGGACATGAAAAACAAAGATGGCGAGAAAAACCTACCGTGAAATGCTGGATGCAAAATTTCAGGCAGGAACTATTTTTCAAGAAGATTACGAAACGATGAAAGCTAATCCGATTGTGAATGGAAATGAGGAATCCACACTTCGTGATATCAATTCCAAACCGTTACAACTTTCCAATAAGGCAGAAGACTGAAAATCAATTCAATATGGAACATGAATTTTAACTCGTTGTATGAAGAATGGATTGCCATTGATTATTGATGAAGCAAATCGTGTGCCATCAAATTTTTTATCAGGATTAAAGTGTTATCTTTCTATGGAAAACTGAGATACCTATGAAGATACGATCACACAGGAAAGGCTTGAAGTACAATGACCATTACAACTTATCCTGACTGCCAATGAGTGAAGTAGATATAGTCAAGATGTGAATCGTTTTCAGGATCAGATTACGAGAGAATTTACGAGAATACCTATTTTATATTTTCCAAAAGAAGAGCTGTATGATGTTTTTAAGGCAAAACTTTATGAACCTCCGGGTTTTGCTTATGTAACAAAATATGATTTGACAGATAATTTGAAAAATCTTGTAGACGCGATAGATGAAGTCAATCAGCTGTATCTGAGTGGAAAAGAATATACAACGAGCTGAAATATTAGTGGAATGAGGATCAGATCCACCGTAATTGATACACAAAGGGCATTGGAACTTGTCCAAAGATCAAAAATCTGAAGTAAAGAAACTTTTTGGCAGGAAATTAACGAAAATATTGTGAATTTTATCAAATGAATAGAGCCAAATTGTGATGATGATCGTAAAATCCTCTGTTCAATTTTTCATGCAAAATGATTGCTGTGCAAAGAAAATATCCCTGAACTTCTCAAATGATCGGATAAACTCGAAAAATCAGATTTGGAATCACTTATCACGACTCCACAAAAATCAGTAGATAAAAATCACGGAGAGAGGATCACGATGCCACGAATTTTTGCTACGACTCAACCCTACGCGAGATATAACGGGAAAACCTTTGATGAACTTGGTCGAGATAATGTTGAAACACAGATTCGTGCGGTGGCAAAAGATATTGTTGAATTAAATGTTTTCAACCCACTCAATGATGGTCAAATTTGTGAAATCTTGCAAGATTGTAGAAACAAGTCTGATTTGCAGAAAGTTCTATCAGAATTAGTCAAAAAAGCAGAATCTGAGTCAGATAAAATTACTGAAATTGTTGAAATCTTGGAATCAGCAGAAAAAATCAATTCATCACTTGTCCCAGCAGATTGGAGAGAGGGGGTAGAAAAGTTGAGAGTTCCAGAGAGTTATGAGAAAATCTCCACTTCTGGGTGGAGTGGTTCTGGGAGTATAGAGGAGAGGTTATCAGAAGTATTATCTGGTCTACCAAACGAAATCCAAAAGTTCCAACAAGCTCGAGAATCAACTATTGATTTAGATGAGGCGACCAAAAAAGAGATGATTGCATTGAGAGATAAACTTCTCCAAGATGGGACGCTGACTTATCAAAATCATCCTGAATGATGAATTATCACCACCTTTAACGGACTTAGCTGAGTAGAAAATCCGAGATTCTATGATGCAACAAAGATCCTAAAACCAGCATTTGAAAAAGATGGTATTTTAGAAGAAAATGAATATACATTTTACTGACAAAAGCTTTCAATCCGAGCTAAATTAAAATGATTGAGATGAGATATAGACAAGTGGTCGGCAAAAAATACTGCTAATGCTATCAAAGAACAATGAACTAAATATTGACTCAAAATGCACTCAGAAGAGGATATGAAAACATTGTTTGAAAAAATAAATACTAAAAACAGAAGTTGATGGAATGAAAATAAAAACATTGCATTTTGGTCCTTATGCACAGGATGTAAATGAAGGTATCGGCTTTCTAACTATTCTGGCTCGTCTCGTTCCTTTCTGGAATCCTATAGCGTCACTCGTTGTTCCCACCAGGACAGTGATGATGATGATTACTTCGCGGGGATTTTACTCTAAACTTTTTGTTCTCCCTTATCCTCGCCCCGTAGGGGCGATTTTACTCCTCACAGAAATCAAGTTTCATTTTGATAATCCCTATCAGCTCAGATAGGAGTTTGTTTTTCATAAAAGTTTTTTGTTTCTCATCCAGTAACTCTCCCAATCCGTCCAGTATTTTATAATTTTTTGGTAATCATTCCAGCTTTTGCAGTATCTTTTGTAATAATGTTTTCAAACTTTGCCCTGTCCTTTCATAGACAATATCTTCATCAATATCAAATAAGTTTGTGAAAAAGAAGTACACATCATAGATATCCCTGTTTGTAAATCTTTCAGATAATGCCACCAATTTGTTGGTAAATAAAGTCGCTTTGCTTTGTACTTTTATGTCTGTCCCATAAAAATCGACGATATCGTACTTGTTAGCTTTCCAGATTTTTCTACTAATATCTATTTTGATATTGGCCTCTTGATCTCCGTATGATAAAACCATTTTTGGTCAGATTTTTACTTTTCCATAGGGTTTCAAAAGCTCTGCAATTCAAGTATCAATACTCGTTTTTCAAAAAAAATCAAAATCCAAATCAGTAGAAAATCTATCTAGTCCATACAAAAAATAAGAAGCTGTTCATCACTTAAACGCTAATTGTGAGGCGTACTTACTAGTAAAAATGTCTTTGATGATTTTCATGAGTAAAACTCTGTGTTTGTCTCTATTAAGCATTTTTGATTAATTTTTTAACTTGTAAAATAACTCTTTGATTGTATATTTGAGAAATATCTATTAATTTTTGCTTGTCTATTCATTCTAGATTGTCAAAATAATAATTTTGCGACAAATACAATCTATCGCAAATAGCTCTTTCTTTGCTAGCGATCATATATCATCATTTATTTATCAATCAAATTGGATTGTACAAAATACTGTCTTTCAATTTCAAACATTTAAAAGTATATCAAAAAGCTTTCTTTTCAATCGTATTATTGCTTGCTAAAAAAATAGTTTTCCCATAATCCTGAAAGATAATTCATTCTTTTTTCAAAACTGTCTCAAATGAGATGTAGCTTTGTGTCTTTATTTTTGATGCAAATTCAAAAATATCAAAATTTTTGAAAGCATAAATTCACTTATAAGGTCTGATAAGAATTCAAGCTTTGATTTGTCTATCCAAAAAAGATTTCAAAGTCTCTCTATTTTGAATTCAAAGAATAGACTGTAGGTTTTGATAGGTAAAGACTGTCTTTTTGGATTGCAGGAGCTTTCATATGTGACTCATTTTGTCTGTAGAATAGGTTTATAAACACCCCTATTATAATGATATGTTTTGAAAAATCAATGCGTTTTTTGAAAAAATACTGACTAAGGATTTATTTAAAAACTAGTGTGAAAACATCATTTGAAAAAATAAATACCCAAAGTGGAAACTCATGAGATGAAGATAAAAAGATTGCATTTTGGTCCTTATGCACAGGATGTAAATGAAGGTATCGGCTTTCTAACTATTCTGGCTCGTCTCGTTCCTTTCTGGAATCCTATAGCGTCACTCGTTGTTCCCACCAGGACAGTGATGATGATGATTACTTCGCGGGGATTTTACTTTAAACTTTTTTGTTCTCCCTTATCTTTTCAGTATTGCGGGGTTTGCGGGGCAATATTTATAATCTCATCGCGAACGGAATTCAATTCCTAAGTCCTACCTCAGTTCAACTATAATCAATTGACTACCACCAGCCAAACTAGTTATCATAATACTATTGATCATTTCTTGATATTGTTGAATATTGTTTTGTTTTAATGTTGAATAAAGATTTATATATTGTACCAAAACAAATCTTTCATCTTGAGTTAGACTTGCTACCATAGCTGACACATTTTCTGGATTTGATAAAAACACATTCATAGCATTGATAATTTTTGTTTCATTTACTATTTTCCCATATACATCAGCTATATCTCATATTGCTTGCCCATTTGAAATCCTAGTATTAAATATTTGTGCAATTATATTTACCAAATCATCAGAATTTGCTAGAAATCTTGCCGCTATTAATTGGGCTCTAAGATATATCAATTCATCTTTTGATCTTGCTCACACAAAGGAACTTAACTCTTCATCGCTCAAATTAAGTCCATATTTTGCTCATAGGTTGTTAGAATAAAATAGTTTTCCGTATCATTCATCTACTAATTGAGTCAACATTAGTATAGAACCTTTTTCCATAATTTTTCCATTGATAGAATCAATTTTTGCAAAGAATCTGTGGAACAAGGACTCATTTCCCTCTCACATAACTATTGTTGCTATGTTCGGATCTATTACTAAATACTTCAGGTTTTCAGATCTGAGTCTTTGATACATTTTACAAGTATTTTCATCTGATCATTGTTCCCAAAACCAAGATAATCCACCATCAAATCTTATATTTTTTGGGTTATTCAAAAAGTATTGCAAATAGGTACCAGCAATCAAAACACCATCTTTGTCGTCTCTGTCTTTTGTATACTCTATAAATTTATTGTACTGAGGAAATTGTAAATCAAATACATCTTTTTGTGAATATCATATTTTTATTTTTTCTTCTATTCTTAAATTATCCGTTATTTCCATCCCTTTACCCACACTTCCCTGGAACCATAAAAATGGTCAACTTGCTCATTGACTAGATATTCTGATTAGGTTAAAAAACATTTGAACCATCATCCAAAGTCCTAAAAATCCAAGGGTTAAAGTATACAGTAATCCATGATTTTCATCATTTTCACTATTTTTATTATTTATTATCAAATCTTGGATAAACATACTAAGAACTAATATTGTCCACATTACTAAACCGATTCCATACCAAAGAATTCCTCATCCAATTACTCGCCAAATGGCCCACCCAGTAGTAGTAGCAAAATTTAGAGCAAATAGTTTTTGATTTTTTCTTATAATAGAATAGATCAATCCGAATGCAGTAAAAACAAATATAAACATCCAAATAAATCCAATATCCGTATAATAACTACTTAAATTTTGTAATGATCGGTTGAATGTTATATTTCACGGAACAATGTATCTATATGGAACATATATTTTTCACTTTTGCGTATAGATACTATGATTTTCATAATATTGTTTTAAATTTACTATATTTGTTCTCAAAGAACCCGAGTTTTCTTGGTATTCTTCCAAAGTTTTTATTATTAATTCTTCTGCTTGTGATCAAACTTTTATTTTTCCAGATTTTAAAATCTCTTCCAGTTTTTCTATATTACCAGCATTTATATAGTCTTTGTTTTTACATAAAAATCTAGCAGAGGAGTTTGCTCCATAACAAGTGTTGTTCTTTGGGTAAACGAGTCTTAATAGTCAGTAGGATAATGTCCTTTTATCAGTAAATTCTTTCCAACCATATCATACATATCTACCGACATCCTCATTTCAAACAACAGCTTCTTTTTTTCATTCTTCCAGTTCTTCTTTTGTAAATTTTGTGTTTAAACATTGCTCCATAGATCATTCTTTGTTTATATTATCGCTTCTTAGTAATATTTCACGATCAGTTTCATTTTGTGATTCTAAGTTTTCGAAACCATTTGTAGCCAATAATATTTTATTTTTTAATTCAATATTTTTATCTTCTTTACCATTGTTAGCTAAAAACAGTCCTTCTACGAAATTTTTTATTCAAGTATCTTTTGCTATAACTTGCTTGTACAATAATCGTGGTCATTTAAATATCAACAAACTTGCGAGCAAGGATATTCACCAAACAACTATATAAGAAAATAATTTTTTTTTCGAAAATAATTCCTGTTTTGTGTTTTTTATAAATATTTGAATTAATCATATTAGAGTAATTATCGCTCAAATGATCACTATCCATTTTCACATAGCAACTCACATAAAATCAACTGCATTTACTGGTTGTAGTATTCACATCATACCCAAAGCTATTGTTCAAACTCAAATTCCAACTAGTGAATTTATCCATAACACTAATAACAGTACCCCAAAAACTACAACATCTATAAATGCACTAGGTTTTGCCATACTTGCCAAAGCAAAGAACAATCCCGACATTACTAGATATTTCAAAGATTCTTTGTTAAACAGTTTTTCAGTTTTATTTTCTGATATATAACGAATAAATATAAACCCAGAAAGTATTGCCAATATTGTTAAAGCCATTACTCAAAGGTCTGTTTTATTGTCTACGAATACCAAGAATGCTCACATACCACTAGTCAGCCAAAGCAATAGAGCCATCCATCCGGTCCCCAAAGACAAAGATTTATTCAACTGTGAGAGTTTTAATTTTCTTCCAAAATATTCTATAGCTTCATTTATCAATGCTAAACCAAAAAATAAAACAAAAGGTCCAGATAAAAAATTCATACTAACAGCTACTGTATCTGGGGATAACCAGGATCAAGAAAATATTTTGCCAATACTAAACCAAAATGCTATAAATGAATGTCGCAAAAATGGCATTGCACTAGCTGTTCATACATTACCCCAAATTATTCAAAAGTTTTCTGCTATTACTTTTGGTACATACAAGTATTCATGATTTGCATCCCAAGCAGTGGAATAAGGAATAAATGATAACTGAAATCAATAAAAGTAATATATGATAGAAAACATCATTAAAATTAACATAATCCATTGCCATCGATTTGTTCTCAAACTTTCTAGTTTAAATCCAGATAATAAATCGCCAACGATATCTTTATCCTGTTTTAATTCATTTCTCATAAGCCAAATCAATCAAGCTAATCCCAAGAATATTATTCGAATTACTATTGGATGAAATAATCCAAATCACATTAAAACTTGGGTAAGTAATAGAATCACTCCCAACCCTAACCCAAAATTTAAAAATAATTCTTGAATTCTATTTTCTTTAAATTTTATTATTAATTTTGATATAAATCTTCCCAAGGCTAATGTTCACACTATAAAATATGCTCACAAAATAAACAACAATAGGTTGTTTATAATAAAAATTATAAATCCCGATCCCACAAAACCATCCTTAATTCATGTATGTAATAAGCCGAATACAATCAATCAAATGATCAAATAAATTATAAATTTTTTTAGTGAAAATTTTTTGTTAAATATTAAGTATAAAATTGGAATTCAGGCGGATATAATCGAAGAAATAATCAATTTCCAATTTTCCCAAGATGCAAACATAGTGTTGTAATAGGTGTGATTTGCCATAAATTCAGAGTAAATCTCTGCTCAAAACACCACCAAAACAAGTAAGATAATGACTAAAAAAATTTTTTGAGTTAAATTTTTCATAAATTTTTTATTAAATAATAAAACTATAACAGACAAACTTTTATAAATATTGTATAATATTTCAACACAAATTCAAAATAAGCTAATAAAGCCCGCTCCACAATATTGAGAGGTTCATAAAGTTTGTAAAGTTATACACCCCCTTAATAAGGGGGGATGGGGGATTTTGTGATAAATGAGGGTTTTTTACTTAATCCCCTTACTAAGGGGGATCCCGCAATCCTGCCCCGCTGTTTAAGCGGGGCGAGTGGGGGAGAGCAACTCCCTTCTATGAAGGGAGACATTTTGTTGAAATTGGATTTCTCCGTGCGTTCACTTCGTTCACTTAGTCGAAATGACAAGCTGTATATAAATCCCTCTACATTAGAACAACTCCCTTTACGAAAGGGAGACAATAATTTTTGTCCTCCTTCTTTAGCCTCGCAATCCTGCCCCGCTGTTTAAGCGGGGCGAGCAGGGGTGGAGGATGTTAAATCCCTCTACATTAGAGCAACTCCCTTTGTCTTGATATGTCGGGACTCCACTTCGTTTCGCAAAAGGGAGACATTTTTTGTAAAGAGATTTCTCCGTGCGTTCACTTCGTTCACTTAGTCGAAATGACAGTCTGTGGCTCAAATCCCCCCTTTTTCCCTTGCTCCCCGATAGATCTCGAACAAAGTGAGATCCCGATATATCGGGTCACTTCGTTCGAAGGAGGACAACTCGCAACTTGTAACTTTTTAACTTTATGAACCCTGCAAGCGGGGCAAGCTTGCAACTTTATAAACTTTTATTTGCAGTGAGTGGTAGGCAGGAAGCTCTTTATCCCTTCTTTTTATACAAAAACACAATATGTCATCAAAAATAATAAAAAAAACATAAAAAAACTTGAAATTAATGCCGATAAAGTTATAATTCATATGTCATAAAAGATTTGTTTTTGACAAAATTTTAGTAAAATATTTATCCAAAATGAAATCAATATTCAACAATAGAATATTTCGAGATATTACCAATGTTGACTACCAAAAACACAAGTCAGCAGTTATTTTTAGAGTTGTTAGATATTGAGATTTCCAAGATTTATTAAATTTAAAACAAATATATTCACAACAAGATATAAGGGATTTTACACAAAAAAGATCAAAAGAACTAGACCTATGAGAGCAAAAACTTTTATCTTTGTTGTATATGAATGCTTAAACTTGAAATTTTAGAAGCAAGGACCAAAACATTGTTCAATAAATTAGCAAAAGAATGATATGAGTTCCCTTTGGTATGAGGTACGGGCCTATCATTACGAATATGACATAGAAAATCTATAGATTTAGATTTTGCTGTACCTAGATTTATTTCAAATAAAGACATAGAAGTTTTTAAAAAAGTTTCCAATAGGTTTGAAATAGTTTATCAAAGCAAAGAACAAATCAATATGTTTGTTGATTATGTAAAAGTAACCATATTTTCTTATTTTTATAAAAATCATTTTACTACCCAAAAATATAAAAAGTTGAGAATTCGAGATCCAAAGGATATCGCAGTTTCCAAAGCTTTTACTATTGGTAGGAGAGAGGAGCTAAAAGATTATATTGATCTATATTTTATCCTAAAAGAAAAAGTTCTTAGCTTGGATGAAATGATTAAATTAGCAAAAGAAAAATATCAATGAGAGTTTTCAGAAAAGCTGTTTTTGAAACAGTTACTTTTGATCAACGAAGTAGGGGAGTGTGAAATTAAGTATCTTAGGGATCCAGCCACTATTCCAGAAATAAATGATTTCTTCAAGAAATTAGTAAAGGAGAAGATGGAAGCTGATAAAAGTAAAAGTATTTCAGGTTAATGGTATTGTAGTAAAAAATCTATATTTTATATCAGTATATTAACAAAAATTGTATATTTAGTGATATGAAACACTAAAAATGAAAGGACTATTATACAAAAGTTCAAGAGTAGTGCTAAAGGCCCTATATTTTTACTGAATTTGGTGGATAATAATGAAAATATTAAAAAAATCTTGCTTTTTGGATGTAATTGGCTATAATTGGACATATAATTTATATCCAATCAATAAAAATTATGCATAGACTAACTAAAAGATTAGATTTTAATTTCAAGGATACAAATACTATTTTTCTCTTATTAGTGAGATTGATAAGTTAAATTTATTATCGATTATATAATAAAGGATTTATTGAGTTTCCGCTAACCAGCGAGCTATATCAATGATTTCAATTCATCTATTTTGATAGGTGCTTTGTTTTGTTCTTGAAATAATTATCTTTGGATATCAATCCCTTATTTGGAGAAGTAGGTTTATTTCCCAAAATCAATATTTTTTTCAATTTGGGAAATGGGAGTTTTAGGAGTAACCGACTGTTATTTTGTGTTTATGTAGAAAAAACGAATCAAAAAACGATGCTTTTATTTCCCAAAATCAATATTTTTTCTCAATTTGGGAAAGTTTATTATTTCTATTTGAAAATATAAAAAAACTTGCTTTTTGGATGTAATTGGCTATAATTGGATATATAATTTATATCCAATCAATAAAAATTATGCATAGACTAACTAAAAGATTAGATTTTAATTTCAAGGATACAAACACTATTTTTTCTCTTATTAGTGAGATTGATAAATTAAATACTATATTTAGCTTAGATACAAAACTTTCTCCACAAACTACAAAAAGATTAATGCAGTCTATTATTATTACTTCATCATGAGCATCCAATCGTATTGAATGAAATAGACTAACAAATGAAGAGATTGAAGCTCTTTATAAAAAGATAAATATAAAAAATTTTAAGACAAGAGATCAGCAAAAAGTAGCATGATATGTTGAAGTACTGGAGATGATATTTGAATCATTTGAATGAATGAATTTTAATGAATGACTAATTTTGCAGTTGCATGAAATGATGCTAAAATATACTCCAGAAGCTACGAGGTATAGATGAGTTTGTAAGATTTGACCCAATAGAGTTGAAGCGAGAGATAAAGAATGAAAGTTTGTAAAAGTTATCTTTAATCCTACAGAGCCTGGGCTAACGCCAATTGAAATGCATGATTTACTTGAACGAACGCAAAAAAGTTTTGAAGAGAAAGAGCTTCATCCACTGCTGATTATATGAAATTTTTTATTTGAATTTCTTGCTATTCATCCATTCCAAGACTGAAATTGAAGGATAAGTAGGTTGCTTACAAATTTACTACTACTACAACAATGATTCAACTTTATGTCTTATGTCTCTCATGAAAGTTTAGTAGAAAAAAGAAAAGTAGATTACTATATTTCTCTATGAAAAGCACAACAAACACGGAAAACAGAAAAGGAAAATATTTTTTCACGAATGGAGTTTTTTTTACAGATATTAAAAGAACAAGCAAACCAAGCAATAATGTTGGCAGATTGAAAGGATATCAGAATGTTTTTAACAGATAAACAACTTGTAGTCCGAGATCATATAAGCGAACATTATCCTTGTTCTCGTAAAGAAATTGTTGAAGCAACATGATTAGCAGAATGAACTGTAAAACAAATAATAAATAAGCTCATAGATATGAAAAAAATTATAAGGAGGTGAGAGTGAAGATGAGTAAGGTATGAAATTGTGTAATTAACTTAAGAAAAATGTAATTTTCAATAAATAATGGAGGAAGTAGGGGAGTGTGAAATTAAGTACCTTAGGGATCCAGCTACTATTTCAGAAATAGATGATTTCTTTAGAAAATTAGTAAAGGAGAAGATGGAAGCTGATAAAAGTAAGAGTATTTCAGCTTAAATAATTTTCGTTTTGTGCTAAACATTAATTTGGTTAAAAAGTTTTGCATTAAGACTTATATATTTAATACTTCATTATTTTAGATTTTTTTGACTTGCAAAAGGTTGGAATCTTTATATCTTATAATTGTATAATTAGTTGTAAAATGATATAAAGCTTTAAGGGTTGAAAATTTGCTCTATCTTTATTTTTAGAAAATTAAAAAAATGAAAACAGTAATCCTTGCATGATGACTCGGAACTCGTCTTGCCGAAGAAACTGTCATCAAACCAAAACCAATGGTAGAAATTTGATGAAAGCCTATTATTTGGCATATCATGAAAATGTATTCATATTACGGTTTTAATGAATTTATAGTGTGTTTAGGTTACAAATGATATTATATCAAAGAACGATTTGCAAATTATTTTCTGCACAATAGTGATGTAACAGTTTCTACTAAAGATAATTCTATAGAGGTCCATAATTCTCATTGTGAGGATCGAAAAATAACGTTAGTTGATACTTGAGATGCAACTATGACAGGATGAAGGATCAAAAGAGTAAAAGATTATATTGATGGGGATGAATTTATGCTTACATATGGTGATTGAGTAAGTGATGTAGATATAAATAAACTTCTTGAATTTCATAAATCACATGGGAAATTAGCTACACTAACAGCAATACAACCTGAATGAAAATTTGGGAGATTGGGTCTTGATTGAGATCAGATCAATGAATTTGCAGAGAAAAAAGATAATGAAGATAGTTGGATAAATGGGTGATTTATGGTACTCAATAAAAAGGTTATTGATTATATAGCGGGTGATACTATGCCATTTGAAAAGGCTCCATTGGAAAATATTGCCAAAGATTGACAACTTATGGCATACAAACATACATGATTTTGGTTTGCCATGGATACATTACAAAACAAGAATACACTTGAAAGTTTATGGTCTACATGAAAGGCCCCTTGGAAAACATGGTAATGTATTTATTTCTATTTGTTCATAATGATCGCTAAAAATAAAAGAATTTTAATTACATGAGCTACAGGATTTATATGATCAAATATTGTCAGAAAATTGGTTTCTGAATGATTCAGTGATATTCATATTCTTTCCAGAGAAAACTCTAATTATTTTCGTATTCAAGACATAATTTCAAATATACATATTCATAATGTTAATTTTTTGGATGAGTCACAACTTAATGTAGTAATAGGACAAATAAAACCCGAAATAATCTTCCATCTTGCGACTGCCTGAGCTGCTGTATGAAAAGATCCTATAACCATTCAACAACTTTTTGAATTTAATGTATTGGGTACAATAAATTTATTAAATGCTTGTAAAAAATATGGTTTTGAATATTTCATAAATACATGAAGCTCTTCTGAATACGGACAAAAAGATTTGCCTATGAGTGAAAACGATATATTGGAACCAAATAATGATTATTGAGTGACAAAGGCGACAGCAACACTTTATTGTAGTTATATAGGTAGAAAAGAGCAATTACCCGTATATACATTCAGACTATTTTCACCTTACTGATATTATGAAGAAAAGAGAAGATTGGTTCCTACGTTACTTTTAAATTATGTTCAATGAATATCGCCTAATTTATCAAATCCAAATTCGGTCAGAGATTATATTTTTATAGATGATGTGGTAAATTATTACCTTAATGTGGATAAAATAAATGGAGATTTTTGATGAATATACAATATTGCAAACGGCAAGCAGTATTCTATATGACAAGTTGTTGAACTAATAAAAAGAATATCTGATTCTGATAAAGAACCCATATATGGTTCTGTTTCTATAAAACAGTTTGAACCTATGCACCGATTGGCTGATATGGGGAAAACTGCTTCCATTTTTTGATTACCTACAACCCCTATGAAAATATGATTACAGAAATCATTTGAATGGTTCAAAAAAAATAAAGATTTATATTGATAATATTTTTTAATGAATTTATTACAAACATCAAAGAATATCCGTACCACAATATTAAAAATGATTTATAAAAGTAAAAGTTCTCACATATGAAGTGCATTTTCTTTAGTAGACATCATGGCATTCATATATACAAAATACTTTCAAAAAGGTGATAAGGTTATTTTCAGTAAATGACATGCAGGTTCAGTATTATACGCGACATTAGCCGAAATAGGCAAAATAGATAAACAAGAACTCATAGATACCTATTGTCAGAATTGACAAAAATTATGATGACATGTGACACTATGAACTATAGAATGAGTCGATGCAACTGCATGATCGCTAGGTCATGGGCTATCCATAGGTATAGGTATGGCACTATCACTGCAACAACAAAAAATATTCGTAATTCTCTGAGATTGAGAAATAAATGAATGATCCATATGGGAATGATTTATGTTTGCTCCTCAAAAAAAATTAACTAACCTTATCGTCATTATAGATAGAAATAAACAACAAGCAATGTGATCCACAAAAAATATTATAGGACTCGAAAATTTAAATATTTCTTTGAGTGCTTTAGGATGGAATGTACAAACGATAAATTGACATGATTTTGATGAGATAGGGCAAGCTTTTAGTAATCTATCCAACAATAAACCAAATATTATTATAGCAGATACTATCAAGTGAAAATGAGTCAATTTTATGGAAAATAATATAGATTTTCATTATAAAACACCTAATGAAGAACAGTACCAAAATGCTTTACAACAAATCAATACATAGCCATGAGAAATACAGTTATCAATTATCTCTACGAAGAAGCAAAAAAAGATAAAAATATCATGCTACTTATCTGAGATTTATGATATTGAGTGGTAGAAGAATTTCAAAAAAACATTCCTGATCAGTTTATCAATGTTGGGATAGCAGAACAGAATATGATAGGTATAGCTGCTGGTTTAGCTTTGACTTGAAAAAAAGTATTTTGTTATTCTATAGTTCCTTTTGTAACCATGCGTTGTTATGAACAGATAAGAGTAGATATATGTTCCCAAAATCTTGATGTTACGCTTATAGGAGTTTGATGATGATTTGCTTATGGATCTTTAGGGAATACCCATTATGGAATAGAAGATATAAATATTATGAAATGACTTCCAAATATGAAAATCCTTGCTCCTGCGGATAAACATGAAGCCAAACTTTGTGTAGAATATTTATTTGCACATAAATGACCTTGTTATATCAGACTCAATAGATGATGAGAACCAGATGTATATGAAAATTGACTTTCAGATATTTCTATTGAAAATGGTATAGAATTTAAAACAGGAAATAACATATCAATCTTATCAACAGGTAATATTCTATGAAATGTCATAAAAACTGCAGAAATACTTGAAAAACAATGAATACATACACAAGTGATTAGTATACCATGTATTAAGCCTATGAATACTGATGCTATAGTATTCCATCTTAAAAACAAAAAATGAATATTCACCGTAGAAGAACATACTACCATATGATGATTATGAGATAGTATTGCTAGCATTATAGCTGAAAATGAAATTGTATCGATTTTTAAAAAATTCGGAATATCTGACATATTTCCTTCTCTTGTAGGAAATCAAGAATATATGAGAGAACTGGTATGATTGGATCCAGAGACTTTAGCAAAAAATATTTTAATGGCGTTATCATAAAAAGTTATGAAAAATTTTTACAAATGAAAGATGATTTTACTTACAGGATCTACTGGTTTCAAATGAAGTCGATTAGCTTTTTGGCTTCATAGTATGTGAGCTAAGGTTATTGGTTATTGATTAGAACCAAATACAAACCCTAATTTGTTTGGGGCATTAAAGTTAAAGGATAAAATAACTCAAATTATTTGAGATATTTCTGATTATGAAAATTTAGAAAAAGTTGTTGATCAATATCAACCAGAAATCATCTTTCATTTAGCAGCACAGCCTATTGTAAGGGAAAGTTATGATGATCCTGTATACACAATGCAAACTAATGTAATGTGAACAGTAAATATTATGGAGTTAATCAGAACTAAAGAGTATATTAAATGAGGAGTTATTGTTACGACAGATAAAGTGTATGAGAATAAGGAATGGTTACGACCATATAGAGAAAATGATAGGTTGGGATGATTTGATCCATATAGTAGTTCTAAAGCCATGGCTGAATTAGCAGTAGAAAGTTATAGAAAATCATTCTTACAGAAAATTGATAAAAAAATATGTGTGGTTAGATCAGGAAATGTAATTTGATGATGAGATTGGGCAAAAGATAGACTTATACCTGATATCATTAGATCCTTACAAAATAATGAAAATGTAGTTTTGAGAAATCCTGATGCTGTAAGACCTTGGCAGTATGTATTAGATGCTTTGCATTGATATTTAATTGCTTGAATGAAAATGTTTGAAGGGGATCAATATCAATGAGCTTATAATTTTTGACCAGATATTACAGATACCTTAAAAGTTATAGATATAGTTAAACAATCTATAGAAATTTTACAAAAATGATGATATGAAGTTAGGCCAGAAACTAATCAATGAAAACATGAAGCTTGATTATTACTTTTAGATAATACAAAGTCTAAGACATTATTATGATGGTCCTCTAAATATAATGTTTATAATGCATTAATTAAAACACTTAATTTTTACAAAGAATACTATGATTGAAAAAATATGGAAGAATATGCTATAAAAGAAATTGAAACATTTTTATAATTTTTATTTTAATTATTAATTACTATGGATATAATTAAATTAAAACAATTTATAGAAAATAGAAAAAAAGATTTTATTCCTTGAGAATCTCCAGTTCCTGTTTCTTGAAAAGTATTCGATGAAAAAGAGTTAAGTAATATGATAGAAGCTGTAATGGATTGTCATTGGACAGAATGAAGATGGAATGATATGTTTGAAAAAAAACTTGCTGAGTTTATTTGAACAAAATTTATAATAACAACAAATTCTTGAAGTTCTGCTAATTTATTAGCGATGACAGCACTTACTGCAAAAGAACTTTGAGATAGACAGATGAAGAAATGAGATGAAGTTATAACAGTAGCTGCAGGATTTCCTACTACTATAACACCTATTATTCAAAATGGTTTCGTACCAGTTTTTGTAGATGTAGACCTTGAAACATATAATATTAACATAGATCAACTTAAGCTTGCTTTATCGGATAAAACTAAAGCGATCTTTATAGCTCATACCTTATGAAATCCTTTTAATCTCTGAGAAATAGTTAAGATATGCAAGGAACGCAATATTTGGCTTATAGAAGATAATTGCGATGCTTTAGGTAGTATGTATGAAGGAAAATATACTTGAAATTTTTGAGATATCTGCACATTCTCTTTTTATCCCGCACATCATATAACAATGGGAGAAGGTTGAGCTTTAGGTACAAATAACCCAATCTTAGCCAAAGTTATAAGATCTTTCAGAGATTGGTGAAGAGATTGTTGGTGTAGGACAGGAGAAGATAACTCTTGTAGAAATAGATTTGGATGGCAGTTGGGTCAATTACCAAAGGGGTTTGATCATAAATATACCTATTCAAGACTTTGATATAATCTCAAAATAACTGATATTCAAGCCGCTCTTGGTGTGGCTCAACTTGAAAAGTTGGATAAATTTATTGCTATTAGAAAAGATAATTTTGAGTATTTATATAATGAATTTATAAAACATGGATTAGATAAATATTTCATTTTACCAAAGTCTGTAGAATGAGCACAACCTTGTCGATTTTGATTTTTGCTCAGCATAAAGGAATGAGTTTGATTCTCTAGAGAAAGTCTCCTAAAGTATTTAAACGATAAAAAAATTGGAACCAGACTACTTTTTGCTTGAAATTATACTAAACAACCAGCTTTTCTTGATTATGTAAAAGAATATAGAATAATCGGTGATCTTAAAAATACGGATTATATCATGAATAATACCTTTCGATTAGGGGTATATCAAGGATTAACAAAAAAACATCTAGATTATATGATTTTATATATTAAAGAATTTGTAAATGGAAAATAAACCATTATTGAGTATATGTATTCCGATATGGAATAGGTGATATTGTCTTGGATTGGTTATTGAACATATTGTAAATCAACCTGAATTTCACTCTTGAAAAATAGAACTAGTAATAAGTGATAATGCAAGTGATGATAACACAGAGAATATAGTAAAGTCCTACCAAGGCAAATATACAAACATAAGATATTTTAGAAATGAAACAAATATTTGAGCAATGCCAAATATATCTAAAGTGATTTCTATGGGAAAAGGAGAATATATTTGGCCACTATGAAGTGACGATCTAATACTTAATTGATGATTTAAAGCAACACTTGCAATTATAGAGAAATATAATCCATCTTTAATAATTCACTCGACAAGTATAGAAAATAGATCATCCTTTTTAATGAACTATGAAAAAAATTATGATACAGACCATAAAGCATTAATATTCAATTGACAAAGAGAATATCTTAATTATCTTTGAGATTGGTATATTAATGATAAATCATGATTTATGGAAACATGATCACCCAACCTATCGTTCTTATCTATATTATGCATAAAAAGAAGTAATCTTGAAAAAGCAATATCAGAAATAAAATGAGAAAAATGAGAAAATTTTTTAAAGAAATTTAATTTTATACATACCTTGCTAGCTCATTATAGTCAAAAAAAAGATAAAATTGTATTTATAACAGAACCATTTGTTGAGAGTGCTATCATGTCAGACACTAAATGAGCAAAAGAATCTTGATGGAAGCCATGATTTAATATAGCTAATGATATATGTTATCTTAATAATTATTTAGCTAAGAGACACTCTACAAATAAAAACTTCAAAAAATTACGTAACAAGATAAATCTTTATTGGCAACTTGGTGCTCTATTAAATCGATGATTCATATATCATATACATAAATTATTCGAAAAAACTGGATTACTATCCAAAATACATAACTTAATAAAAAAAATATAAAAAATAGTAATTATTAAAAATGTTATTGTATAAGTACACATTTATCTATTATGATTTAACACATGAATATAAAAATAAGAATTAAAGCATTTATAGCAAAAATATTACAAAAAATATGATTCAACATGAATATATATTATAAAGCCACTATTAGAGTCACGGAATCTATGATACAATTTCAAAATAAGAAAACTATCAAATGAAACAAATTATTGGATGGAAACAATGTTATTATGTTATAAATAGTTTTTTACAAAAAATAAGCAACTATATGGGGAAAGGTGAAAAAATTCTATATATCAAAGCACAATGACTCGGAGATATAATTTCTTGAATACCAAAGCTTATCGCACTCAAAGAAAAGTGATATAAGGTATATCAAACATTTTATGATATGAGATATCGAGAAAAAGACTTAAGGAATTTATCAAAAACAGATAAGAGTAGGCTCAAAAAGCAACCAATGTATAGATGACGAAGAAACATATTAGAGATATTAAAGAAAAATTGATTAATATATGATATAATAGATATTCCATATGGAGTTTTTCCATTGTTAATATTTATAATAAAAAATTTTAAAAAATTTAATAAGGCGGTTATTCCTATTAAAACAAGAATAAGTATGATATTATGAAAATTATTGAGTAAAGAAATATCATATACTTTTGAAGATCCAAATGACACGAAAAAATACAAAAACATAATCCAAGGGGAATCTGAATGAAAAAAAGACGTATTATATAAATACAAAAAGAAAATAGTATTTAATAGAAAAAAAATAAGTTTACCAAAAAAATATATAACAATATTCCCTAGTTTATGGGAAAGAAGTCCTCAAGACACTGAACGAATAAAAGTCATAGAATATATTATTAAAAAAAAATTAGAAATAGTGATAATATGATGAACAAGAGAACAGTGGTTCGTAGATAGTATGCAAAAACAAAAAAAAATAAAAATAACAAATTTAATTAATAAAACTAATTTTGAAGAACTAATTTATGTTTTAGAAAAGGCAAATATAAATATATGCTGCAATGGTTGAATTATGCGATTAGCTAATTTACTAAACAAAAAAAATATAAATATTCATACAGTAAGTGCTTATCTAATGGAACCTCAAGTTGATAATAAATATTCATACAATATTAGACCATATAAATATCAAACCTGTCAACCATGTGAAGCAGCAACATCACGATTCAATAATAAAAAAACTATAAAAAAATGTGTGTTTTATAACACCAAAAGAGAATGAGAATGTAGATTAGCTATTAAAGCGGAACATATCACATCGCTAATAGAAAAAATTTTAAACCTATAAAGAAAACATGAAGATATATTTCGATAAAAAACTCATACAGTACGAATATATAAGTTTTTTAGCACCATTGCTATGACTTCCTGATTTCGAGATTTGGTGAGAAGATAAAAATCAAATAAAAGAACGAACTGAAAAAGGGAAAACAATAATATTTTCAACCACAAAAAAAGATTGTGATTATTTTGTTTATCCAAAATATTTTCTACTAGATCACTGGAAAGAATTAAGTGAATATGCTCATGAGGCAAAAAAACACAAAAAGAAAGTTATTGTATTTTCTTATGGAGAAATTGATGATTACATAAATATCGATAATAATATTATATGGTTCAAAAGATCAACAAAGAAAGAAAATCCCAATAATGAATACTGTTTACCACCATTTCCAGAAGATTTTTTGAAATACAATAACAATAATATCCCATTGATACAAGAAACACCATCCAAAAAATATTCTATAGGATATGTATGATATGCCGATTATTATAATCTAAGATCACGGTTATATTATGTAGGGACTAGGATTGTTTGATTAATATGTAGAATAAAATGAACTAAAAAAATATTAATGAAAATTAAGAACGATAGAATTTACAGTAAATTAGTAAATGCGTGAATAGGTAATTATTTTAGAGGTAAAGTGATAAGAGTTATAAAAAAACAAAAAAAATATAAGTTCAATTTTATACAAAGAAAGCATGCACTTACCACAGAAACTAAAAATGAAATGAGAAAACAGTATATAGAGAATCTTATTGAATCTGATTTTGTTTTATTAATAAGATGATTCTGAAATTACTCTATCAGACAATATGAAGCACTGAGTTTGGGGAAAATACCAATATACATAGATACATGAGCAAAATTTCCTTTTACTGAAGATATTCCTTATGATGATATATTTATCAAAGTACCGATATGAGAAATAGAAAAAATTGAAATATATATTGAAAAATACATCAATAACCACAAGGGGGAATTGCAAAAAATACAAAAAAAAATAAGATTTCTTTATGAAAATTTTTTCATAATGACGGCTTATTATAAGAAAATAATTTCTATGTTATAATAGTTATTAAATTACTTTATTTACTTAAATAGAGAAATCATGAAAATATTAAAACAAATCGTTATGTTCTTCTCAAATATATTAAAATATATGTTTTACCGTACTTATTATGTTTTTTGAGAATCTAATAAATATAAAAGGATACATATATCCAAAACAGCCATATTAAATAATGCTCTCTTAAATGTTAATTCATGAACGATAGTAATTAAGGAACATGTGTTTTTTTGACATAATGTATGTATATTAACATGAACACATAATTATAATAAGTTTTATGGGGAAAGAAAGAGTTTCCCTAAAGAGGGATGCGATATAATAATTGAAGGGTCTAGAACGGAATAGCTAAAAATTTTTAACATATTCTTTTAAAATTTTCTTACATTTAGTATAAATATCTTCTTTACTTAATCAACAATTAAATCTAAATTCGCATTCTTTCAGGTGTAATGCGAACTTTTCTTTATTTACTCCGTTGAATTTAGCCAACCTTCTACTATAGGAAATATATTGAAAAATATATACTTATTGGTTATAATTTATAGGGAATATCAAGTGGAATAGAGGATTTAGCCCTTCTAAAGCTTTTAGCTTTTGTCAAAGTCTATCCCTATTCCACTCAATCTATTCAAGAATTTATAATAGGTTAAGCTTCGAGCTTTGATAACCAAGTAGACTATTCTGTAAATAGATTTTGACTTCCCTTTTTACTTTTTACCCACTTCATCATGACACTAAAAGCATCATTTAAATGAGTTAATCCTCAAAACATTAATGTTCTGGGATTGGATGTGGCAAAAGCTAAGATTGATATTTGTTTTCTCAGCTCTAACCACTCCTGATTTTATCAAATTGCTAACAATTCTCAAGCTATTTCTCAATTTTCACAAGAACTCAAAGCTTTAGGGTTGAATGCAACAATTCCTTTCATTTTAGAATCTACAGGAGGTTTTCATCTCCTCTTGGCAACATTACTTAAAAATGATGGTTGGAATGTTAAAGAGATTAATCCTATCATAACCCATCAGTACATCAAACACAC